>CAZOKP010000021.1:0-33395 GCA_964580435.1 uncultured Eubacteriales bacterium
TTACTTCGCTACCTTGACAATCTTCGTCTTTCTTCCGTATTCTTTTTACGTGCTGCATGCCGAAACTTCGGACTCTAAGGGCGCCATCTCTGAAGGTTTCAAAAAATGAGTTTCTTTTCTCAACTCCCAGCCTGGGGATGAAAAATATGATCGGCAGGACGATCTCGCATTATCAAATTCTAGAGAAAATCGGTGCCGCCGGGAGGGGAGTTGTCTACAAGGCCGAAGATACAAAGCGCAAGAGGGCAGTAGCGCTCAAATTTGGGAATAGGAATATTTTTCCTGATAATAAAAATAATGAGGACAGGCCATGAAATTGGGACTGATCGACGTCAGCATCATTTTCGGCTATCTGACCTTGACAGTGGCTATTGGGTTCGTCTTGACCAAGAGGGCGTCTAAGGGCTTGGATTCCTACTTTTTAGCTGACAAAGGGCTTCCTTATTGGATCCTCGGTGTATCAAATGCATCGGGCATGTTCGACATCACAGGAACCATGTGGCTCGTCTATATCACGTTTGTGTACGGACTGAAGGCCGTGTGGATCCCCTGGCTATGGCCGGTGTTTAATCAGGTGTTTCTTATGGTGTACATGTCTAAATGGATGCGCCGTTCGAACGTCCTCACCGGCGCGGAGTGGATTCAAACCCGTTTCGGCACAAGCATGGGAGCGAGGCTCGCCCATATTAGCGTAGTGGTCTTCGCTCTGATCAGCGTGATCGGATTCATTGCCTACGATTTCGCCGGAGTGGGCAAGTTCGCCGCCCTGTTCCTCCCGTGGAATTTGTCGGCGAACACTTACGCCACGATCCTCATGTTCATCACGGCCATCTATGTCGTGGTCGGCGGCATGTACAGCGTCGTCCTGACGGAGATTCTTCAGTTTGTGATCATGACGGTATCGAGCATAGCTATTGCATTTATAGCGATGTCGCAAACCTCGCGCGCCGCGATCTCCGCGGCTGTCCCTGCGGGCTGGAAGAATATCTTTTTTGGCTGGAATCTAAACCTGGACTGGTCGAATTGGATCCAGTCCGTGAATACCAAGATCGCGGAAGACGGTTATTCCCTGTTCTCTATTTTCTTCATGCTCATGCTGTTCAAGGGCTTCCTCGTGAGCCTGGCCGGGCCGGCGCCGAACTACGACATGCAGCGGATTCTTGCCACCAGGAATCCCAAGGAAGCGTCCAAAATGAGTTGGTTTGTCTCGATCTGTTTGTTTTTCCCCCGCTATCTCATGATCACCGGTTTCACGGTGCTCGCGCTCGTGTTCTTTGGTCCCCAGCTCAACGCTATGGGGGCCAACCTTGATTTCGAGCAGATTCTCCCCTACGCTCTCAGCCGTTTTGTCCCGGCCGGACTTTTGGGCCTTGTGCTGGCCGGCCTGCTGGCCGCATTCATGTCCACGTTCGCGGCCACGGTTAACGCGGCGCCTGCTTATGTGGTGAATGATATTTACAAACGGTATATCAACCCGAACGCCGGAAGGCGTCGGTTGATCTTCATGAGCTACATTGTATCATTTGCATTCGTGATCGTCGGCATCTTCTTCGGGCTGCACGCCAGGGACATCAACCAGGTGACCCAGTGGATCGTCTCCGCGTTGTGGGGCGGGTATACGGCGGCAAACGTGCTCAAATGGTACTGGTGGCGTTTCAACGGATACGGCTATTTCTGGGGCATGGCCACGGGTATCGGGTCGGCGCTCGTCCTCTCCAAATTTCCGTTCCTTTACGTCTGGATGTTTCCCAACCTGGCGAAGAATTTGTACGCCCTTTATTCATTCCCCTTTATCCTGGTGCTGTCCACCATCGGCTGTATTCTCGGCACACTGCTCGCCGCGCCTGAAGACGATGCTATCCTGAAAGCGTTCTATAAAAACGTGCAGCCATGGGGATTCTGGAAGCCGATTCATGATAAGGTGGTGAAGGATGATCCGAAATTCGTGTCCGATGCGAACTTCAGACGCGATGCGTTCAATGTCGCTGTCGGTATCGTATGGCAGACCTGCCTGGTCGCTTTGCCCATATACATCGTCATCAAAGAACAGATGCCTGTCATCGGAGCAGCTGTCATTCTGTTGATTTCTTCGCTGATTCTGAAAAAAAGCTGGTACGATCGGTTATAAAGCTTAATGATCATAAAAATGAGGGAATAATCATGAAATTCGGATATTTTGATGATGCCAACAAAGAGTATGTGATCGAGCGGCCCGACACACCGAGATCATGGAGTAACTACCTCGGCTCCACGGAATACGGCGCCATCATCACCAATAACGCCGGCGGGTATAGTTTTTTTCATTCCGCCGCGCAGGGCCGGTTTGTGAGGCTGCGCTTCAATGCCGTTCCCATGGATCAACCTGGCCGATACATTTATATTCACGATCAAGAAAGCAAGGATTATTGGTCCGCTTCGTGGCAGCCGGTGGGCAAGCCGCTGGATCAATACAAGTCCGTCTGCCGCCACGGCACGGCTTATTCCGTCATACGATCCGAGTATGCGCAGATCGAAACCGAAACGACCTACTTCGTACCCTTAGGCCGCCGTTTCGAATGTTGGCTCGTCCGGACCACCAACAACAGCCCGAAAAAACGCAACCTGCGTCTCTTCACTTTTGTGGAATACAGCAACAACTGGCACGTCTGGCAGGATTCCTTCAACCTCCAGTACACCCAGTTCATCCTGCGAATGGATGTGGTGGATCAGATCATCGACCAGGGCATCAACGTCTCTCTCCCCGATATGGAGGAAGACTTCGAGAACCACGACCAGAACCGGCACACCTTTATGGCGGTGGGAGGTGCTGAGGTCAGAGGGTTTGACACGGATCGAGAGAAGTTTTTGGGGCCTTACCGGACCTATGCCAATCCCCTTGTCGTAGAAAAGGGACAATGCGCCAATTCCATCGCCGTCGGCGACAACGGTTGCGGCGTCCTGCAGGTAGACATGGAGCTCCAGCCCGGAGAAGCAAAAGAATTCGTGGTGCTCATGGGCATCGGCAAGGCGGGACGCGAGGGAAAGGCCGCGGTGAAGGAATTCGACGGCCCGGCCAAGGCCCGGGCAGCGTTCCATGCCTTGAAGGCATTCTGGCACCGCCGGCTGGAGGGGATGTCGGTTAAGACGCCCGACCCTGAATTCAACAGCATGATGAACATGTGGAATCCCTTCAACTGCCTCATCACCTACGCCTGGTCGCGGGCTGCCAGTTTGGTCTACAGCGGCGAACGGGACGGACTCGGATACCGGGACACGGTTCAGGATCTCCTCGGAGTTCTGCCGACCATTCCTGAAGAGGCCGGCAAGCGTCTCGAACTGATGCTGACCGGCCAGGTTTCGACGGGCGGAGCCATGCCGCTTGTGAAGCCGTTTGCACACCAGCCTGGACAGGAGAAACCTCCCCAAGAGGAAGAATACCGTTCTGACGACTGCCTCTGGCTTTTCAACACCATACCCGCCTACGTCCAGGAGACGGGCGACATCGCCTTTTACCAAAAAGTTCTTCCGTATGCCGACGAGGGTGAGGCCACTGTGCTGGGTCACATGCGCAGGGCCATCGAATTCAACCTGGAGCGCAGCGGCATCCATGGCCTACCCTGCGGACTGGCCGCGGACTGGAACGACTGCCTTGTGTTGGGGCACTGCGGGGAGACGGTGTTTGTTGCTTTTCAGGTCCGGTACGCGCTCAAGACCTATGTCGAGATATGCGAGATGCTGAATCAGCCTAAAGAAGTCCAGTGGGCCAGGGAAAAACTCGCCATTCTTGACCGAAACATCGAGACCCACACCTGGGACGGAGAATGGTACCTGCGGGCCTTCCGGTATGACGGTTTAAAGTACGGCTCCAAAGAAAACGAAGAGGGGAGTTTGTGGCTCAATCCCCAGTCCTGGGCCGTGCTCAGCGGCCATGCGTCGCCTGAAAAAGCGGAGATGGTGATGAAAGCTGTGCGGGAGCGTCTGGCCACGGAATCCGGGATCATGATCATCGACCCACCCTATGAAAAAGCCGACCTTCGGGTGGTCAAGGCGCCCCTCTTCAACAAGGGGATGAAGGAGAACGGTTCCATCTTCTGCCACACCCAGGGATGGGCCATTATCGCCGAGACAATGCTGGGCCATGGCAACCAGGCGTACCAGTATTTCCGCGCCTTCATGCCGGCGGCGTATAATGACCGGGCCGAGATCCGGCAGATTGAGCCCTATGTTTACTCTCAGTTCACCCACAGCAAATACAGTCCCCGTTTCGGGGCGTCCCGGCTGCCGTGGCTTACCGGGACCGCAGCCTGGGCTTATCATGCCGCCACGAACTATATTTTGGGAATCCGGCCCGAGTATCAGGGGCTGCGCCTCGATCCCTGTATTCCTTCATCATGGAAATCGTTTTCTGTAGAGCGTCGGTTCCGCAAGCGGTGGCTCAGTATCCGTGTCCGGAATGAGAAAGGAGTGCAAAAAGGCGTCCGGCACGTCGTTTTGAACGGCGAGACGTTGCCGTCTAATTTCATTCCTTTTGAAAGGTTGAATGACAGGAATGAGGTCCTGGTGGTGATGGGCTGAGAGGGTCCGACATGCGGAGGCCTCTTTTTAAATCACACAAGCTAAGGAGAATAAAAGACTTATGAAATACGGTTTTTTTGATGATGCCCACAAGGAATATGTGATCACCCGGCCGGATACTCCGCTTCCTTGGATCAACTATCTTGGATGTGAGCAATTTTTCGGTATCATATCCAACACAGCTGGCGGTTACTCTTTTTTCCGGGATGCGCGCTTGTGCCGGCTGACGCGCTACCGCTATAACGATGTGCCCATGGATAGCAACGGGCGCTATGTGTACATCCGGGACGGAGAAACGGTCTGGAATCCCATGTGGAAACCCACGCGCACAGAGCTGGATACATACGAATGCCGCCATGGACTCGGGTATACGCGCATCAAGGGGTCGAAAAATGATCTGGAGGTTGAAATTACTTACTTCGTCCCCGTTGGATTCAGGACAGAGGTGTGGGATGTCTGCATCCGCAATCGTTCAGCAAAAAACAAGTCCGTCCGGTTGTGGGGAAGCATCGAGTGGTGTCTCTGGGACGCCTTTAGTGATATGACCAACTTTCAGCGCAATTTTTCCATCGGGGAGGTGGAAATCGAAAGTCCGGCCATCTTTCACGTTACGGAATACAGGGAGAGACGCAACCACTATGCCTATTTCGCCTCGAGTTCCCCCACATCCGGATTCGACACAAGCCGGGACGCATTTGTCGGTCTGCATGACGGATGGGATGCTCCTCTGGCCGTGATGCAGGGTGCCTGCCGCAACAGCATTGCTCACGGCTGGGCTCCTATGGGCGTTCACCAGGTCGATCTCAACTTGGCGCCAGGCGAAGAAAGGCGGTTTTTTTTCCTGCTCGGTTATGCAGAAAATCCGCCTGAATCAAAGTTTGTGCAACGTCACACGGCCAATAAACAGGAATTTGAGTTTGTGTTTAGGCATTTTAAGGAAAAGGAGGCCGTGACCAAAGCCTTTGAGGCGCTGAACAGTCATTGGGAAAAAATCCTTTCCATTTGCCAGGTCCAAAGCAAAGATCCTGTTGTCAACCGGATGGTCAATGTGTGGAATCAGTACCAATGCATGACGAACTTTAACTTGTCCCGATCGGCCTCTTTTTACGAGTCGGGCATCAGCCGGGGCATTGGGTACAGGGATAGCAACCAGGATATACTCGGGTTTGTCCATATGATTCCCCAGCGGGCCAGGCAGCGCATTCTCGACTTGGCCGCTACCCAGTTATCAGACGGCACCTGTTTCCATCAGTATCAGATCTTGACAAAAAAGGGAAACACTGACATCGGAGGCGGATTCAACGACGATCCCCTGTGGCTGATCCTTTCAACAGCGGCCTATCTGAAAGAGACGGGCGATTTGACCATCCTCGATGAGAAGATCGGCTATGCCGATCTGAAGAATGACGCTCCCCTGATGGAGCATTTGGAAATCTCTCTCCGATACACGCTGGATCACCGCGGTCCGCACAGCCTGCCGCTCATCGGACATGCGGACTGGAACGACTGCCTGAACCTCAACTGTTTTTCCACAACACCAGGGGAGAGCTTCCAGACAAGCGGAGATATCGAGCAGGGGACAAAGGCCGAATCTGTGATGATCGCCGGACTCTTCTGCAAGGCCTGCGAGGAAATGGCAGCAATATATCTCCAGCTTAAACAGGAAGGAAAGGCCAAGGCGATCCAAAAGCAGGCGGAAGCCATGCGGCAGGCAATCTATGACCACGGCTGGGACGGAGAATGGTTTTTGCGGGCCTACGATGCCGACGGCCGCCCGATCGGCTCCCGTGAAAACGAGGAAGGAAAGATCTTCATCGAGAGCCAGGGCTGGTGCATCCTGGGAGGGGCCGGTTTTGAGAACGGTTATGCCAAGAAAGCGCTCGAGAGCGTCCGGAAATATCTGGCCACTCCCAACGGGATCATTCTTCAGCAGCCGGCTTATCAGACTTACCATCTCAATTTAGGGGAAATCAGCAGTTATCCGCCGGGATACAAGGAGAACGCGGGAATCTTCACCCACAATAACACCTGGATTCAGATCGCTGAAACTCTGCTGGGTCGGGGAGATCAAGCCTTTGAATATTATATGAGCATCTGTCCGCCCACCAAGGAGAGTCAAATCGAAATTTACAGAGCCGAACCCTACGTCTACAGCCAGGTGACAGCCGGTCCGGACGCGCCGACCCCTGGTGAAGGAAAGAACTCTTGGCTTACCGGCACGGCGGCCTGGTCTTTTGTGGCTATTTCTCAGCACGTCCTGGGAATCCGTCCCGAATACGATGGGCTTCGTGTTGATCCCTGCATCCCCAAAGCATGGAGTTCATTCACGATACGCCGGACTTTCCGAAATGCCGTATATGTCATCACCGTGGAGAATCCAAATCATGTCAGCAAAGGAGTGAAGACAGTCGAGATGGACGGTCTCCGGCTCTCCGGATCCGTGATCCCGATCCTGTCTGACGATAAGGAGCATCAGGTAAGGGTGATGATGGGATAGAGGGGGTCGCATTACCATTCTTGATAGTTTCTCTTTTCTGTCAGGAGAATGATATGGCTTTCAAAAAATGGCAAATCCTATTTGCCTTTGTTGCGGTTTCAACGGCCGCTTGCTCAAACACCGCTCTGAGAAGACTCTCCGACGGCGCCGTGATTAAGCCGAAACAGCACAGGGAAACCGACCCCCATTTGATAAAAATACAGGTTTGCTCTCAAGATATAATTCACGTGACCGCATCGCCCACAAATAAATTTTCCTCCAGGGCCAGCCTTATGGTCCAGCCAGCAAGCCGGCTAGCGCCTGCTTTTTCCGTTCGCGAGCACAACAACACTGTCCGCATATCGACATCAAAAATTGTTGCTGAAGTCTCAGGGCTCACTGGTGAAATCTCCTTCTACGACAATGCCGGGCGTCCGATTCTCCAAGAAAAATCCGGCGGAGGCAAGGTCATGACCCCAGCCAGGGTCATGGGCGAAAAGACCTGGCATATCCGACAGATTTTCAATTCGCCTCCGGACGAAGCCTTTTACGGACTCGGCCAGCACCAAAACAGTATCATGAACTACAAGGGACACGACGTCGACCTTTCGCAGTCCAATATGGAAGTGGCTGTACCGTTTCTGGTTTCAAGCAGAAATTATGCAATTCTGTGGGATAACAATTCGCGCACTAAATTCGGCGACATCCGTGACTATCGGCCGTTGTCATCCATGACGATCTATGATAACGAGGGCCGGAAAGGTGGTTTGACAGCTGAATATTTCCGCACGAAGGACTTTACCGATGTGATGACCTCCCGAACCGAATCTTTTATAGCTCACGAAAACCTGGCGGAAACCGGCGGCTATCCTCAGGGATTCGACATCAATGGTGGCAGCGTCAGATGGAGTGGAGAATTGCAGGCGGACCAGGCCGGCCTCTACAAGATAAGACTTTACAGCTCGAGTTATGTCAAAATGTGGTTGAACAATAAACTGGTCGTTGACTCCTGGCGGCAGAACTGGCTGCCCTGGACGCATATCGTTCGGCTGTCGATGGAGGCGGGCCAACGCTATCCGATCAAAATCGAGTGGATCCCATCAGGCGGATACATCGGAGTAAAATATCTCCCTCCGGAAGATCGGGATGAGAAGGACGAACTCTCTCTTTATTCCGAGGTCGCCGACCAGATCGACTACTATTTCATCTACGGTGACGATGCCGATGACCTCATCCGGGGCTATCGTCAAATCACCGGCAAGGCTCCGATGATGCCAAAATGGGCGTTGGGTTTCTGGCAGTGCCGCGAACGATATAAAACCCAGGCTGAACTGCTATCGGTTGTCCAGGAATTTCGCAAACGTCAAATCCCTTTGGATAATATCGTCCAAGATTGGTTTTACTGGGAGGAAGGTCGATGGGGCGATCACGATTTCGATCCCGAACGTTACCCCGACCCGGACGGCATGGTCAAAAGATTTCATGAGGAACTTAACTGCAGAATTATGATCTCGGTCTGGCCGAAATTCTATGTCGGGACGGAAAATTACAACCGGTTTAAGGAAAAGGGCTGGCTTTACATGCGCAACATCGAAAAGCAGCAAAAGGACTGGGTGGGACCCGGTTATGTCTCAACTTTTTATGATCCCTACAGCAAAGAGGCCGGCGAACTGTTCTGGAAACAGATTGAAAATAAACTCTTCAACAGGGGGTTTGACGCCTGGTGGCTGGACGCAACCGAACCGGACATTCACTCTAATCTATCCGAAGCCGAAAGAATCCTGCGAATGGGTCCCACGGCGTTAGGTTCAGCTTCCCGTTATCTCAATACGTATTCCCTTATGAACTGCAAAAATGTTTATGAAGGACAGCTCAGGGCTGCTCCCGGGCAAAGGGTTTTCATTCTCACCCGTTCAGCTTTTGCCGGCCAGCAGCGATACTCTGCCGCAACCTGGAGCGGTGATATTGCCACGCGATGGTATGACTTGAAAGCCCAGATTCCGGCAGGCCTGAACTTTTGCCTGTCCGGAATTCCCTACTGGACGATGGACATCGGAGGTTTCGGCGTCGAACCGCGGTTTGAACATGCGACGGGAGAAGACCTCGAAGAATGGCGCGAGCTAAACACGCGCTGGTTCCAGTTCGGCACATTCTGCCCCATCTTCAGGGTGCACGGCCAATTCCCGTTTCGAGAGATGTTCAATATCGCTCCGGACAGCCATCCGGCTTATAGAGCAATGCTCGCCTACGACAGACTCCGCTACCGTCTTATGCCTTATATATATTCGCTGACTGGCATGGTAACACATAACGACTACACAATCATGCGAGCGCTTGTGATGGATTTCGGCGATGACAGGAATGTATTCAGTATTGGCGACCAGTTCATGTTCGGCCCCGCCCTTCTGATTAACCCTGTAACCGAATATAAAGCCCGTTCCCGCTCGGTGTACCTACCCGACGGCTGCGGCTGGTATGATCTTAGGACGGGAACGTTTTATGCCGGCGGACAAACCATCCAAGCCGAAGCGCCTTATTCGGACATTCCTGTTTTTGTAAAAACAGGCTCAATAATCCCCTTTGGACCAGCCATCCAATACACGACTGAAAAGGCCGCCGACCCGATTCGCTTGTTCATTTATACCGGCGCCAATGGATCTTTCACCTTATATGAAGACGAAAACGTGAATAACAATTACGAAAAGGGCGCTTTAAGCCTTATCCCTCTGACTTACGATGAGCATGCCGGAACCTTGACCATCGGTGCACGTCAAGGCCGGTTTGCCGGGATGCTAGATAAACGAACCTTCGAAGTGGTCTGGATTGACGCAAATACCACCAAACCTTTCTCCTTTGAACAGGCACCGAATTTATCTGTATCATATGATGGCGATGAATTGATACTTAAAAAATAAGGCCCCGCTTATTTTGTTATTTCACCATGCGCAGCTTGCTTAAAGAACTCGCCGCTCCCAGTCAATTTGAATGTCTCCCATGATTCGAACATGTTTGGTTTCCACTCGGGATCAAAAACCCACCAGACCCAGCCTATGCCTCTTCCTTCAAGATATTTAATAATCGCCTTTCCATAATCAAGGTTATCCTGCCAATTACTCAACACAAAACCAAGCTCCGTGGCAAGGACTGGAAATTTTGCTGCGGCAAAGCCGAAGTCTTCTTCCCATTTGAGCTCATAGGGTGGTGTGCGCTTATGAGCATAAGGATGCGTAACATATCCGATTCCTTCTGCGTTCACTGGAGCATACCGCAAAGGCGTCAGATCATAGGCCCAATCAAATCCGGCAACCAACGGAATTGTTTGGCCCCCGTACGCCCTTATCAACCTTATCAAATGCTCATTGATTGTTTTCCATTGATCCCAGGACAGGCTCCCCAACCTTCCGTTATAGTCGGCCGGTTCGTTGAACAGTTCGAAGAAAGCCACGGTATTGTGGCCGCTGAAATGCCAAGCAATGGTCCGCCAGAAATTGAACGTCTCTTGAAGTGTTGTCTGATACGAGCGATCCTGAAAAAGACCTTCTTCGAGGTTCCCGATGGAATGCCAATCAATATCGACGTACAAACCTTCCTCGGTGCACCATTCAACGGCTTGCTCAAGCAGCTTGAGATAGTTCTCGGCTGTTCTTTCACGCCAAGCTATGGGATGCACCGGAATTCGAACGAGCGTTGCGCCAAGCTCTTTTATCCTCACAAAGAGTTCTTTATTCCAATGCCCCTGTCCTTCAATTTTATCAGGATCGGCAATGGAGAGCCCGCGGAAGAGAATTGTATCGCCTGACGCGTTAACGAACCTGTTTCCTCTAACCTGTATTAGCGAAAGCAGTTTGGCATTCTTACTGTATGGCTGATGGGGCCGAAACGGCTCCTCATACCATTTGTAGATCTTTGTCGAATCATTGACTTGAATGCCTTGAGCGAAAATGATCTCGCTGCATACGAAAAAAGAAATGAGCGAAAAAAATAATCCGAGATGCTTTTTCATGACGTCTCCTTCTAGGCATCCTAATATAAGATTATGATTTTGCCTCGGCGGCTGCTATCGTAGCGCGACGCGCATCAAGGTCTTCCTTTATTTTTTTCATGGCCGGCTCATCCAGATGGTAGAAGAGAAGAATAATCAACCCCACCACTCCTGCGGCGACCGGGATGACGCTCATCATCGCTTTCAAGCCGTTCAGGACATCCAGGTTCTGGGCTACGTTAGCCCGAAAACCAAAATAGTTAAGTAGCCCGCCTGCAATCGCCGCTCCAATCGCCCATCCGATTTTTTGGGACATGATAGAAGCTGAATAAGTGAGGCCAGTGGCCCTCCGGCCCGTTTTCCATTCCGAATAATCCGCCGTATCGGCGTACATGGCCCACAACAGGGTGGACATGGGGCCGCCCGTCAGGGAGCCGAGCATTTGCAAACCGAATATCCATAACAATTGGCCAGGTTTCAGAAAATAGTATAAGCCCGTGCTGACCATCGCCGCAATGAACAGTGCAATCATCGCTTTCTTTTTGCCCACCAGTCGAGCAAACATAGGAACGAGAATAACGCCCAATATTGCGAATCCCTGACCGATGGCAATGAAGGCCGAGGCCAACCATTCAAAGCCCAGTGTGTAGATCCTGCCAAAGAAGGTGAACTGTTGTTCCCCGACATAATACTTAAAATAATGTGCTGTCACACTGATTCGGATGCAAACGAAAAGTATAAAAAGAATCGTCACAGCGAACAACATCATCCACGGCAGGTTTTTTGAGATATCTTTGAGGTCTCGCCTGATGGACGTCTTTTCCTTAGCCATGGGTTGGATGCGTTCGCGAGTTGACAAGAAAGTCACAATGAACAAAACAACTGCCACAACCCCATAAATCATCATTGTTGTGCGCCAGCCCTTGGCGTCGTTGCCGTTTCCAAAGTACTTAGCAAAAGGGAGCGCCGTGGCTGATACAATGAATCCGGCCGAGTACGCGCCGATAAACTTAAACGAGGAGGCGCTCGTTCGTTCATTGGGGTCGCCGCTAATCACCCCCAGCAACGACGAATAGGGAATATTGATGGCCGAATAGAAGAACATAAAAAGGATAAACGTGACATAGGCGTATACGAGTTTTCCCGTTGGCCCGAATCCCGGCGTTGAGAAGGTGAGCACCGCGATAGCCGCCAATGGAACGGCCATCCAGAGCAAGTATGGTCTGAACCTTCCCCACCTTGTGTTTGTGCGGTCGGCCGTCATCCCAATTCCGACATCAAAGAACGCATCCAGCACTCTTGATATGCCAATCATGGTTCCAGCAGCCGCCGCGGCCAGACCGAATACATCCGTGTAGAAGAAAAGAAGATACGCTGTGATGGTCTGCCAGAATAAAACGGAGGCCAAATCGCCGCACCCGTACCCAGCCTTCTCCCAGAAAGACAGTTTTTTATTGTCTGCGCCCATACGAGCTCCTTTCATTAGGCGAGAATTGTCACATTTGCTATTCTGGTCCTATCTCCTATGGTCAATATTTTTATTTATACATCGGCGGCAGGTCTTCCATAAATAAAGTGAACGGATTACGTTCAAAGGCCTTAAAGTTCTCGGCGCACGGCGCCCCGGGGAAGGCGGCAAAGCAATGATCCACACGGGCGTTCCGCCAGACCAGAACCCAGGCGAGGCTTCCGCCCTTGGGGCTGGTTTTGATGATCTCAAGCAGGACGTCCGTCCACCACCTTGCATTGGCGACATCGGAGGCATTGACACCGGTCTCGCTCAAGGCGGCAACCTTGTTCCGCTCCTGGGCCAATGAGACCAGAATGTCCAACGACTTTTGCGCCTGGGTCTTTGTCTTGATCGACACGAAATCCTGATAGTTGTCGTGGGCGATAATATCGACGTAGTCGTCTCCGGGGTAGCGTTCGAGATACTCCCTGCGGCCTTTATAACGATCAGGTGAGTAGGCGGTGATGATGTTGTGCAGGCCTTTGGTCTTTCTCAAATAATCTATGGTCAAGCGCCAAATCTGTTTGTATTCGTGAGGCGTCGACCACTTGGCGCCCCACCAGAACCAGCTGCCGTTGTGTTCGTGGAAAATTCGCAGAATGACGGGGACCAGCTCGCCCTCGGGACCCTTCAGGTCGGCCAGAAAGGCCGCAACTAGATCCAGCTTAGCCAGATAGGCTTTGTGCAGGTCCCCACCGGGCAGCAAGCGGTACAGGACTCTCTTCTGAGTCCAAGCGCTTTCATTTGTTTCAGGAATGCGGGTATGCCAGCTTATCGTATTGATGCCGCCTTTTGTGTAGGCCTTCACTATCCAGATCTTCATATGATCAAACGGGACGCCATCGATGTTCCCGGCTTCGCCGATGTGGCCGAGATCCCAGCCGAAGACGGCCGGAAACTTGCCACAAACCTGATAAACGTCGCTGTTAAACCCGTCCGCGTTGCCTTGCCATCCCAGGCCATAGGCAAGCGCATCTTGATGGCCGAAAAGGATACCTTTTTGCGGTAGTTGATGCAAGTTTCGATAAAGGGCCTTCGTCTCGGCTGTGGCCAGAGGGTCGGTGAGATTGTTCGTCGAATTAGGATCACGCTTGGCGCAGAAAGTGATCCCCAATATTAGAAAGGCAATCCAGCAAATAATTGATCCTTTCATGTTACATCACCGTTCTTTAAAGTTGCTCTTGTTTGGATATTTTCTTGGCAGGAGTGATTTCCACCAGGAATTGGTGAGGTTTTTCTTAATCAAAACAGATCGATTCTTTAGGCACTCGCTTGAACGGAGTGCGTCCGGCGGCGTGTGAGTTACGTAGTCCAACAGCCCTTCCACCGTACTCGTCGCGATGTGGGTTCGCGTATCGGATGACCCGTAGTAAATGAACACGTCGCCATTATCGCGGGCGACCCAGCCATTGGAAAAGAGCACATTGGAGACATCTCCTACGCGCTCGTCGCCTTGGGGAGCCATGAAATACCCTCCGGGTTTGGCGATCACCTTCCATGGCTCCTTCAAGTCGGTCAGGAACATGTACAATACATAACGATAGCCAGCCGCGGTATCCCGCACTCCGTGAGCCAGATGGAGCCAGCCCTTTGTGGTCTTGATGGGAGTAGGGCCCTGACCATTTTTGCCCTCTGTGATAGTGTGGTAGATGCAGCGGTCCACAATCACCTCTTTGGTGATCTCTGGCTGTTCGATATCCTTGCACAGACCCCAGCCGATTCCTTCGCCGGTCCCCGTGGCCTTGAACTCGGTCATAGGTCGCGTGTAAAAGCCATACATTCTGTCGATGAACTCCGGATGCAAAACGCAGTTGCGCTGTTGGGCTGACGGGGTCTTGAGATCGGGCAGACGCTCCCACACCTTCAAATCCCGGGTGCGCGCGATCCCACAGCGGGCGACGGCCGCCGAGGGGTCCTGCGGCTGCGCCGGGTTATGAAGCTCAGCACAAAAAACACCGTAGATCCAGCCGTCCTGATGTTTTGTCAGGCGCATATCATATATGTTGGTTTCCTCCGGGTCAGCCGGAGGGATCTCGATGGGGTAATCCCAGAATCGGAACCGATCGATACCGGTGCTGCTCTCGGCCACAGCAAAGAATGACTTGCGATCTACTCCTTCAACCCGCGCCACCAGGCAGATACGTCCGGCCAGTTCAATGGCTCCGACGTTGAAAACACTGTTGATTCCCATGCGTTCGCAGAGAAGCGGGTTTGTAGCCGGGTCAAGATCGTAGCGCCAAAAAACCGGAGTGTGGGCCGCTGTGAGCACAGGATATTGATAGCGCTCCACGATACAGTTAGTGTCTCTTTCTTTCTTGTTGGGCCGTTCAATAAGGGCATTATGGTCGGCCAAGAGTTGCTTGACTTTTTGGGTGTATTTGTTTTCCTGCATTGATGTTTTTCTTTTTATATTATTATAAAGATTAGACTCTGTCTATGTAATACGCTTGAGTCTTTTGATTGCTTCCAAACAGGCGCGCACACTATGATAGGGTTCCTTCCACTCAGAGACCTTTGGCTCAGCCAGATCGGGACGGCCAGCCGGGTCAATCCGCCAGAACCAATCTCCATGCTTCCTGTTAACAAAATGTTTCTCAATGAAAATCCACGCTTTGCGGGCCGCTTCGATGAATGATCGGTCACCGGATAGCTCGTGGGCGTTTAGAAAGCCTACGACGCTTTCGGCCTGCGGCCACCATTCCCGGTTCCGGTCCACAACTTGCCCCGCTTCGCCACGGTAGCACAGACCGCCATCGTCATCGAACCCCTCGGCTAGAGTCATTCGGGCCAAACGCAGAGCCAGGCGCTGAGCCTGGGAGGCAACATCCTGATCACCGAGGACTTCGGCGGCTTCGCACAGCAGCCAACTGGCCTCAATGTCATGGCCAAAAGTGTAGTCTGCTGACTTGGGTTGCCATGTCTCATCAAAAAAATGATGCAGGTGGCCCGTGGCCGGGTCTGCGATTCGCTTCCAGAACACGTCGATAAGCTCCCTCAAACGCTCCTGAAGCTGGGTATTGGGCCAAACGCGATAGAGATCGCTATAGGCTTCTAACAAGTGGAGGTGGGTGTTCATGGACTTCTTCTCGTTCATATCCTTATCGCTGAGCCGCGAATCGGAGGCAAGAGACCAGTCCCGGTTGCAGACTTCGATATACCCCCCGTATGTCTGGTCATGACTGTGCATTTCAATCAGCTTGAACACGTGCTTAGCGGATTGGAGTGCCAAGAAACTCCCGGAGGCTTGGTAGTAATTAGCCAGGGAGTAGATATAGAACGCCTGGCCGTAGATCTTCTTCTTGTCATCTAAAAGATGTCCCTTGAAATCGACTTGCCAAAAAGCTCCGCCATGTGAACGGTCCACAAAGTGCGTCTCAAGATAATCATAGGCACGCTTAGCCATTTCACCAAACTGGGCTTCTTTATAAAATCGATAAAGGGCTGAAAATGTCCAAAGCAGCCTGGTGTTCAGGATTAATCCCTTGGGTGCAGTGTGGTCAATCGTTCCATCATTAGACATCTGGCCGATAAATCCACCATATTCTGTATCCATTACCTTTTCAAGCCAGAATGGAACAAGGTTGTTCTCCAGTTCGCGTCTGATAGCCCCACTGAATTGTTGTATTGTTTTAAATGACATGATAGGGATCGTCATGGCGATTTCCCGATCTCCGGCGTCGTCCTATTTGATATCCAAGGTTGTGATAGAAGAAGCTCGGAGAGTAAGACGAAGTTTGCTCCCTTCAATTCTGACTGTCAGTCGCTTCGGACCGCTTTGGGCTTCGTATTCGTTCCGGCTGATGAATTGTCCTCCAGCGGATGAGGGAGAGTAGGAGAGATCGACGACGGCTTCCTTGTCTTTGTCCTGCTTATTCACGATGAGAACACCCAGACTTCCTTCGCTTTTTCTCACGCCATACCATGTCAGGAGCGCTGGGGAGACATCCGAGGTTGTTTTGAGCACAGAGACGGGTATGGACGGGTCCGTGCCCGACAGCGTTTGGGCCGCCAGATAGACTGGCCAGTAATTTCGGGTCGGCGCTGGCGGGTCAGGCTGATCGTCGATGAGCGAGTGAGGATCGGTGCCGGGATGGAGATGAATCCAGACATTAGCGATGTCGGCCTTCAAGAAGCAGGTGCCGAGGGCGTCGGCGAGCCAGAGCCCCTGGTTGATCGTGAACTTGTCCCTATCGCAGCCTTCGCCCCAGATGGCTGCATTCATCTCCGTGATCGCGATTTTAACCCAGGACGCCCCGTGGGCCGCGAGTATGTTTCGGATAGAATCGATCTCCTCTCCAAACTGTTGAGGATCTCTTAGGTTGATCTTGTTCTGGTTGTCGTTGGCAATCCAACCTCCATAATGGTGATAGGTGAGGTAGTCCAGGAGCTCGAGCTCTCCGCGGGTCTGGAGAGCGTCAAGAAAACCTGTGATCCACTGGATATTAGACGAAGAGACGACAGGACCCATGGACTTCGCGGACGGATCGACGGCCCTGACAGCCCGGATGAGGGAGACAAACGCATCGGCGTAGCCCTCGATGGTCAGCATGGGATTCCACGATCCATCGTTCTCGTTGCCGACCTCATAGAAAGCTCCTCTAAAACCGTTCGCAACAAAAAGCTGAGCCAGGTCTGCTGCTTCCTCGGCCGCACGGTGGGCCTGGCCGTCGATCGTATGGTCAAACGGATTGAGCGAGAACATGGGAACACAGCCGATGAATTTTAAAAAGGCCAGATATTCATAGACATCAATACCCCAGTTCCAATCGTCCCAATGGATGTGATTGTTGTCGCTCACCCGTTGGGTCGTCCAGCAGAAATTGTTGCTCAGGTTCCCGCCAGGAAACCGGGCCACGGCCGGCTTGAGGTGTTCCAACAGCTGTTGAGTCTGCGTCCCCAGTTTGGTATCCGAAACCCAGCAGCCCAGGTTGGCGCCGAGAATGAGCCCCGGCCGGACCTGACGGAGTTCGAGCTGGGTCGTCAAAGACAAACTTATCGGTTGGCTCGGCGGCTCGATTTTTTCGCAGCTGCTCCACAGAATAAGCAGCGCGAAAGCAAGCCATGAAATCATATCCCGTCGATTCATGGCCGTGTGCCTTCTCTAATGAGTTCCTGAAGGAATTTGCTTTTCCGCGTCGCCGCCTTTTCGCTTTTATCAGGTAGAATTCCAATATGGCGACATTTTTATTCATATATCATCGGTCATGGATAATGTCAATGGTCACCTCCATGGTCACCTCCATGGCATTCGCCCCAGTTTGGCCGCGAACAGTTCATGTATAAACAGACTCACGCAATTCTAGAGTCGACAGGCGCCATGTGCAAAAAAATCTCTGTTCCCGATACCGACATTTTTCTCCGGGATCTCGGTCGTGTTGTGGCCCTAGTTGCTCCCCGGACCTTCCGGCTGGGCGTCTTGTTCCAGTTCTAAGCAGACGCACGTTCCGAACTTCAGAGCCTGGAGGGCTTCGGCCCTCCAAGCTCTTTTCTTATTGAGAGACGAGACCCATTTCAACGGAAGCCGTATTGAAAAACTCGCCATAAAGCGCTATCTTTGGTGTTTAAGAATGAAGATAGGACAGAGAACTCGGAAATGGCTCCTCCTTGTTGCAGGGATCGTGGTCATTTGCGGCCTTCTGTGGGTCTTTTTGCGGCCTCAACAAGACGCGGCCAGGCGATTTGAAAAGCTCTGGGCGAAAAGCGGAGTCGATAAGCCCAACGTCATCCTGATCACGCTTGATACGACCCGGGCAGATCATCTCGCCTGCTACGGCTATCCGTTCGTCAGGACGCCGAACCTTGATGCCCTGGCTCAAAAGGGAATCCTTTTCGAGCAGGCAGCGGCCTCGTCCCCCCTGACTCTCCCTTCCCACTGCTCGATCATGACCGGAATGCATCCCACATACCATGGAGTGCGGATCAACGGAAACGCTGCTCTGAATGACGGACAGACAACTATTGCCGAAGTGCTCTCGGCCCAGGGTTACCAGACCGGAGCGTTTATCGGCGCCTTTGTCCTTGACGGCCGCTGGGGGCTGAAGCAGGGCTTCCAGCATTATGACGACCAGTTCGACCTGAAAAAATACAAGTATCTCGACCTTGGCGCCGTCCAAAGACCGGGCAACGAGGTCATGGATGCTGCGCTCGCGTGGCTGGAAGGTCAGAAAAAAAGTCCATTTTTTGCCTGGATCCATCTTTATGACCCCCATTCGCCGTATGAGCCGCCCGAGCCTTATTCCTCCGAATACAGCGCCCGGGGCATGGCCGGCTTATACGACGGAGAGATCGCCTTCATGGATGAACAGATAGGAAGGTGTGTTTCCTGGCTGGAGAAGAACGGCCTGGATAAGAATACCGTCCTGATCCTTGTCGGCGACCATGGTGAAGGATTGGGAAGCCATGGCGAAGGAACCCACGGCTATTTCATTTATGATTACGCGGTCCACGTCCCGTTAATCGTCGTCACCCCTTTTGTTGAGCTGCGCGGAATTCGCATTCCCTCGCAGGTAGCGACGGTCGACGTTTTTCCAACCCTGCTTGAGGCTTCCAGAGTCAAAGTTCCGGCCGAGACTCACGCCAGGTCTCTGCTTCCTCTGATGTTCCGGCCGGAGAAAAAAAACGATGAATTCGCCTACAGTGAATCCATGGCTCCGAATATTCAGTTCGGCTGGAGCGCTCTCCACTCCCTGCGGACAACTCAATACAAATATATAGATACATCGAAGGCCGAGCTCTACGACCTCGCTCTCGACGCTGACGAACAGACAAACCTTTTTCAGGAGTCTCCTGACATTGCCCGCAAAATGAAGGGTGAGCTCGACCGGCTCATGGCCGAAACGAGCCGGGGGGCACCTACGCCGCAGGCGGCAAATCTTGACAGCGAAACAATTGAGAGGCTGGCCGCACTGGGATATATCGGCGCTCCGGTCTCGGCCAAAAAGTCCACAGGCGCCGGCTCAGGACCGCTCGCCGACCCCAAGGATAAGCTCCCTGTTTTCTCGGCCATCACGGCGGCGGGCGAAATGGTCATGAAAGACCGGTTTGCGGATGCAGTCGCAGCGCTTGAGTCGGCGCTCAGGGAAGAGCCAAAGATTCCGCAGGCGTTGCTACTCCTCGCGACATGTTATGGAGAGATGGGAAGAAAGGAGGAGGCCAAGGCCAAGCTCGACATCCTCCTCAAAGAGACTCCGGATAACACCCAGGCCCTGACCTCCCTGGCGAAAATATTGATTGACGAAGGAAAAAACGACGACGTTATCGCCATCTGCAAGCAGGCCCTTTCCGTGGATGACCGGAATACCCAGGCTTTCACGCTCCTCGGGCAGGCCTACCTGGCGGAAAAAGACCCGGGCCAGGCTCTTCCTTATTTTGAAAAAGCCTTTGAGATTCAGCCGAAAATAACCCGGAGCCGTCTTGAGCTGGCAGTTTGCCTGCTCAACCTCAAACAGTACGACAGAGCGGAAACGGAGCTTAAAGAAGTCATCAGGGAAGCCCCGAAATTTCCCCTGGCCCAATTCAACTTAGGGGTTCTCTATGAAGAAGGGGGGAGGCTGGAAGAGGCCAGGGCGGCTTATGGCGAGGAACTGAAGAACTATCCCAATGAATTCAAAGCCCGGTTCAACTTAGGCAAGGTCCTTTTCAAGCTGGGTGACAGGCAGGGTTACCTGGCCGAGATGAGGGAGGTCATCAAGATTGCCCCCGATCAAGCGGAGGGCTATCTGCTTCTTGCCCGCGGGTTGCTCTATGAGCCGGGTCCTCTCGATGAGATCAAGACGATGGTTGAAAAAGGTCTTTCTTTGGCCCAGACGTCCGAGCTCAAAGCCCTGGGCTATTTTCTTCTGGCCGATATTTACACGCGCGAACATCGGCCTGATAAAGTGAATGACGCTCTCCAAAAGGCGAACTTATACAAGTCGGAAAAGGAGTGAATCATGAGATATCGAACCGGTCAATTTATTGGAGTATTCATCGTCTTCCTCGGCTTCATCCTCATTCTTCCCGGCTCCGGTCAGTACCGCGAGTATTACTTCTATGGGAAGGTCATAGACACGCAGAAAGGTCCTTTAGGGGGAGTTGAGATAATTCTCCTGGACATCGCGACCAGCCGTCACTATTTCATCAAGACGAACAAGAACGGCGAGTTCAAATTTGCCGGCCTCCCTCACGGCACCTACAAAGTCACCTTCAAAAAAGAAGGCTATGCGCCGAAAGAAGACGAGTGGAAGTTCGAAACGCCCCAGGACAGAATGCAGAAAGTCGAGATCCCTCCCGTGACGCTCGTCTCGCAGGAGCTGGTCAAGAAAGAAGAGCTCATGAAGGAAATGCTGGGCGCCGTCAAAGAAGCGTTTGAAAAGATCAGGCAGCGTGATTATGACGGCGCCATCGCGATCTTAAAAGACGTCCTGGCCAAGGACCCCAAGGATTCCAACGCCCTTTACCTGATCGGGCTGGCTTACTCCAAGAAACAGATGTGTCCGGAAGCAATCGATGCCCTGACCCAGGTCACCCAATTGGTCCCCAAGTTCCCGCCGGCTTACTTTGAACTGGCGGTCTGTTATCAGAAACAGAACGACCTGGAAAAGGCCCTAGAATACTACCAAAAAAACCTGGACCTGGACCCCAACAACCCGGACGCCGCCTATAACTCCGGCCTGATCCTTTTCGGGATGAGCCGCATCGACGAGTCCCTGGCTCGTTTCGAGAAAGCGCTGAGTGTTAGGCCGGATGACCCAGCTTATCTCGAGATGGCCGGAAGATGCTACATTCACCAGGCCAATTTTCCCAAGGCCATAGAGTATTTGGAGAAGGCCAAAGCCGGCTACACCGACCAGGAAAAGATCAAATTTCTGGATGACCTGATCGCGAAACTGAAGGAACAGATAAAATAAGAAAACTATAGACTAAGGCTTGACAACTGCGTAGAGAAGTAATAATAGTTTCATTGATATATTCTATGGGGCAAAAACATTAAAAAAAAAATAATTAACATGGAGGTGGAATCGACAGAGGCTTCAAGAAATGGGTTTAGGGTTATTTCTACCGGTCTATCCGGAAGAAATAGGGTTTGAGGCAAGATTTAAAAAGAGAGGAGAGAAAATGCAGAAGGCAAGAAAATTCCTGTTTGTTATCTGCTTCCTCGCCCTTTACCTTGCTGTTGTGAATGTGAACGCTCTCCGGTCCCAATCCGTCCTCGAAGGGAAACTTACGGGAACGGTCACAGACGACAAAGGTGAACTGCTCCCCGGAGTGACCGTAGAAGTAACGAGTCCTTCCATGATGGGAAAACGTTCCGCGATTACATCGGCGAAGGGCGTTTTTGTTTTCCTTAACGTCCCTCCCGGGACATATAAGCTCCAAGCTTCAGTGCCAGGATTCAAGACATATATCCAAGAAAATGTCATCCTCGGGGCCGGCAGCACAGTGGATCTTAAAGTGACTATGCAGCAGGGCGCTATCGAGGAACAGGTAACGGTCATCGCCACCAGCCCTATTGTCGATGTCAAAACCTCGACAGTAGACTCCAGGCTTGACCGGGACATGCTGGCAAAATTGCCGACCAGCCGGGACGCGTTCTACGACCTGTCCCTGACCACGCCGGGGATGTTCGACGTCGCGGACTCCGGTTCCTGGCTGCCCAGTCCGACGGCTTACGGAAGCACCGCTGTTGAGAACATCTTCATGGTCAACGGGGTTAACACTACGAATCCCCGGGGTGCTTCTTGGGGGTCTCTGGTCAAAGTCAACTACAATGCCGTTGAAGAGGTCCGGGTCGTCGCCCTCGGCTCCAAAGCGGAATACGGGAGCTACTCCGGCGCGGCCATCGATGTCCTGACCAAGTCCGGGAGCAACTCGTTCCA
The DNA here is from genome assembly GCA_964580435.1 of uncultured Eubacteriales bacterium. Classification (GTDB taxonomy): domain Bacteria; phylum Acidobacteriota; class Aminicenantia; order Aminicenantales; family UBA8522; genus CAZKEW01. The sequence continues at coordinate 22,380 of CAZOKP010000021.1, forward strand.
CGGCAACGCGTCCTACCTCTTTCAGCCGGTCGCTTGGTTCGAGCCCAATCATCCTTTCCCCATAGAATCAGGCACAGTCCCCCTGGAGGGCGACAAAAGCTGGCTCTTTTATCAGCAGGGAGACCAGCTCTTTTCTGATACGCAATCTAACTGGGAACTCAATTTCACCTTTGGCGGGCCGATCCTCAGGGACAAGGTCTGGTTTTATGCCGCTTTTGATTACCTCAAGAATATCTCCAAGGGCGTGAACTGGGACTTGCTCCTTCACTCCAGGAGCGCTTTCGGCGATTTCAAGCTCTCGGCCGAGCCCTTCAAGAACCATAGGGCCTGGGCGTCCTATCATTATGAAGACAACAAGGGGGACGGCTGGAGCTGGGGCGCACAGCCCGAGTGGGACACCTCCATGACTTATGGCCAAGCGGTCACCAACAACAGTATTTCCGCCCAGTGGCAGTGGCTTCCCTCCAGCAAGACAATCCTCACGGCCAAGTATCTGGGGTTCAAGAACGCTGAAAATCCTTTTATCCCGGACGACCACCCTGACCACCCCGGCTACATCAACTGGTGGAAGTGGGCCCAGTATGGTATCAACGGCGCTTTCCCCTATGTCGAGGCCCAGAAGTCCAGCCGCAGTACCATCCAGGCGGACATGTCCTATTATGCCGAGAATTTCCTGGGAGAGCACGACATCAAGTTCGGCGCCCAGTTCACCACGGGCCGGGGCAACTGGATGGGCGGATATTTCCAGAATTATGTGAATTTCCTGTATCCCTTGCCCTGGAATTATAACATCGAGGCCCTCAAGAACGCGACGTGGTACTATGGCGGTATGGCCGACGGCCTGATGTTCTACAATAGACATGACACTCTCAACCCCTTCCTGACCGTGCGCACCGCGGATTCCCTCGGGTTCTTCTTTGATGACCAGTGGTCGGTGAACAATCGTTTGACCTTGAACCTCGGCCTCCGCTTCGACCGGATGACGACCAAGTACGGAGTGGGGAAAGTCTATGAATTCGTCACCTCGCCCGAAGAAATCAACGGCCCGCCTCCCGTCGTCCGCGATCGTGAGTCGACCGATAATATCTTTGATTTCAAGACCTGGTCCCCACGCATCGGCGTCACGTACCAGTTGACAGAAGACGGAAAGACGGTTGTCCGGGCGAGCTACGGCCGCTTTTACATGCCGCTCATGGTGGAGACACTCCGAAGGTTCGGTCCGGATATGCCGCATTGGATCCGAGACTATCAGATCTACCAAGTTCCCTGGGAATTCGTCGACTTGAATGGAAATGGGAACATCGACACTAACTACTATACCTGGAATGGCCAATTGGTGAATGAAGTCCAGAATGCGGCCAGGAACGTTTATGGCCGTGATCCCATTCATAGCGAAATGCGGGATATAGACCCATCCTGGTCGCTCAATGCCGACCCCAACCTCAAGGACTCCTACACCGACCAGTTCTCCCTGAACATTGAAAGAGAGCTCGTCAAGGACTTCTCGATCGGCGCGACTTATATTTACAAGAATAGGGGCAACATTTACGCCAATGTTCCTATCAACGTAGAAACTGGGCAGGAGTGGGAGTACGAGAGGGTCCCCTTCACAACATCGTACGGACAGACGGTCGAGCTTTACAGCATCGTGTTGAAAGATTACAACCATGACGGAGTTGTCGGCACAGGCGATGTTGGGTGGATACATGATAATGCTATGAATGCTTTTATGGTGAAGAACCTACCGGAGTATGACGGCGTGAAGCCGAAGAGAGTCTATCAGGCTGTCCAGCTCGTTTTCAACAAGCGATATTCCAATCGTTGGCAGGGCCTCTTTTCTGTGGTCTATTCCTGGTCTGAGGGGTTTGCCGCCCGGACGATGCGGCAGGCTGACAATATGGAAGGCCCGATGGTCACCGACGATGCCTGGATGGGGAACCTGAATTACGTCATCAACAATATGGACCAGCCATTGCCTTTTGTGCCCAAGTGGGAGTTCAAGGCCTCGGGGTCTTACACTATTCCCAAAGTCGAATTGGACTTCGGCCTCCGTTTCCGCTCGCACACCGGCCGTCCGGTCTGGCGATATGAAAGCTACACGACCGCTGAGGCTTGGTCTATCCCGCCGAACTCAATCCTTAATGCCTACGGCGGGGGCCGCATCATATTCAATGAACCCACATGGCTGCCAAGCTCGGCTATCCTTGATTTGAGGCTGGAGAAGATGTTCAGGATCAAGAACTATGGTTCGCTCGGTATCATCTTCGACGTCTTAAACGTTTTCAATTCAGCCGACGTGACGGATATCGATTTGCAGTGGTCGTGGGGCCACATCACCGGCATCACCGGCGCGCGCACGTTCCGGTTCAGCTTCGTGTACCAGTACTAAGCAGACGCACGTTTCGACCTGCTGTGAGCCTGGAGGGTTTCGGCCCTCCAGGCTCTTTTCTTATCAGGGTTGGGGGGTAAAAAGATGGGCTTTGGGTCGTCGTCTGTATCGTCCTCAAGACCAGTGGTTGATCATGAGGTGAGGGTCTGATGCGAGTATTTGACCGTTTTGCGGCCGCTTGATTCTCGGATAATCAGGGTCGGGACGAAGACATAGTGTTTTTCGGGTAAAGGCCCGTCTTTCATAACCTTGAGAATCAGCCTCCCTGTAAACTGGCCCAATTCCCGGGGTTTTTGATCGACAGTAGTCAGAGGGGGGTGAGTGTGCTGGGCGATGGGGATATTATCAAATCCGACCACTGAACATCCCTCAGGAATGGGGATCTTTTTTTGATGAAGATATCTGATGAGGCCTATGGCCAGAAGGTCACTGGCCGCAAAAAACGCGGTCGGGCGAGGAGAATTGGAGTCCATGATCCTTTTGGCGAGCTCATAGGCTTCAGCAGGCTGATAGACATCTTGGAGGTTCGCCTGGTAGTCAGCATAAAACGAGGGATTAAAATGCAATCCCGCTTCATCAAGCGCTCGGAGAAAGCCCTTGCGTTTGTTGAAATAGCTTGTATAGAGGGGATTTCCGTTGATGAAGGCGATCCGCTTGTGTCCCTGCTCTATGAGGTGTTTTGTGGCTTGGTAAGCCCCTTCTTCTTCATTATTATAGATGCAATAGGCGTTTTCCTTGTGAATGATGTCGTTTATGAAGAAGAGGGGGATATCGCCTAGGATATTGGTCATGAAATCTGTCTTCTTCTCGGCGTATTCTCTGGTTCCGATATGGACAAGGGCATCGATCTTTCTCTGGGCAAAGGCCAGGATGCTTTTGCATTCCTCTTCGTTATCATAAAAAGTGTAAGCCAGGAGGGCTAAATATCCGTTTTGCTTTAATATTTCTTCCAGGCCAAAGGTGACGGCAGGGATAAACATGTTTTGGATTTCTGGAAGGAGCAGTCCTATAGTTTTGGAAGTCCGTGTCTTGAGCCCTTGGGCTAGGGCATTAGGATAATAATCCAAGTCAATAATAACCTTTTTTACCCTTTTTCTTGTTTCTTCACTAACCGAGAGGTGATTATTGAGAACTCTTGATACCGTGGCCGTGGACACGCCGGCTATTTTGGCAATTCCTTTAATCGAGGTCATTGTTCTCTTCCCCAATTTGATTTAAAATTTATAACAACCTGCAGAAGTTGTCAAAGTTTTTTTCTGGGGTAGAGGCATTCAGGCAAAAAAAAACACAAAACACTTGACAAAGAACAAAAAATCAATAAATTTAGAGTCATAGGCATGTAATCGTTTACATAATATTGCCTTGGAGGAGGTGGAAGATAGAAAAAAATATAACCTATTGGGCAATGGACGTCTCTTCCACTTTATAGGGAGGAGGCAGAGAATGGGGGCTAAATTTTAAAAGGAGGAACCAAATGAGGAGATACAAAAGCCACGACTTGCTGGGTTTGTTTGCCATTCTTGTCTTGCTCATTTTCGTGGCAAATCCAGTTCGTGGTCAAACGATTGACTATGGAAAGCTGACAGGGACTATCACGACCGATACAGGAGAGCCTCTCCCCGGAGTGACCGTTACAATTACCAGCAACGCCCTGATTGGCGGACCTCGCTCAGCCGTCACACCAGCAAATGGTGGTTATGCTTTCTTAAATCTCCCCGTAGGAACATACAAATTAACGGCCACTCTACCGAGCTTCAAGACCGCTATCCAGGAGAATATCAGGATTCAAGCGGATTCCGTCCGGGTTGTGAATATTGCCTTGACGCCTGGAGCTGTCGAAGAGGAAATTATTGTCACGGCAGCTCCCCCTATCGTGGATTCTAGATCCTCGACGACATCTACCTCCATCGACGCAACGCTGCTCGATAAAATGCCCACAAGCCGGGACGCTTTCTACGACCTTGCGCTCACAGCGCCGGGAATGATGAACCATGGTAATCCAGGCGCAACAGGCTGGATGCCCAGCCCAACCGCTTATAGCGGGGCCTCCAATGAGAATGTCTTTCTGCTGAACGGAGTGAACGCCACAAGCCCACAGGGTGGTTCTTTTGGATCTCTGCTCAGAGTCAATTACAATGCTGTTGAAGAGGTGCGCATGATCGCCTTGGGCTCCAAAGCAGAATACGGAGCCTTCTCTGGTGTTTCGATCGATGTCTTGACTAAACAAGGCGGCAATGTGTTCCACGGGAATGTCGCCGTCTATTCCAATTTGGGAAAGTCAGCGAACAACCAGCCTGACGCGACAAAGCTTGGCAAGGTTGGGGAGGCTAATCTGTATATTTCTCCAAGTCCCTCTACCGGACAGCCAGAAGAGATTCGCCAAATAACTTCGAGGAATCTGGAAGGAAGCTTCGGTCTCGGTGGACCGATCATCAAGGACAAGCTCTGGTTCTACGCCGACGCCAGTTATGTCGATACCAAAACAGATACACCCATTTGGCCCTACGACGAGACGTGGAAAGGCTTCCTTGGCGATATCAAGCTCACAGCCGCACCGTGGACAAACCATCGAGCCTGGGTCGCCTACCATTTCGAAAGCAATGCGCAAGGAAACGGCACCTGGGATAGGACCTGGGAACCAACAGCTAACTATGGGGAAGATTCAATAAGGAATTCCATCTCTGCTCAGTGGCAGTGGATGCCAACGGGAAAAACAGTCGTAACAGCCAAGTATCTTGGTTTCTGGCACACACCTAAACAAACGATTCCAGACGACGCTCCCGAATGGCCTGTTCACCACAACTGGTGGAAATGGTATAGGTATGGAGTCGACGGATGTTTTTCCTGGTTTTACAGGGGGATCGCCCAACGCAATACTGTCCAGGCCGATGTTTCCCACTATGTGGAGGACTTTCTGGGTGAACACGACATCAAATTCGGTGTCCAGCTGACAAAGGGAAGTCTCAAAAGCATCAATGCCTATTTTAGGGGTTACACCAACGGTACCTATCCTCAAAGGTGGACTGGGCCAAATGTTAACTACATGGTCGGTTGGTATGGGGATACAGGATGCAAGTTTTACGTCCGGAAGACATATGAGGATCCCTATTCCGTGGTGCGCAGATCCGATGCGTTTGGATTTTTTATCGACGACCAGTGGACACCCACAAGGCGCCTGACCATCAACCTGGGACTCCGCTATGACAGAATGATGTCAAAGTACCGCAAGGGAGAGATCTATGAGATGCCTTCCACCTGGGAAGGACTCAATGAATCCATGACCGTTGTCCGGGAAACGAAGGGATCAACTAATATTTTTGACTTCAAGACTCTTGCCCCCCGCATCGGAATCACCTATGCCCTGACATCTGATATGAAGACCATCCTCCGAGCAAGCTATGGCCGCTATTACACTCCCCTGGCTGCAGAATACCTGAAAGGCTCTGGACCGGATGCGCCTATCCAGGATAGGAATTGGGTTTACTATACGGTTCCCTGGAGCATTGCGGATGCCGACGGTAACAAAACCGTTGACTATTTTGAAACCATGAATTCTGCCAGGGCGCTTCGTGATCTCACTCCCGACTATGACTGGTGGGATACCACTGACCCCTCTTGGAAGCTCAACGTGGCCCCGGGTGTGAAGGATCAATACTCGGATCAATTCTCGGTCAATCTTGAGCGGGAGCTGTTCGCCGACTTTTCAGCGGGTCTCACCTACATCTATAAAAACACAAAAAATATGTACCTCTACTGGCCGGTAAATAAATTAACAGGCGAGGACTGGGAGTATACGAAAGTCCCCTGGACAACGAGCTATGGCTACACGATGGACCTCTACAGCATTGTGTTGCATGACTTCAACGGAGATGGCAGCACCAATCAAGGCGATATCAACTGGATCCAGAACGTCGCTAATGGCTACGAGGTCAGAAACTTGCCAGAGTTCGATGGCATAAAGCCCCATCGAAGCTATAACGGGCTTCAGTTTGTCTGGAGGAAACGCTACTCCAACCGCTGGCAGATGCTTGGTTCTTTCCTCTACTCGAGCTCTGACGGTATTGGCCGTCGGTCAGTCCGCATGGACGTCAATTTCGAAGGCCCGATGATCATGAATGACTACTTTCTGGGGTTAGTAAACCAGTTAGTCAACAATGTGGAAGGGCCCCTGCCGTGGACCTCGAAGTACGAATTCAAGTTGTCCGGTTCCTACCTGATCCCGGGAATCGAGGCAGACCTGGGTTTCCGTTTTCGCTGGAACTCAGGAAAGCCGTTCTGGCCCGTTCAAGTTTTCCCCCAGAATTCTCCCTGGGCGCCAGTCGATCCTAATAGAATTACGGTGAATACCGCGACGTTCGCTCAAACGGTTGCTATCGATGTCAACGACCCATGGTATTATCCTTCTGAAGCGATCCTGGATCTCCGCCTCGCAAAAGATTTTAAGATCGGCGGCCAGAGACTAAATGTCGCCCTCGACCTCCTGAACGCCTTCAATGCGAATGTTCCAAGCTATATCGGAGAAGGGAATATCCAGCCTGTTGGTCGAGTTACAACCGTCACCATTCCGTCGAGAATGCTCAGGCTCAATATTCGGTTTGATTTTTAAGACGCCGTAGGTCTGTAAATAGCCTGGAGGGCGAAAGTCCTCCAGGCTATTTTTCCCTTTTCTTCCATTTCTATCCACCCCGAGGGGGAGGTCTTTCATTTTGTGTAGATTTTTTCTCCATCAAAGAAGCGCTGGTGAGGGCTTTTAATGTATAATATTTCAACAAAGATGAAGAAGAGGCGAACATTTCTTCTTTTGGGATTTCTGGCATTTGTTCTTCTCGGTGTTCTTGCTTTCTGGATTTTTTTCTGGCCCGCGAGGGACTTTAAAGGGGAGTTCACCAGGCTTATGGCTGCGACGGGGACAGAAAAACCGAATATCCTGCTCATTACTCTGGATACGACACGGGCCGACCATCTTCCCTTTTACGGCTATCAAGATGTCAAAACGCCCTCTCTTGACGCTCTCGCCAAAAAAGGCATTGTTTTTGAAGAATGCATCACTTCCTCGCCCCTGACTTTGCCTGCGCATTGCTCGATCATGACTGGGCTTTATCCCACCTTTCACGGCGTGAGGGTGAATGGAAACGCGGCTCTTTCAGAACAACATCAAACCCTGGCCGAAGCTCTTGCCCAGAGCGGCTATGAGTGTGGAGCCTTCATCGGCGCTTTTGTTCTCGACGGCCGTTGGGGCCTGCGGCAGGGGTTTCATTATTATGACGATCAGTTCGACCTCAAGAAATACAAACTGCTTGACCTGAGCTTGGTCCAGCGGCCAGGGAATCAAATCGCTGATTCCGCGCTCGCCTGGCTGGAAAAAGAGCAGGACAAGCGCTTCTTTGCCTGGCTTCATTTCTATGACCCTCACACGCCCTATGAGCCGCCCCAGCCGTATTTATCTGAATATGGCAACCGTGGCCTCGTCGGGCTTTACGATGGTGAGATTGCCTTCATGGATGAGCAGATCGGAAGGATTATGGCCTGGCTGAAGCAAAAGGGCCTCGACAAGAAAACAATCATCGTCATTGTGGGAGATCACGGCGAAGCACTCGGAGACCACGGCGAGATGACCCATGGCTATTTCATTTATGACTGTGCTGTTAGAGTTCCGTTTCTGGTCGTCGTGCCGGTGGAAAAGTTTCAAGGAATTCGCATCAAACAGCAGGCCAGGACAATCGACATTTTTCCCACGGTCCTGGATATGGCCGGGCTCCTCACTCCCAAGGAGAATCAGGGGAAATCACTTCTTCCGCTCATTTTCCGGCCCAAAACGAACACAAACTTTGAGGCATACAGCGAGTCTATGACACCGGATATTCTCTACGGGTGGAGCCCACTTCTGAGCCTGCGCCAAGGAAAATTCAAATATATTGATGCTCCCCGTTCCGAGCTCTATGATTTGTCCCTGGATCCTGAAGAGTTGCGCAACATCCAGACTGAACATCCTCAGTTGGTGCTCAAGATGAAAAAGGCGCTCGACAGACTTGTCCGACAGACAAGCTCCAACGCTCCTGCGCTGGAATCAGCCAACCTGGACCGTGAAACTCTGGAGAGGCTGGCCGCTCTCGGCTATATTGGCGGTCCTGTTGCCAGCAAATCCCGGCAGCAGAAGAAAGCAGCGCTCTTCGACCCTAAGGATAAGCTCCAGGTTTACGAGGCGGTTCAACAAGCCGGAGAATTGTTGAATAACGAGAAATATGACGAGGGCAGGCAAGTCTTGGAGTCTATCCTGCGCCAGGAAGAAGGGGTCCCCCAAGCTATTCTTCTCCTGGCGACATGCTATATTAAACTCAACCTGAACGAGGAGGCCAAGCGTCAATTTGATCTCATCCTCAAAGACGACCCGAATAATGTCCAGGCGCTCATCGGTCTGGCGAGCGTGCTCCTTGATGAGGGGAAAAAGGAAGATATGATTGCTGTGTGCAAGAAAGCCCTCTCTGTCGACGAGAACAACGTCCAGGCCTACAATCTCATCGGGGAAGTTCTTATGGACGATGAAAATTATAGCGAGGCGCTGCCCTATCTTGAAAAAGCTACAGAGATTCAGCCCAAGATTACCCAGACCGGCCTGAACTTGGCCGCCTGCTTGATCGGGCTCAAACGCTACGATGAGGTGGAGGGGCGCCTCAAGGACATCTTGACCAAGTTCCCCAAGTTCCCGCTCGTCTATTTTCATTTGGGTCTCCTCTATGAAGGACAGGGGAGAATGGAAGAGGCCATGAAGGGCTATAAGGAGGAATTTACCCTTTATCCGGACCACTTCCGGGCCCGCTTCAACTACGGCCGGCTGCTATTTAAACAGGGCGACCGCGAAGGCTATATAACCGAGATGAAGGAAGTCATCCGGGTCGCTCCCCTGGCCCCCGAAGGGTATCTTTTTTTGGCGCGGGGATTGCTCTATGATCCAGTGGGCCTCTATCAGGTTCAAGAATTAGCTGAGAAAGGGCTCTCCTTGGCTAAGACAGCGGAACTCAAGGGGATGGGCTATTTTCTTCTTGCCGACTTTTATACCAGGACGAATCAGCCTGATAAAGCCAGAGAGGCTCTGGAAAAAGCGAATTCTTTTCAAAAGTTAACCAAATCATCATCTTAGGAGGAGACTTGTGCGCGCACGATTCTTGGTGTTGCTGGTTCTGGTTTTTATACTCTTTTTAGTTTCTACTTCGTCAGCCCAATACCGCGAATACTATGTCCTTGGAAAAATAATTGATCCGAACAACCAGCCGATCCCAAAAGTTGAGGTTCTCCTACAGGATATCGCGACCAACAGGAGCTATCGAGTGCTCACAGACGCTAAGGGGGAGTATAAATTGGCGGGCCTGCCTCACGGAGTATACGAGGTGACGATAAAGAGGGAAGGGTACGAGACAAAGACAGACAAATGGAGCTTTGAGACTCCCCAGGAGAGGATGCAAAAAGTCGAGATGCAACCCGTTGTCCTTGTCAGTGGAGAAGAGATCAAGAAAATCAAACGCGCCAAACAGGCGCAGTCTGAAATCAACCAGGCCATGGAAAACATGCAGCAGGGGAATTTTGACAGTGCCATAGCTATCTTAAAAAAAATGGTAGAAGATAAGCCTGAGGATGCGAATGCCTATTACCTGCTCAGCCTCAGCCTGTTCAGGAAAAATATGCTCCCTGAAGCCATTGAAGCCTTGAACAGGACGATGGAGCTGACCCCCAATTTTGCCAAGGGTTACAGCCAGCTCGGTGTTTACTACCGGGAGCAGAAAGAGCTGGACAAAGCGCTTGAGTGCTTTGAAAAAGCGCTCAATTTAGAGCCAAAGCTCGTGGACGCCTGGTATAACAAAGGGCTTGTCCTCTTTGAGCTCAACCGCATTCCAGAAGCGCTGAATAGCTTCGAGAAAGCACTGGAGCTCAAGTCCGATGAACCTGAATTTCTGGAGATGGCTGGCCGCTGCTACATTCACCAGAGAGACTATTCGCGGGCAATAGATTACTTGGAAAGAGCAAAAAAGGGATATTCAAGCCCAGAAAAAATCGAATTTATAGATAAGCTTATTACAAGCCTTAAGGAACTCCAGAAACAGTGAATTTCTGGATTCGGGGTTAAAGATCTTGTGAAAGGAGGCGAAAAAGAAGGGGACTTCATAATCAGTGCAGGGGGTCACACATGGTTCATTTCGCCTTTCTGGATTGGTTCTGGGTGATCGCTTTTGTCGTCTTGATGACGATCTGCGGGATTCTTTTTTATAATTTGGGGAAGAGGTCGATGGCCGACTTCTTCCTGGCTGGCCGCGGCCTTCCCTGGTGGCTGCCGGCGACCTCGGTTTACGCCACGCATACGGCCACTGATACGCCGATTTGGGTGAGCGGAGTCATTTATCAATACGGGCTCAGGGGGATCTGGTACACGTTTTTCAGCGCCTGGTGCGCCATCTCGGCTTTCGCCTCGACTAGGATATTCCGGCGCTCCCTGGCCTACACACAGGCGGAATGGCAGACGCTGAGGTTCTCGGGGGTCGGGGCGGAGATGCTGCGCGGCTGGATCGCCGGCTGGCAGGTCTTCATGAACATGTTCGTCCTGGGCTGGGTCGGGATGGCCATGGGCAAGCTCTGCA
>CAZOKP010000022.1:0-33115 GCA_964580435.1 uncultured Eubacteriales bacterium
GTCGGGCTCATAACCCGGAGGTCGTTGGTTCAAATCCAACCCCCGCTACCACCCCCTTTTTTGATTTTACTCTGATTTCATTTTTGCTTTTGTTTGTTTTCCTCGGGATTATGAATTCAAGATTCTTAGGGCAAAGACATAACTGAGTGCAAAAGGAAAGCCTTTCTAAGAAATGAAATGCTGTCTTGAACTCAAAGGAGGTTCTGAAAGATGAGTTTCAGAACAATGATGGTCGTCAAAGCTGCGGCATGTCTCGTCTCCGGGATTCCCATGCTCATAGTACCGGGGTTGTTGATGTCACTGTTCGGGGTCACCCTGGATGCAGGGGGTATTTTTATAGCACGATTATTTGGCGCAACGATTCTGGGCAACCTAATGCTGACGTGGTTCGGCAGAAACGTTGCAGTCTCCGACGGGCGACGGGCCATCTGCATTCACCTCCTGGTCTATGATACGATCGGCTGCACTGTGGCTTTTCTGGCTACGCTCTCTGGAGAGATGAATCTGCTCGGCTGGTCTGTTGTACTGCTATATCTGTTCATAGCCCTGGGCTTTGGGTATTTCCTATTTAAAAAACCAAGCACGGCCTAAATATCTTCGAGCTTGGAGCCTTGTAGGGCTGCAAAAGTGAGCTTGAAGATTTCCCATTTAGATTTTGGGTTTTTAAAAACCAAAAGGCGTCCCGGGGATTCTTGCGCTTTTTTCATCTTGAGGCCGAATTATGCGACTAAATCCACGGTCACGGTGTAAATGACGTATTTTGTCATTGGTCTTGTGGCCAGGAGGTCCGGTTATAGGATAGAGAGAAAGCGCGTCCAGCCAAAAAGCAAGCGCTTGGCCTTGCCGGCGTAATTTTTTTCTTTTTTTCAATTTTTTATGGGCGTTGCCGACTAAACCTGTGGAGACATAAAAATGTGGCAGTTTCAACCGGCTAACAAAGAAAAAAAGACTGAGCTCCAGTCTCATACCAATAACGGCTTCAAGATTCTCGTCGTCGAGGACGAAGCCATTATCGCTATGGATATCCAGAGCATCTTGAGAAAAATCGGGTTCGCCGACTCAGAAGTTGTGTTCTCGGGAGAGGAATCTATCGAAAAGGTGGCTGCGCGCAAGCCTCATCTCGTTCTCATGGACATCAGGCTGAAGGGCAGCATGGACGGGATCCAGGCGGCCCATCAAATTTTTTATGAATATCATGTTCCGGTCGTTTATATCACCGCCTTCGGCGATGAAAACACTCTAAAAAGAGCGAATGGCACGGCCCGCTTCGGCTATATCACCAAGCCTTTTGAGGAAGGGGAGCTTCAATCCACCATAACGAGCGCCCTCACCAAGGCTTATAATTAACCCCCCTTTATTATCATCTCGTTCTTTTGCCGCTGTTCCTTTCTCGTTAGCGCAGAAATCAGGCATTGAGACGACCTTTCATCCAGGTTAACGCGCCGAATTCGCGACGACTTCCCCGGAGTGGGACGGCCGGACATGTTTGATTACCGGAGGATGAATCCGTGGCGGAGGGGATCCTCGGGATCAATCAGGATTTCATACCTCCCGGTAATAAAAGAGCTGCCCGTCACTTCGGGAATGACGGCTTCATGGGGCCCAAAGCGGGTCAAAGCAGCGATGCGGCAAGAAAAACAGGTCCCGAGAATGCTTTCGACGACAAATGTTTCGCCTTTCTTGAGCTCTCCTCGGGCATAAAGAAGAGCGGCACGAGCGCTTAGGCCTGTTCCTGTCGGGCTGCGGTCGACCTCTCCGTCGGCAAAGATGCAGACATTGCGGCTGTGATGGACCGGATCCTCGGGTGGGCCGACAATGATTGTCCCGTAAAGGAATCCGAGGTCCTCGACAAAAGGATGAAGAATGGGCAACGCGTCCATCACCGCCCGCTTGACCCGCATTCCCACGTTGATCAAATGGCGGAAATCTTCAGGATTGAGGCGGACGCAGAGGTCTTCGGCACGACAGAAAGCATAAAAAGCGCCGCCAAAAGCCACGTCAACATTCACTTTCCCCAAGCCGGCGACATCAACCGTCTTATCCAAAGCATAGACAAAGGAGGGCACGTTCAGAAATGACACTTCTTTGACGGTGCAGCCCTCTTTTCTGGCCGTGGCGGAGATTTGTCCCGCGGGAGTGTCAATTTTAAGGACCGGCCTTTTTCCCCTGGTCTTAACCAGGCCGGTCTCTAAGGCGACGGTCGTGAGGGCGATGATCCCGTGGCCGCACATCGTGCTGAAACCGGCATTGTGGAGAAACAGGGCTCCAAGATGGCTGTCCGCCGAGACGGGTTCCGTAACAATGCAGCCGTACATATCCGCGTGGCCGCGCGGTTCCCACATCAGGGCAGTCCGCAAATGGTCCAAATGATCTTGGGCATGGCGGCGCTTTTCGATGATTGACCGTCCCGGAATAGGGGAGAGGCCTTCGGTGATGATACGCAGAGGTTCTCCAGCCGTATGAGCATCGATCGTCTTGATGACAGTCCAGTTCGAGGGCGGTTTCCAGCGTGCTGTCATTCTTGTTCTCCTGTCGCCATTCTATGATATTGCATTCAGTTATTTCAACATTCCTGAGATAGCTGAAGAAGGGGCTTGGCCCTAATAAGTAAAATTTCCCTTGACAAAAAGGTTATATCTGATATATTAGATATCAGAAGCCCAACTCGCCGTGAAACACAAGTCGGTTCTCAACGTCAAATCCCTCAAAGAACACGTCTATGATTATCTCAGGGAGCAAATGCGCAAAGGCAAAATCCTGCCCGGGTCGGAAATTGATATGCAGGAAACCAGCAGACAGCTGGGCGTGAGCAAAACACCTTTGCGGGACGCCCTGCTCCAGCTCGAGATGGAGGGCTTTGTGACCATCTTTCCTCGCAGTGGCGTAGTCGTGAACATTTTATCGCGCCAGGATATCAAGGACTATTATGAGATCATCGGCGCCCTGGAAAGCACCGCGCTGCTCCTGGCTTTCGAACGTATTCGAGAACGCGAAACAAAGTCGATGGAAAACCAGGTCAAGGGCATGGAGAGAGCCCTAAATGCCAACAATTTTGACGCCTATTATGAAAAAAACCTCAGGTTCCATAATATTTATCTCGACCTCTGCGGTAATGAGAACCTGGTCAAAATTGTCCGCACCCTGAAGAAGAGGCTTTACGACTTCCCCCGCCAGAAAGGGTTCGTGAAAGAATGGGAAATAGCTTCCATCGCCGAACATAGGGAACTCGTGAAGCTCATCAAACACGACCGGGCCGCCGCTGCCGCTGCCCATATCCGCGATGTCCATTGGTCCTTTAAAACCCAGGAAAAATACATCAATCAATACTATAAATAAGGCTGCGAACATGACCAAAGGGTTGATCTTCGATATCCGGAAATATTCGATCCACGACGGGCCGGGGATCCGGACGACCGTCTTCTTCAAAGGCTGCCCTTTGCACTGCCTCTGGTGCCACAATCCCGAAGGGCAGTCCTTGACACCGGAACTCATGGTCAGGCCGGGCCGATGCCTCAAAGACTGTTCGGAGTGCCTCCTGGCTTGTGAAGCAGCAGCCCTGGCTAAGGTCGCCGATATCCCGGTCCTGGACAGAAGCAAGTGCACGGCCTGCGGCAAATGCGCAGAAGCCTGTCCCACGCTGGCCGTCGAGATCGTCGGCCGCCGCATGGATATATCTGAAGTCATGGCCGCCATAGATAAAGATAGGATTTTCATGGATGAATCCGGCGGCGGAGTGACCTTTTCCGGCGGGGAGCCCTTGGCTCAGCCTGATTTTCTGTCTGAGCTCCTCTCCCATTGCAGAAAAAAAGGAATCCATACAACCGTGGACACATGCGGGTTCGCTCCTGCAGCAGCTCTCGCCAAAATTGTCGACCACGTCGACCTTTTCCTGTACGACCTCAAGCTGATGGACGAGGAAAAACATAAAAGATACACGGGCGAATCCAGCGCTATCATCCTGGAAAACCTGGCCCGACTCGCCCAAAAAGAGAAAAAGATCATCATCCGCCTGCCTCTTGTGCCCGGCGTCAACGACGACGAGGCCAATCTCTCCGCAATAGCCGAGTTTCTCCGTTCGCTCAAGACGGTCACCGAGATCAGCCTCCTCCCATTCCATAGGATGGGAAAAGAAAAATACAAAGGCCTGCAGAAGCAGGATGCCTCTGACCATCTTAACCCTCCCTCTCGGGAGAGGCTGGAGAAAATAAAAAGCGACTTGGAATCATTCGGGTTTTCGGTCCGGGTAGGAGAATAAAGGATGAACGAGAGAATTAAAAAACTGCGAGAACAGAGCCTGGAAGCCAGACCCTCCATAACTCCGCAAAGAGCACTTCTTCTGACCGAGTTCTACAAGAATCACGTTTCTTCGACCCTATCCGCACCCATGAAAAGGGCGCTGGCCTTCAAATACCTTCTCGAGCACAAGTCCATCATCATCAGCGAGGCCGAGCTCATCGTCGGCGAAAGGGGAACCGCTCCCAAGGCAACGCCGACCTATCCGGAGATCACCACCCACAGCCTGAAGGACCTGGACATTCTCAACACCCGGCCAAAAACATCCTTCCGGGTGAGCGAGGAGACCCGAAAAATCTATGAACGCGAGATCATCCCCTTCTGGAGGGGCCAGACCATAAGAGAGAAAATTTTCGCCGAGATGGATGCAGCCTGGAAAGAGGCCTACGAGGCCGGCATTTTCACCGAATTCATGGAACAGAGGGCGCCCGGCCACACCGTTCTTGACGATAAGATCTATCACAAAGGGGTGGAAGATTTTAAGTCCGATATCCGAGCGAGCCTGGAAAAGCTTGACTTCAGGAACGACCCCGAAGCCTTTAAAAAAAGGGAAGAACTCGAGGCCATGGCCGTGGCCGCAGACGCCCTCATCCGCTATGCGGAGCGGCATGGAGAAAAGGCGAAAGAGCTGGCCGCCAAGGAAAAAGACCCCCAGAGAAAAGCCGAGCTCGAAAGAATCGCAGACGTCTGCTTTCATGTCCCGAAAAATGCGCCCCGCGATTTCTGGGAGGCTCTGCAGTATTATTGGTTTTGCCATCTCGGCGTGATCACCGAGCTCAACACCTGGGATTCGTTCAACCCGGGAAGGCTCGACCAGCACCTTTATCCGTTTTATAAAAAAGGCCTTGCCTCCGGGACGCTGACAGAGGACGGAGCTCGGGAGCTTCTCCAGGCTTTCTGGATTAAGGTCAATAATCAGCCTGCGCCACCCAAAGTGGGCGTTACCGCAGAAGAGAGCGGCACCTACACGGATTTTTGCCTGATCAACCTGGGCGGAGTGAAAAAGGACGGCTCCGACGGAGCCAACGAGCTGTCGTTCCTCTTGCTCGATATCGTCGAGGAAATGCGTCTCCTTCAGCCGAGCTCCATGGTCCAGGTCAGCAAGAAAACGCCCGACAGTCTGCTCCGGCGCGCGCTTCGAATCATCAAGACAGGATTTGGCCAGCCGTCTCTCTTCAACACCGACGCTATTGTCCAAGAGATGCTTAGGCAGGGGAAATCCTTGGAAGATGCCAGGTCAGGCGGCGCCAGCGGCTGTGTCGAAGCGGGAATTTTCGGCAAGGAGAACTACAACCTCACTGGCTATTTCAATCTCCCGAAAATTCTGGAAATCACATTGCTCAACGGCATGGACCCGATGACCGGGAAAAAAATCGGCCTCGAAACAGGAGCCCCCATGTCTTTCGTTTCGTTCGACGAACTGTTCGAAGCCTTCCGCAAGCAGGTGAATCATTTTGTCGCTATCAAGATCAAAGGCAACAACATTATCGAGAGAATTTATGCCGAGTACCTGCCGACTCCATTCCTCTCCCTCCTCATCGACGACTGCATCGCCAGGGGGAAGGATTATCATGACGGCGGAGCCAGATATAACACGTCTTATATTCAAGGCGTGGGGATCGGGACGGTCAGCGACGCTTTGACTTCGGTCAAATACAATGTCTTCGACAACAAGAACATAAGCCTGGAGAAGCTCGTCGAAGCCCTTCGGAACAATTTCGAAGGACAGGAGGCCCTGCGCCAGTCGTTCATCAACAAGACTCCCAAATACGGAAACGATGATGATTATGCCGATAGGGTCATGGTTTCTGTTTTCGAAGCCTATTACGATGCCGTGAACGGAAAGCCAAATACAAGAGGCGGCACTTACCACATCAACCTTCTGCCGACGACCGTGCACATCTATTTCGGGAAGGTCACCGGGGCGACGGCGGACGGACGCAGGGCCTCAGAGCCGCTTTCCGAGGGAGTCTCTCCGGTGCAAGGGGCAGACAGGCAGGGGCCGACAGCCGTTGTCAAGTCCGTGTCCAAAATGGACCATCTCCGCACAGGGGGAACGCTGCTCAACCAGAAATTTACTCCCGAGCTCTTGGCTGACGAAGAGGGGATAACGAAGCTGGCCCATCTCGTCAGGTCCTACTTCAAGCTTGACGGCCATCACATCCAGTTCAACGTCGTGACCGCTGAGACACTTCGGGAAGCGAGGAAACACCCGGAAAAATATCGTGACCTCATTGTCAGAGTCGCGGGATACAGCGATTATTTTGTAGACCTCGGGCCTGAACTCCAGGACGAAATCATCCGCCGGACTGAGCACGCCGCCTTTTGATCAGGGGGACGATTCCCTATTGTTGAAATCAAACGGACAATTTGATATACGGAAAAGGGGAATGTTGACTATTAACGCGAGGTGTGACAAATGTTCAAAAGCACGGTCTATATCCAAAGAAGAAAACTCTTAAGAAAGCGAATTCCATCGGGAGTCATTCTCTTCCTGGGAAACGAAGAGAGCCCGATGAACTATCCCAGCAACACCTATCCTTTCAGGCAGGATAGTTCCTTCCTCTACTATTTTGGCCTGAATACTCCCTCTCTCGCGGCCGTGATCGACAGCGACACCGGAAGAGATATGATTCTCGGGGACGACATTACGCTCGAAGATGTCATCTGGATGGGCGAACTTCCCAAGATCAAGGAAAGAGCCCGGCGGGTCGGAGTCAAGCACTCAGCGCCTCTTTCCCGGCTCAGAGAGATAATCCGCCAGGCCAAAATACAGAAGAGAAAGATTCACTATCTCCCTCCATACAGGCCCGAAATTCTGGCCAAACTCAGCTCTCTCCTTGAGATGGAGCCGGAGGATGTCAAAAAAAATGTCTCCGCGGACCTGATCAAAGCTGTGGTCGCCCAACGGTCAACGAAGAGCGACGGCGAAATCCGGGAGATCGAAAAATCCCTCGCCGTCACCCGCGAAATGTACCTCGCAGCCATGCGAATGGCAAGGCCGGGACTATATGAATGGGCCGTCGTCGGAGAGATGGAGGGTATCTGTCAGGCTCACGGCTGTCAGACGGCTTTCCCCACTATCCTGAGCATAAACGGGCATATCTTTCATAACCCGTATCACAGCAACCTGTTAACAAGGGGGAGGCTGCTGGTCATCGACTCGGGCGCCTCTTCGCCGATGGGGTACGCTTGTGACATCACCAGGACAATCCCGGTGACAGGCCGGTTTTCTCCCCAGCAGAAAGATATTTATGAGGTCGTCTTGAACGGGCAGCAAAAGGCTATTGAGTCCATCCAGCCCGGGGTCAAATATAAGGAAATCCATCTGGCTACTGCCAAAGCCATGGCCTCGGGTCTGAAGGCGCTCGGACTGATGAAGGGCGATATAGACGGGGCCGTCGAAGCAGGGGCCCATGCCCTTTTCTTCCCCCACGGACTGGGTCACATGCTCGGGTTAGACGTCCATGACATGGAGGGATTGGGAGAAAACTTCGTTGGGTATGATGAGAACATCAAGAGGAGCAGGCAGTTCGGGCTGGCCTACTTGAGGATGGCCAGGGAACTTCGACCCGGGTTTGTCCTCACCGTAGAGCCAGGAATTTACTTTATCCCTGCCCTCATCGATCAATGGAAAAGCGAGAATAAATTTGCCTCTTTCATCAACTACGCCAAAGTCGAAGCCCACAGGAATTTCACCGGGGTCAGGATAGAAGATAATGTGCTCGTCACTCAAGACGGGCATCGCGTCTTGGGAAAACCTATTCCCAAAACGGTCCGAGATGTCGAGCGGACCATGGCCGCGAAAAAGGACTGAAATGAAGGTCGCGCTTGTCCAGCAGCACGCCTCTCCCGACCGCGAAGAGAATCTAGAGAGAGGAGTGAGGGCGTGCCAGGAGGCGGCCCGCGCCGGGGCGGAGCTCATCGCCTTTGCGGAACTGGCCTTCCTGCGTTTCCTGCCTCAATATCCTGCAACCCCGGAGGCCCTAGCGCAGGCAGAACCCGTTCCCGGCCCGACGACAGAGGTGTTCTCTGCGCTGGCCCGGAAGCATGGAGTCGTGGTGGTTCTCAATCTTCTCGAAAAGGACAAGGATAAAACATATGACTCTTCCCCTGTCATTGATTCCGACGGACGACTCCTCGGAGTCACGCGCATGGTCCACATTATGGAAGGACCCGGGTTTCATGAACGAGGTTATTACAGCCCTGGAAATTCGACCCAGCTTGTCTATAGAACCCGGCTGGGAGCGGTCGGAGTGGCCATCTGCTATGACCGCCATTTCCCCGAGATTATGCGCGCGCTATCGCTCCAGGGAGCGGAAATCGTCATCGTCCCGCAGGCCGGAGCCGTGGGGGAGTGGGCAGAAGGGATCTTCGAGGCGGAGATCCAGGTGGCGGCTTTTCAAAACGGTTATTATGCTGCCCTTATCAACCGCGTGGGAAGAGAAGAAGTCCACCAATTCGCCGGCGAATCCTTTGTGGTCGCTCCGGACGGAAGAGTGGTTGCCCGCGCGCCCCAGGGCCGGGATTTCATCCTTTTTGCCGATTGCGACTTGAGTGAGATCCCGCGGTCTTTCGCCAAGAAGCATTTCCTGCCGGACAGGCGGCCCGACTTCTATGCTTCATCGCGGGTCCTGGATTAGCCGAACATGGGAAACTGGTTCGTCATCAACACCAAGCCGAAGAAAGAATTCCAGGTCAGCCGGCTCTTCAGCGAGGGAGGTTTCGACTTTTATTACCCCAAGTACAGGCAGGAAAATCGGGTCAAGCCCTTCTTCCCCGGCTACGGATTTCTCTTTTTTGACTTCCCTTCCCAATATCAGCTCGTTAAGTACACCCGCGGCGTGAAAAGGGTTGTGGGCAATAAGGAAGGCCCTATTCCCGTTCCTGAAACCATTATCCAGCAAATCAAGGCCAGGGAAGTGGACGGGTTGATCGAGCTGGAGAAGCACGGCGAGGAGCCTAAGCTCGGAGATGAGATCGAGGTCGCCGAAGGCCCCCTCAAAGGCTTGAAAGGAATATTCAAGAAAGAGCTCGACGATAACCACAGGGTCATGATCCTCCTGAACTACGTCTCTTATCAGGGCCAGCTGCTGATCGAAAAAAAGAAACTCAAAAAGGTTCCAACCTAAGGAGGAACGAATGAATCTACCGATTCTGGATTTGAAAGCCCAGTATCAAGCCATCAAGGAGGAAATCAACCAGAAGGTCTCCGAGGTACTCAGCTCCCAGAGTTTTATTCTTGGAGCCGAGGTCGAAGCCCTAGAAAAAGAGATCGCCTCTTTGAGCGGGACAAAATTCGGCATAGGCGTTTCATCCGGTTCTGATGCCTTGATCATATCTTTAATGGCCCTGGGAATAGGGGCAGGAGACGCGGTCATCACGACGCCCTTCACATTCTTTGCCACGGCGGGAGCCGTCGCCCGGCTTGGCGCCAAAACTATGTTCTGCGATATCGACCCGCAAACATACAACATCGACCCGGAGAAACTGGAGGAGTTCCTCCAAAAAGCCAAAAGAACGCCGCGAATCCAGAAAGTCAAGGCTGTGATCCCTGTCCATCTATATGGCCAGTGTGCTGATATGGACCCTCTCTCGGCTGCGGCAAAAAACTACGGGCTCTGGGTCATCGAAGACGCGGCCCAAGCCATTACCGCCGAATATCCTTCTCGGAAAGGGATAAGACGTGCCGGTTCGATGGGCACAGTCGGGACTTTATCGTTCTTCCCCTCCAAGAACCTGGGAGGCTACGGAGACGGGGGGATGGTTCTGACGGATCGCCCAAAACTCGCGGCTAGGCTGAAATGCCTTCGAGTTCACGGAGGTGTCAACAAATATTTTTATAAGCTTCTGGGCGGCAATTTCCGCCTCGATGCCCTCCAGGCCGCCGTTCTCCGGGTCAAGCTTAAACATCTTGAGGATTGGCAGAAGAAAAGACAGGAGCGGGCGGCGTACTACGGCTTGAAGTTCACGGAAACGGGGCTCGTAAAGGAGGGACTCGTCAAGCCGCCTGTAACGGTATATAAAGATAGCGGCGTCGCCAACTACCATACCTTTCACCAATATGTTATAAGGGCCAAAAAGAGGGATGAACTGCAGGCGCACTTGAAGGATAAGGGCATCGGGACTTCCATCTTTTACCCGCTTCCGCTTCATCTCCAGAAATGCTTCTCTTCCCTGGGATACAAGCGCGGAGACTTCCCCATCTCAGAAAAGGCGGCCAAGGAAGTCCTCGCCCTGCCGATCTATCCCGAACTGACCGCCGAGCAGCAGGATTGGGTGGTTTCTTGTATCAGGGAATTCTATAGCTGAATCGCTGACCCTGCGGGGCTAACGGCAAGTGCTGCAGGATTTGCTCGAGCATGTCGAGCAAGAGCTCGACGAAGTGGTCAGCCGGTTGCTCGCCCCGCCGATGCCGAAGGAAGAGAAAAGCTTTTGAACATCCGGGCTCTTGCACTCCGGGCAGGAAACCCCTTTTTCGCCGCCGACCCGGACAAGAGCCTCAAAATGACGGCAGCATTTCTTGCAAGCGAACTCATAGATTGGCATAGGATACTATTTTACAGAAGTGCAGGGCTCTCGTCCAGCCTGGAATCGACTTAGCGGTCACCTCTCTTTCCGTGATGATTACTGGCTTTGATGGGTGGCGCGGCGCAAGTCCCCGCCTAGCCCGCACACGCAGACAATCCCAAGATTTTGATTTTTTGTGTCTCCGAAATTGTCGGCGGGGAGGTCTTTAGCGAAGATGTCAGGGGACGCGCCGTGACAGGACCCATCTCAAAAGGCCAATTGATGACGGCGGAATTGGCGATGCTTATTTTACTTCTTCTTGGTGCCGGCAACGGCAATAGCTTCTATCTCGACCTTGGCATCACGCGGCAGCCGGGCCACTTGGACGGCTGCTCTGGCAGGGAAAGGGGCTTTAAAGAATTCGGCGTAGACCTGGTTCATCCGGCTGAAATCGTTCATGTCCTGGAGAAAGACAGTGGCTTTGACAACATGATCAAAGGAACTTCCCGCGGCCTCAAGGACTGCTCCGAGGTTTTTCAAGACCTGCCTGGTCTGATCCTCGATCGTCCCCGTGTTTAGCTCTCCGGTGGCGGGGTCGAAGGCAATCTGGCCGGAGGCGAAGACAAATCCATTGGCCACGATACCTTGAGAATAAGGGCCTATCGCCTGGGGAGCCTTTTCAGTTTTGACTTCTTGCTTCATTGAATTGGTGCCTCCTGTTTTGGCGAACACGACTGGCCGAAGAAGAGCCAGGCCGCTCAGGCCGAATAAGGCTTCTCTTCTTTTCATCCTAGGCCTTCCTTAAAGAATTACTGGATCAAACGAACTCTTGGAGCGATGTGGTCAGGAATTTCCAGAAATCCGCCACTGACCCGACGTGGACTCTTTCCTCGGGTGAATGAGGATGCTCGATGGTCGGGCCAAAAGAGATCATATCCATGTCGGGGTATTTTTCGCCGATGATGCCGCACTCCAGGCCGGCATGAATGGCCACAACCCGCGGCTCTTTGGCAAAGGTTTTCTTGTAGACTTCGGCGAGTTTTTTCAACAGTTCAGATTGGAGTCTGGGCTCCCAGCCGGGATAGCCGAGGCTCTGGACGACCCGAGCCCCAGCGAGTTCCGCCAGAGCCCTGATAGAATTCCGAACGGCCTCCAGGGCTGAGGCGATAGAGCTCCGGCTGCTCGTAATGATCTGGGCCTGCTTTTTCTCGCACCGGATGATGGCCAGATTAGTCGATGTCTCGACAAGCCCGGCAATCTCCGGGTGCATAGCGATGACTCCGTGCGGTAAGCTAAGAAGGAAGCGAGTCAATTCCCCCTGTGAGGCTGCGGTCAAGGGGTCTTCTGTGGAGTCTTCCACTTTTTCAAAAGAATGGTGCGCTTCTTTTTCTACCGTTTTATACTCATCCTGAATTTTGGCGAATTCCTTGCCTATGAAAACTTGCATCTTTTTGGCCGTATTCCGGTCGGCGTAAAAATCGGCCCAGGCTTCGCGAGGAATGGCGTTTCGTTTGTTCCCGCCTTCTATTCGCACAATCTCAAATTTATACTTTTCTTGGGCTTGATACAGGAGCCGGGCAAGGAGCCGGATCGCATTTCCTCTGCCCTGGTTGATATCGAGCCCAGAATGTCCGCCGCGAAGGCCAGACAGTTTCAGCCGATAGAAATCATTGAATCTTTTCTTTTTTCGTTCCAAAGGAAGAGTGATTTCCGTGTCGCCTCCTCCTGAACAGCCGATCGTAAAAGTCCCTTCTTCTTCGCTATCGAGGTTAAAGAGCCTGGTTCCGCGGAGAAAGTCTTTTCCCAGCCTGTTGGCTCCGGTGAGCCCCGTTTCCTCGTCGACCGTAAAGAGAAACTCCACCGGGCCGTGGACCAAGGTCTTATCCTCCATCACGGCCAGCGCCGCAGCCAACCCGATGCCGTTATCTGAGCCGAGGGTCGTTCCTTTTGCCTGGATCCAATCTCCCTTTCTTTCCGCTTGGATGGGATCTTTGGCAAAATCATGAGACACGTCCGAATTCTTTTCACAAACCATGTCTAAGTGTCCCTGGAGAACGATTCCCGCGGAATTCTCGTGGCCGGGAGAGGCCGGCTTCATCACGACCACATTCCCAACCTTGTCGCGCTTCCAGGCCAAGTCGAGACCCCGGGCAACTGAGATGATATAATCGCCCAGCGGTTTTTCATTTCCCGAACAGTGGGGAATCCTCAGGATCTGAACAAAATGCTTCCAGAGAAGAGAAGGCTTAAGGCCCTCAAAGGTATCTGTCATGTCTTTCCTCCCGCATAAACCAGGACTCGTGTTTTGGGGAATGATGCCACAAAAGGCGGCTCAATTCAAGGATATTTGGGGCAGGAGTTCCGCCGTTTGACTTTTTCTTGCTGTTCCCCTAAACTCAGCTCCTTCCTCATGCCAAAAAACTTAGAAAAGATTTTCTTTGAAATTCACCGCTCCAAGCCTCACATTCTCGCCTCGGCTCCAGGCAGGATCAACCTCATCGGTGAGCACACGGACTACAACAACGGGTACGTCCTTCCGGCTGCCATTCATCTGAAGAACTATTTTCTGGCATCTCAGAGACAGGACAACTTGGTCCATGTCTGGGCGGAAAATTTTCAGCAAGAAGATATCTTCTCCGTCGGTCAAATCGCGCCTTCCGAACAGCACCGCTGGGTCAATTACGTCAGAGGAATCTTTTGGGCTCTCCAGAAGGAAGGTTACAAGCTGGGCGGGGTCAATGCCCTCTTATGGGGGGAGGTCCCCCTCGAGTCCGGCCTGAGCTCCTCGGCCGCCCTTGAGGTCAGTGTTATAAAAGGCTTGGCAGAATTGTTCGGGATCAACCTTCCTCCCGAACGGATGGCCAAGTTGGCCCAGAAGGCGGAGAACGACTTCGTCGGCGTGAAATGTGGCCTCATGGACCAGTTCATCGCCGTCTTCGGCCAAAAGAACAAAGCCCTGTTTCTGGACTGCGAAACTCTTGGCTATGAGCTCATTCCTTTGAACCTCGAAAAAAATGGGTTGGGAATACTTGTCTATGATACCAAGGTCCGGAGAAAATTGGCCGCGTCCGAATATAACGACCGCCGTCGAGAAGCTTCGGAAGCTCTGGACATTTTGCGCAAGAAAAAAGGAGTCCGCTCTTACAAAGACGCCACGACGAATCTGCTCGAAAACGCCAAAGGGACAATGCCCGATGTCCTTTATAGACGCGCGAAACATGTCATCAGCGAAAACGAAAGAGTCCAAAAGGCCCTGGAGTTTTTAAAAGCCGACCAATTTCTTGCGCTGGGCAGACTCCTTTTCCAATCCCACGAAAGCCTGAGGGATGACTACAAAGTCTCCTGTCCGGAGCTTGACCTGCTCTACCAAACTGGAAAAGAATTTCCTGGCTGCCTGGGAGCCCGTCTCGTGGGAGCCGGGTTCGGCGGGTCAGGAATTGCCCTGCTCAAACAATCGCACGTCCAAGGGTTCAAGACAAAGTTGCTGGCCAAAGCGGAAGAGGAGGGTTTTCCCAAGCCAGAATTCCACGTCATTTCTGTTGGGGAAGGCGCCATGGCGAAGCATCTCCCGGGGTAGGGCGGCAGCATTGAAATACCTTGTTCTCTTGATCTTCAGCCTCTGGACAAGCCTGACCTCGCCCCAGAATAGCGAAGGAGCCCAGGGCAACAAACTCAAAATTGTGGCCAGCATTTTCCCGCTGATGGAATTTGCCCAGGCTGTCGCCGGTGAAAGAGGAGACGTAAGCCTCCTCCTCCCGCCCGGGGCCGGCGTCCACACCTGGCAGCCGAGGGCCAGTGATATCACGCGTCTCGCTTCTGCGGACCTCTTCATATATATCGGAGCCGGGCTTGAGCCGTGGATCTCTGATCTCTTGAGAAGCGTTCCGTCGGCCCAACTCAAAACCCTGGCAACGACAGATTTTTTGCCCTTAGAGAAGGAGAACGATGGCGCCAAGGGAGCCGTTGATCCTCATATCTGGCTGGATTTCGAGCTGGACCGGATGATCGTCAGCCGCATCGCCGAGGTCCTCTCCGAAATGGATCCCGCCCACACCTCCTTCTATAGATCCGGCGCCGCTCGGTACAACGAAAAGCTGAACAAGCTCGATGACCAGTTCTTGCGAAACCTCGGCCAGTGCAGTCACAAAATCATCCTACTCGGAGGGCATGCGGCGTTTGGTTATCTAGTAAGAAGGTTCCATCTCCAGCAGGTTTCTCTCTACGGTTTGAGTCCCGACGCGGAGCCATCTCCAAGCCGGCTCATAGAAACGGTCAAGTGGGCCAAACAGCACAATATCAAGGCTGTCTTTATGGAGGCGAATACCAGCGCCAAGATGGCCAAAGTTTTGGCTGGAGAAATTCACGCTGACCTTCTTGTCTTGAATCCGGGGGCCAACCTCAATAAAAAAGAATGGGCCTCGAGCCTGACGTTTATTGATATCATGGAAGAAAACCTAAAGAATCTGAAGAGAGGTCTTCTCTGTGACTGAGGAAAAGGAGCTCGTCCGAGTCGAGGAAATCACCTTTGCCTACGACTCTGTTCCTGTCTTGGAAGAGGTTAGCTTCTCGATCAGTCAGGGCGATTTTCTGGCCATTTTGGGGCCGAATGGGTCTGGCAAGACGACGCTGATCAAAGTCATTCTCGGGCTCCTGAAACCCAGCCAAGGAAGAATCCTGATCATGGGCCAGCCGATCGAGGCTTTTCGGGAATGGTCCAAGATCGGCTACGTGCCGCAAAAAGCCACCCATTTCGACCCCTTTTTCCCCGCCTCGGTGAAAGAAGTCGTGGCCATGGCTTTCCAATCCCACAAGAAAAGGTCTGCGCAAAGAAAAAAGGACGAGGAGAAGGCCATTGAAGCAGCTCTCGAGAGCGTGGGCATGGAGGCTAATCGAAATCGGCCCATCGGAAGCCTTTCCGGCGGGCAGCAGCAACGTGTTTTTATCGCCCGCGCTATTATCAATTCTCCCGAGCTCCTTTTCCTGGATGAGCCGACAACAGGTGTGGATGCCGCGACCCAAGAGCACTTCTATGAGATGCTGCATCTTCTGAATAAAGGCCAAAGGATCACAATCATCCTCGTGACCCATGACGTCGGCATTGTCAATAAGCACGTCAGCAAAGTAGCCTGCCTCAATCAAAAACTCGTCTACCATGGGTCTCATGATGACTTTTGCCAGTCCGAAGCGTTCAAGGCCCTGGCGGGCGGGGGGCATCTCGTTTCACACACCCATTAACAAAGGAGCTTGATGGAAGCGCTCTTCACCTATGGATTCCTGCAGAGGGCCCTCCTGGCCGGAGTCTTCGTGGCCATAGCTTGCGCCATCCTGGGCGTGTTCCTCCTTCTACGACGAGATGCTATGATCGGTCATGGCCTGGCCCATGTCACTTTCGGCGGAGTGGCTCTCGGGCTCTTCCTGAACATCCTCCCCCTCGGCACCGCACTTATCGTGGCCATCCTGGCCGCACTGGCGATCATGAGATTAAAAGAAAAGGCTGGCCTTCATGGAGACACGGCGATCGGCATTTTCAGCAGCGTGGGGATGGCCCTGGGCATCGCTTTGGCGACTCTGGCGGGGCGCTTTAACGTTGATCTGCTCAGCTATCTCTTTGGGGATATCCTGGCCATCGAGCCGCTGGAGGTTTGGCTCTCGATAGGCCTTGCCGGCGCCGTAGTCATCATAATCCTGCTGAATTATCGCAAACTGATGTACCTGACATTCGACCGGGACGCGGCCAAAGCCTCTGGCGTCAAGACCCAACGTTTTGACATAATCTTGACAGTGCTGACGTCCGTCACCGTTGTCCTGGGAATGAAGGTCGTTGGCATCCTCCTAGTCACAGCCCTTCTTGTCATTCCTGCTGCAGCCGGCTTGCAGCTTGCGGCGAGTTTCAAACAAGCGCTCTCCGTCTCCTGCGCGGTCGCCTTCATTTCGGTTCTGGTGGGACTTAGCGCAGCCTTTATTTTCGACCTCCCCGCCTCGGCCACGATAGTCCTCCTCGCTTTTGTCATCTTCGGGATTTTCTTTCTTTTGCGAAGAAAAAAATCCTTCTGACGGGAAGTCTTACCCGGCCAGCTTCTCTAGGGTCTTCAGGAAGATGGAATAGGCCTCTTGACCATACAGGCAAAAAAGAATCTCTTTGGGGAAATCGCTTTTTCTTAAAAAATCCATCGCCGCCCGAAGCATGATCTCGGCGCATTTCTCTATTGGGAATCCAAAGATACCGGTGCTGATGGCGGGGAAGGCGATCGTCTCTATCTTTTTATCTTTAGCAATCCTCAGGCAGCTTAACGTGGCGCCGGCTAACTTCGCCTCCTCATTGCCTTCGCCGTTCACCGGACCGACCGCATGAATCACGTACTTGGCTTTGAGATTGCCGCCGCCTGTGATCACAGCCTGGCCCACGTTAATCGGGGCTAATTTATCGCATTCCTCTTGAATCGTCGGACCGCCGTATGTCCGGATGGCTCCGGCGACTCCTCCGCCAAGCTTTAGATATCTGTTGGCAGCGTTGACCACGGCTTCGCAATCCAGGAGGGCGATGTTGCCCTCGACAATCCTGATTTTTTTCCCGTCGATAACAAGCGGGTCGTTCATTCAGTTTATTATAGCACAGGCGGGCTAAGGCGCCGAAACACTTGCGGGCCTGCGAAGAGCAGGCCAAATTCCGTGCGAGCTAAAGGCTTCTCGTTCTTCAGTTGTTGCTGTAAACGGCCACTCTGTTCTTGCCCTCTTTTTTTGCCTGATAGAGGGCCATATCGGCAAGAGTAATCAATTCATCTCCGCTCTGACTGTATTCCGGAAAAGTGCTGATGCCGACGCTTATGGTGAACTGGACATCCTCTTTGCGGGAATCGATCCGGAAAGGATAAAGAGAGAGTCTTTTCCGGAGCCGTTCGGCAACAGCCTGGGCTTCTTCCCGGGTTGTCTCGGGAAGGATAATCAAAAACTCTTCTCCTCCATAGCGAGCGGCGATATCCGAAGGTCTGATGGTCTCCAGGATCAGCTGGCTGAAGTACCTCAGCAGATGATCTCCGGCCGTATGTCCGTAGCGGTCGTTGAGGGCCTTGAAGTTATC
This sequence comes from uncultured Eubacteriales bacterium, assembly GCA_964580435.1. GTDB lineage: Bacteria > Acidobacteriota > Aminicenantia > Aminicenantales > UBA8522 > CAZKEW01. The sequence continues at coordinate 17,882 of CAZOKP010000022.1, forward strand.
CAAATCGATCATGAGCAGGCTCAAAAGATGGTTGTACCTTTTCGAGCGATAGATCTCCTCTTCCAGCCGCTGCCGGATATACATCTGATTGAACAGACCGGTAAGAGCTTCCCTGATGATTAACGAAGCCATCTTTTCAGTCAGGGCGAGACCGCTCAAGCAGATCAGAAGAATGATGACCGTGCCCAGGGTCAGGATGGAACGGTTGATCGGCCGAAATCCTATCCTTTCCCAATATTGTGGGATAAAATCGGCCAGAGATGAGTAGACGAGGTAAGCGACAGTGATAACGATTACGGCCCATAACCTATTTCTCAGGCCTCTTGAATCCACGGAAATCCGCGATTTCACCTAAACCTTCCTTTCTCCACATCTATAATGTTAGAGTCTCTATGCCCTGGCAATAACCGAAGCGGGTGAAATAAAGGGTGATTTTTGTCAATCTTCCCTCACCCCAAAAGGGGATTTTTGGGGGTGAGGAAGAGTGAAGATATTGATGTCTAAGCCTTGTCCAACTCCTCGTTGATGAGCCGCCTGATCTCTCCGCGGAGTTCCGTCGTTTTTTTCTCGAGTGCCTCCGCCTTCTTTTTGATGTCCTTTTTGAAAGCATCGTCCTTGATGCCGAGAAGGTTGATCTTGACATTGTCAGAGGCGCCCTGTGCCGCTGCCTCGGCGGTGACCCCAGCCACGCCCGCATCGCTCAGAGAATTCTTGTTTCCTTTTGTCGCCACAATCTTGGCCAATTCCAAAAGGAGGATGCTCTTTTCCAGCACGGCCAAGGGCACGAGGGTCGCCTCCTTGAAGGCCTTCTCGACGGCGGCCTCTTTTTCCTTAGCCTGGTCTTCGGTCGCCCTGGGCAATTTGAAAGCTTCCATGACCTTGTTAAAAGCCCGGGTGTCCTCGTCCACTGCTCTCAACAGATCATCTTTGAGAGCCTGGGCTTCAACGGCCGTCTCTTTCATCTCCTGCTCGACTCCCTCGTAGCCTTTTTTCCCGACGGTCAGATTGGCCACCATCGCTGAGAGAGCGGCAGAAAGAGCAGCGCATAGGGCCGCTGCGCTTCCCCCGCCAGGAGTGGGAGAGTCCATAGAGAGCTCATTAGCAAACTCCCGGAGACTGAGCCGGAGGAGAGACCCGGACGGTTCCTTGAACTGATACTCAATAATCTTCTTTTCCGGATCAAAGGGGGTGACATCGTTCAGGCCGAGAGAGAGGACTGCCATCCGAATGAGTTCTTCCTCGGGAACGCCCGGACTCTTGCCCTGCTTGGCCAAGTAATGCCTCCCGGCCAAAAGAAGAGCTTCTTTGGGGATCAATCCGACCAACTCGCTTCCGGTGACACGGAGTCCGAGTTTTTCGGCCTCCTTGACCGTCTCATCGAAAACGACATGGGGCGGGGTGATCTTGTAGTTCGTAAAATTTATGGAAATCTGAGCCACTCCATAGTCCTCAATATACCAGCCGACCGCTTTCAAGTGCTTGAATCTCCCGGGCAGCATGACCGTTTTCCCTTCCGCGTCCCTGACGATGTTTCCTTCGCTGTCTCTCTTGGCTCGCCCGCTTTCTCGCAGCTGAAGAGCGACCTCGTGCGCCAGCCTCATGTCTCTCGTATTCAAATTGATATTGTAAGCAATCAAAAACTCTCGCGCGCCAATAACCGTAGCCCCCGACTGGGGATTAAAAACCGGCTCGCCGTAGTCTGGAGCCCAAACCGGGTCCTTGAGCTTCTCCGGTAGCCCCTCATACTCTCCCGCTCGAATATTGGCCAAGTTCTTTCTTTCTTCCTTTTGAGCCGCCTCCTCATAAAGATAAACAGGGATGCGGAGCTCCTCGGCCACCCTTTGGCCAACCTCGTGGGCGAGTCTTACGCAGTCTTCCATTGTGACTCCGGAGACTGGAACGAACGGGCAGACGTCTGTCGCGCCGATGCGGCTGTGGGCGCCCTTGTGCTTGGTCATATCGATGAGCTCCGCCGCCTTGCGGATGGCTCTGAAAGCCGCTTCCTTGACTCCTTCGGGCGAGCCGATAAAGGTCACGACCGTGCGGTTGGTCGATTCTCCCGGGTCCACATCAAGGAGTTTGACTTCCGGGGTTCGCTCGATCTCTTGAGTGATGGCTTCGATTTTTTCTCTGTCTCTGCCTTCGCTGAAGTTCGGCACGCATTCGACGATTTTCATTCTTCTACTCCTTTAGTGATGGTATATTGATGGACACCTTTGATATCATAAATCTCTATTTTCTTAAACTCCCCGAGATGATTGGAAAGTACGCTCCTGTTTCCGACGAGGACCACCACGGGCTTGGGAAGAAGGCACTTTTCAGCCACTTGGAAGACCCTGTTGGAATCGACCAGCATGATGTTTTCATAGAATTCGTTCCAGTGTTCCTCTCCCAGAGACATGGCCACCATCTCAGAAAGTTTTCGGGAAAAATTGTCCACCCTGTTGAGCTGCAGGGGAAAATTCCCGATCAAATAAGATTTGGCCTGCTCAACTTCGGACGTGGGGGTTTTTTCCTTGGTCATGCGGTCAAGTTCCCCAAGAATATCCTGGACGGAAGCGAAACAGGTTGCCGGGGTAACCTTTGCCCGGACAAAATAAACACCACAACTTCGGAAAAGCTCCATTTCGCTGAAGGCGTAATAGGCATATTCTTTCGACTCTCTGAGGTTCATAAAAAGCCGGCTGTTAGGTGTTCCGCCCAGGACCTGGTTGAGGACAGAAAACGGGAAAAAGTCGGGGTCCCCATAGGGAAAAATTACATTTCCCAGGATAACCGTGGGGTCTTTGGCCTGCGGGAGTTCGATAAAGCAAACCATCTCTTCGTTATTGGGTGCGGGGGGAGGAAGATAGGTCCGGTCAACCTCTTTTCCCTGCCAAGCGCTGAGATAATGGCTGACTTTTCGGGAAGCGATCCCGAGATTGAGATTGCCGGTCACGACGAGGACGGAGTTATTCGGCCGATAGAACTGTTGATAAAAACCAAGGATATCTTTCCTGGAGATGTTCTTGAGGACATCTTCGTTGTAAAGGGACCTCTCGTAGGGATGATCTTTAAAGAGGATCCGCAGAAGCTGTCGCCGGCCCACAAACTCCGGATCTCGCTGTTTCTGAAGAAGGCTATAATACTCGATTCTCCTGAGATTGAGAATCTCCTTGTCGGCAAAGCCCGGCTGGAGGATCATCCGGCCTAAAATCTCCAGGGCTTGATCCAAATTCTCATCCAAAAACATAAAAGAAAAGCGCGAATAATCCAGAGAGGCGGTGGCGGAAAAGTCCCCCCCGATGGATTCAATCTTCTCTTCTATCTCCGAAACGGAACTCAGAAGCGTGCCGCGGCCAAGCATCTTGGCCGTCAAAGTGGCCAAACCTGGCAAGCTGCGGGGAGAAGAGCTCTCTCCAGCCAGGACGATAAGCTCAAGGCTGATAAAAGGAAGATTTTTTTGGTAGGCGACCGCCAGGGTGAGTCCGTTGTTGAGGCGGACTGACTCGATCGCAGGAAGCTGAAGGGGCTGCAGAGGTTCCGGAAAAGGCGGGGATTTTCTGAATCTTTCCTGGGGGAGGGCCAGGGCCTGCAGGAAGACCAGTCCGCAGAGCAGGATTATCTTCTTCATCTTGCTTTCACGTTGAGCAGGACGCTGTTTTCCGGGATGATATAGCGGTTGATCATTCCGATCACCTGAAGCGGCGTGACTCCGAGATATTTGCCCAGCTCCTGGGGCGCATTTTCTAAGCTCACTGGCGAAAACGACGTTTCGACCAAGAACATGGCCCTGTCCTGGGGATTGGCAAAGCGACTGAGATAGTCCTTTTTGAACATCTTTTTGGCCCGCTGAAGCTCGTCTGCGGGCACATAGCTGGTCCTCAATTTGGAGATCTCTGAAAAAATGGCCTTTTGGCAGAGGTCCGCCAGCGGGGTGCTATTGTTCATGATAAAGACTTTAAAGGCAGCGCTGTCTTTCCGCTTTTCAATACCTCCACTCAAATGCAGGGCCAGGTTGTCTTTCTGGACCAGCCTTCTGTAAAGCCGGGAACTCTTTCCCTTGAGGAGGATATAATCGATGATCACCAGAGTATAAAATTCCGGCGAATAGGGAGGGGCAATTCGATAACCGAGGTGAAACGCGGGCCCCGGAGCGAGAGATTCTTGGAAGACCTCGACCACCTGTTTCCTTTCCCGGGGTCTGGGAGAAAGGGAAGGAGGGACGTCCTTTCCCTGGGGCATCGTTCCAAAATATCTCTCGACGAGTTCCTTGGCCGTGGTCAGGTCGAATTTTCCGACAATGGAAAGCACGGCGTTGTTGGGAACATAGAAGGTCGAATAAAAATTCTTCACATCCTCCAAAGTCAGATTCCCGATGTCTTCCTCGCTTCCCAAAATGGGATGACTGTGGGGAAAGTCGGAATACAGGAGTCGGTCAAAAACCAGCGAGCTCTCAAAATAGGGTTCGTCAACTTTCCGCTGGACGATCTCATCGAGAAGGGCCTGTTTTAACCTTTGCACTTTTGCTGAATCGATGTCCAGGGCCTTCATCCGGTCGGACTCGAGCCAGAGGACCAGGGCCAGTTGGTTCGAGGGCACCGTCTCATAAAAGAAGGTGATGTCCTCAGTTGTGGAGGCGTTCGGTGTTCCTCCGATCCTATTGACATAGCTGATGTGCTGCATCGGGCCGATGTTCAGCGAACCCATGAACATCATATTTTCGAGGAGATAGGCCAGGCCGGTCTTGCCCGGCTGCTCATTGATGGAGCCGACATGATAGGCCATGACCACGGAGACAATGGGAAGAGAGTCATCTTCGGAAAGGATCACCTTCAGCCCATTGTCGAGCTGATATTGAGTGAAAGAAAAAGGGAATGCGGCTTGTTCTTCGGGCAAGGCGGAGAGGCCGACCGGGACAAGAAGAACAAGAATCCAGACCCCTATGAATCGCTTCGGCATCTCTCTATTCGGTTTTCTTGGCGGCATCCCTATAAATATCATATTCACGCCACAAAATCCAATGAACGGGCGGGGACCGTAATGTCGCCAAACCCGTTTTTCTGCACTTAGCCGTTGAATAAAATGCCCTTATGTTATAATATGGCGCATTATTTAGATGAGATAGGATCAAAGGAGACCGCCCATGAGCAAAGCTGGAAAACATTTTTTCACTTCAGAATCTGTGACCGAGGGTCACCCGGACAAGATCTGTGATCAGGTCTCTGATGCCATTCTGGATGACCTCATCGGCCAGGATCCCCACAGCCGGGTCGCCTGCGAAACTCTGGTCACAACGGGCCTCGTCTTCATAGCCGGCGAGATCACTACAGACGGATATTGCGACTTTCAAAAACTGGTCAGAAGCGTGGTTAAGGATATCGGATACACCCAGGCCGTCTTTGGCTTTGACTACGAAACGTGCTGTGTCATCTCATCTATCCATGAGCAATCCGCCGATATAGCCAGGGGAGTGGTGGAGACCGCGGAGCATGAACAGGGCGCCGGAGATCAAGGGATCATGTTCGGCTATGCCTGCCGGGAAACAGAGGAGCTGATGCCTCTGCCCATCATCCTCGCCCACAAGCTGGTCAGGCGATTGAGCCAGGTCCGCAAGGAAAGGATCCTGCCCTATCTGAGGCCTGATGGAAAGTCACAGGTAACGATCGAATATGATGGCAACACGCCGCGCCGTGCCGAGGCGATCGTCATCGCCGCCCAGCATAACGCTACGGTGAAAATGGAAGACCTGAGGGCAGACATCAAGCAGATGGTGATAAAGAAAATCATCCCGCCGGGAATGCTCGATAAGAAAACCAAGATCATCATCAACGGGACGGGGCGTTTCGAACAGGGTGGGCCTTTGGCCGATACCGGGATCACCGGCCGGAAGAACATCGTCGATACATACGGAGGAGTCGGAAGCCATGGCGGAGGCTCCTTCTCGGGCAAGGATCCCTCCAAGGTCGACCGCTCCGGCTCTTACACGGCCCGCCATATCGCCAAGAATCTCGTCGCTGCGGGAATCGCCGACAAACTGGAGGTGCAGCTGGCTTATGCCATCGGCGTGGCCGAACCTGTCTCGATTATGGTAGATTCCTTTGGGACGGCTAAGATTCATGAGGATAAGATCAAAGAATTAATCCGGGCATATTTTGACCTTAAACCCAAGGGAATGATTAAAGCCCTCAATTTGCTCCGTCCTGTTTTCAGGAAAACAGCCTGCTACGGGCATTTCGGACGGAATGAAGAGGGATTCACCTGGGAAAAAACGGATAAAGCTGAAGCTTTGCGGAAGGACGCCAGACTCTGAGGGGCGCAAAAAGCCTGCCTCGAAGGGGATTCCGATGAAAAAGGGGAGAAGCCATGGACTATGACATCAAAGACTTGAAATTGGCTCCGAAAGGAAAACTCAAGATGGAATGGGCGGGAAGGTTCATGCCCGTCTTGAATTCCATCAAGAAAAAATTCGCCCAAGAGAAGCCCCTCAAGGGCATCAAAATTTCGGCCTGCCTGCATGTCACCAGCGAAACGGGAATCCTGATGGAGACTTTAAGACTGGGCGGAGCGGAGCTCAGGCTGTCCGCCTCCAATCCTCTGAGCACTCAAGATGAAGTCGCCGCGGCTCTGGTGAAGTCTTACGGCGTGCCTGTTTTTGCCATCAAAGGCGAAGACAACAGAACCTACTACCGTCACATCAACAAATCCCTGGACCACGGCCCCCAGATCACCATGGACGACGGAGCAGACCTGGTCAGCACTGTTCATTCCCGGAGGCGCGTTCTGCTTGAGAATATCATCGGCGGCACAGAGGAAACGACGACCGGAGTCATCCGGTTGAGGAGCATGGCCCAAAAAAAAGTCCTCTCTTACCCCATCATCGCCGTTAACGATGCCAACACCAAGCATCTTTTTGACAATCGCTACGGGACGGGACAGAGCACAATCGACGGCATCCTGAGGGCCACCAATGTTCTCATGGCCGGGCTGCATTTTGTCATCGCCGGCTATGGCTGGTGCGGACGGGGAGTGGCCATGAGGGCGAGGGGAGCCGGCGCTAAGGTCATTATTTGTGAGGTTGATCCTCTCCGGGCCCTGGAAGCTGTCATGGATGGGTTCGAGGTTATGCCCATGAGCGAAGCGGCGTCCAAAGGAGACGTATTTGTTACGCTGACCGGTGATAAGACCGTCATCACCCGGTCTCACTTTCTCAGGATGAAGGAGGGAGCCATCATCGCCAATTCCGGCCATTTCAACGTCGAGATTGATATTCCGGCCCTGGAAAAACTGGCCAAAAAAAAGAAGAAGATTCGGGAATTCGTTGATGAGTATGAGCTGCGAAACGGAAAAAAGCTCTATCTCCTGGGAGAGGGCCGGTTGATCAACCTGGTGGCTGCCGAAGGGCATCCCGCCATGGTCATGGATATGAGCTTCGCCAATCAGGCCCTGAGCGTGCTTTACCTCAGCCGCAAAGGCGCTTCGCTGCTGAAAGAAGTCTATGCTGTTCCCAAAGCTATCGACGAAGAAATCGCCCGCCTGAAGCTGAGATCCATGGGGGTAAAGATCGATCGGCTGACTGCGGAGCAGAAAAAATATCTCGGTGCCTGGGAAGAAGGGACTTAAGCGCCGCCTTTTTCCTTTTCTTTCTCTTTGATCGCTTTGAGATAAGAATTGAGCTTTTCTTTCATATCCAGGTCTATGACCTGGGGAGAGATCTTCTCTAAGACCTCCGCCGCTTTGCTCAGGTCGTCATTCTTAAAATAGGCGGCTCCCAAATTGAAACCAAAATTCACGTCGTCAGGGACAATTTTGACCGCCATCTTGAAGCTCTCGATGGCGCCGTAGAGATTGTTCTGACTCTCCAGGATCAATCCGAGCAGGTTATAGGCCAAAGCGAAGCGGTTGTTGAGCTTGATGGCGATATCAACATAGGCGCGGGCTTTCTCGAAATCACCCTTGGTGAATTGGAGCCTGGCCAGGTTGTAATAGGGTAGCTCCTTGTGAGTATAGTTGGGGTCTTCAATGACTTTCTTGAATTCCTCTTCAGCCTTGTCGAGATCCCCCATTTCCTGATAGATCGTCCCGAGGTTGTTGTGCGCTTCGGCAAAATTGGGCGAGATCTGAAGACATTTTTGGTAGAGATTGATGGCTTCCTGGAGATTTCCCCTCATGGAATAGGCCAAGCCCAGGGCATTCAAAGATTGGTAGTGGCGGGGATCGAGGCTCAAGGCCTTGTTGAAATACTTAATGGCCTCGTCGATATTATTGCTGTTGAGATAAAACAGTCCGATATTGTACTGGTACTGGGGATCTTTTTCCTGCGCCTTCTCCGTTTTTTTCTGGGCAGAGGCGCATGATAACAGGCTCAGACAGATAAGGATGATCAAAGTCTTGCAGTTTTTCATCATGATCCTCACTCTTCCGTCTTATTTTAAGAACCTTTGGGTTCGTTGTCCAATCTATTTTTTCAAAAAAACGAGCGGCTCAGCGTTCGCTGTGGTTATTCAACCTTAAGCGCTCTCAGCATGAGATCGCGCAGGGATTCTTTCGGGCTTTTGTTTTCATAAAGGACTCTGAAGACTTCCTCGACGATGGGCATTTCGACGTTTTCTCTGCGCGCCAGATCTCGAACAGATATCGCCGTCGAGACTCCTTCGGCTACCATCTTCATCCCAGATAGGATGAGGGACAACGGCCGGCCCTTTCCAAGGTCATAGCCCACCTGGTAATTCCGGCTCAGCTTGGCCGTGCAGGTCAAGACCAGGTCTCCGATCCCGGCCAGTCCCATGAATGTCTCCTTGCTGGCGCCGAGTTTTATTCCGAGCCTGGTCATCTCGGCAAGGCCGCGGGTGATCAGGGCGGCCCGGGTGTTATGTCCGTATTTCAAAGAATCGGATATTCCAGCGGCCAAGGCGATGATATTCTTGCACGCTCCGGCAAGTTCGACTCCAATGACATCTTCGCTCGTGTAAGCCCGAAAATAGATATTGGAGACGAGGTGCTGGACGGTTTTGGCGAAATGGATCTCTTTGGAAGCAATCACTACCGCCGTGGGATGCCTGTCCGCAACTTCTCGTGAAAAACTCGGGCCGGACAGGACGGCGAGATGCGGGAGAGAACGGACTCGGAAAACCTCTTCCATGATTTCAGTCATTCTTTTCAGAGACCCCTCTTCGATGCCTTTCGCCAGGCTGACCACGATCTGATCAGGAGACAGGGAGGGAGCGATGTCCGAGAAAACCTGGCGGCAGAACTGGGAAGGAACGGCGATGAACAGGACCTCGGCGGACCCGGCAGTTTCTTCAAGATCGGCCGAGAAAGAAACTGAAGGACGGAAAACATGTCCGGGGAGGAAGACAGGGTTCTGACGAGTCTTGAGAAGCGGTTTAAGAATCTCGCCCTCTCTAACCCAGAGCCGGGTTTTGACCCGGAGACGGCCAAGATGAAGGGCAAAGGCCGATCCCCAGCTCCCTCCTCCAATGACTCCTGCTTCCATCGCTTCTAGTCCTTCTCCCTTTGTCCGAATTTTCTTTCTTGCCCTTTGAGCAATCTCTTGATGTTGCCTCGATGACGCAACACGATCACGATAAAAATGGCCAGCCCCAACAGCGCCAGCTCTCCATCACCGTTGAGGAAATAGGCCAATAGGGGAAAGGATAAGGTGGCCAGGAGCGAACCAAGAGAAACAAAACGCGTCACGGCAATGACCCCCACAAAGACGGCCAGGCTCAAGATAAACGGGACGGGCGCAAGAACAACATACGCCCCCATGGCTGTCGAAACGCCCTTGCCTCCTCGGAACCTGATAAAAACGGGAAAACAATGTCCCAGCATGACCAGAAAAGCGGCGGCAAGAGCGATTCGCCTGTCCTCAAAAAGCCGCAGCGCCAGCCAGACAGGAAGAGCGGCCTTCAAGACATCCAAAACCGCTACAGGGACGGCATACTTCCAGCCCTTGAGCCTCAGAACATTAGTGGCGCCGGTGCTCCGGCTGCCGAAGCCACGGATATCTTTCTTTTCCCCCAGCCGGAAGAAAACATAGCCCGATGGAATGGACCCGATGAAGTAGGCTAAAACGACAAAAAGGATACTCATCTTAAAGGAAACTCCGAAAGAACGCTGTACTCGGCACCCGAAGGCTTGAGGGTGCTCTTAAAAAAGGTGACCTTCGAGACCCGCATTTCTCCAAAAACCGTTTCCCGGCGCTTTTCCAGGTCCGAAAGAAGGGGTTCGAGCAGGGATGGAAATTTCACCCGGCCCAGGGTGAGGTGGGGATGGGATTCTCTCGCCTCCCGGGCAAATCCCAATTTTTCCACGGCGATCTCAATTTCCTCCTGCAGGGTTTTAAGGGAGGGACCTCCGTCGACGCCGACCCAAAGGACTCTTGGATTTTTTCGACCGGGCGGGAACCAGCCTGCTCCTTGAAGAGTGAGGTCAAAGGCGCTGTGGCTCTTCACGATATTTTCGAGCAATCCGGCGATCCGCAAAACATCCTGGTCGGGGATTTCACCCAAGAACTTTAAAGTGAGATGCATCCCCTGAGTGTTGACCCAGCGGATGTTCTTGCCATTGGGCCGGAGCTCGTCGATGAGAGCCTCCAAAATTTTTTTCAAAGGAAGGTCCAGGTCGATGGCGATAAAAGTCCTCATTTTTTTCCCTTTTTGCTTTTCTGCGGCTGTTGGAGAAGATGTCTCCGCAGCATCTCCAGCGCTTTTTGGGTCGACTGGAACTTGACTTGCTTCCTCTTCCCCAAGAAAAGGCTCTTCTGAACGGCAGTCCCTCCGTCCCAGGCAAGGGCAGCGAAAACAAGACCGACGGGCTTTTCCGGTATCCCGCCAGTGGGACCGGCAATCCCGGTGATCGCCAAACCATAGTCGGCCCGAGCTCTCTTTTTGATCCCCCGGGCCATGGCCCGTGCCACCGGAAAGCTGACTGCGCCGTGGGTCCTGATAAGCGAAGGGGAAACGCCCAAGAGATCGGTTTTAGCGGCATTGCTGTAGGTCACGGCCGCCTCCAGGAAATAATCGGAGCTGCCGGGTATGTTCGTCAGCCTGTGACTGAGCAGTCCTCCTGAGCAGGATTCAGCCACGGCCAGGGTCTGCTTGTTTTTCTTCAATAGATTGCCGACGACTTCTTCCAGTTCCTCGCCCGACTCAGAAAAAACATTATTCTTCAAGCGGCTGAGTAGCTTCTTGTTCAGCCGCTGGATTTTCCTTTCGGCCTCGGCGGCATCTAAAAAGGAAAAAGAGGTCAGGTGAATCTCGATTTGGCCGGGAGAGGCCAAAATCGTGACTCTGACATCGGGCCTTTTGGGGTAGAGGTCGCCAATCAGTGTCTCGACTTTCGACTCCGTCACGCCCGCGATCTTGAGGACTTTTCGCGCCAGGTATCCCCGGCGCTTGTTGGCCAAGCGCGGCCAGACCGATTCTTCGAACATGGGTTTGAGTTCGCCAGGCGGGCCCGGCAGAAGAACGATCATTTTTCTCCCCGCCTCCAGCCATTGGCCGGGCGCAGTTCCATTTTTGTTCAATAAGGCATCGGCACCTTGAATGAGGTAAGCCTGTTTTCGATTGGAAGGGGGCATGGGTATGCGTCTGTGCTTGAACCGCTCCTCGATTCTCTGGAGGATGTCTTCGCTCAAGACAAGCTTTCTGTTCAATGCGGCGGCGAAGGCCTCGCGTGTCCTATCATCCCCGGTGGGGCCAAGGCCCCCTATGGCCAGAATAAGGTCGGATTGGTCAAGAGCCCCTCTGATTCGGAGGCGGAGGTCGTCTATATCATCCCCGACGATTGTCTTGAATGCGACATCGAAACCCAGCTCATTCAGGCGCTGGGTTAAATAGAGCGAATTGGTGTCTTGATAATAGGGCGTGAGCAGTTCTGAGCCGATGGCGATGATTTCGACTTTGGTCTGAACGCTGCTCTTCACTTCAGATAAAGATAAACCTGGAGGATGATTAGGGAAATCGCCGCAGCCACGAGATCATCAGCCATGATCCCCCAGCCTCGGGGAAGCTTTTCAGCTTTGGTGATCGGCCAGGGTTTGACGATATCAAAAAAACGGAAAAGAACAAAGGAAAGGCCCAGCGCAATCCATGTCGGCGGGACCAAGATAAGGGCCAGAAGCTGGCCGCAGGCTTCATCGATAACAATTGTCCTGGGATCTTTCTCCCCGAGCTCCGAAGAATAAAAACCAGAGGAAACCACACCAAGGATACCGAGCAGGAAAAGAAAGACGAGGATATAAGGCCAGGGCAAAGGAGCAAGGAGAAATTTGTAGAGCAGGACGACGGCAAGGCTCGCCGCTGTTCCTGGAGCAAAAGGAAAGAACCCGAGCCCAAAAAAGGTGGCGATAACCCTCCCCACGAGTTTCATGGAACGATTTTCCCGTGTAGATCATATACATCTGCGGCGACTATTTCAACTCTTTCTAAGGGCTTAAGCCCGTGTGCCATCGGGCTGTCATCTTGGATATAAACCACTCCATCCACCTCTGGAGCCTGAAACCGGGCCCGGCCCGAAGATGGCTTGCCGCCACGCCGGAACGGATTTTCAATCAAGACTTCGATCCTGCGTTTCAAATATTTCTTATTGATCTCCGCGGATATTTCGGCCTGAGTCCGCATGATCTCTTCTTGCCTGGCGATTTTTTCTTTCTCGGGAACGGGGTCACCCCTCGGGAAAGAATCTGTCCCTTCCTCAGGGGAATAGGTGAAAACACCCAGGTGATCGAATCGCGCCGTCCGCACAAAGGCCTTGAGAGCTTCGAATTCTTTTCGCCCCTCGCCGGGGAAACCAACGATGAGAGAAGTCCGTAGCGCGACATCGGGGAGCCTTTTACGGATCTTTTCGATCAAAGCGAGGCCTCTTTTCCCGTCCATGCTCCTTTTCATTCCTTTGAGGATGCGGCGGTCAGCATGCTGGAACGGGATATCGAGGTAGGGACAGATTTTTTTTTCGGCCATGATTTCGAGTAGGTTATCGGTGATCTCTTCGGGATAGCCATAGAGAAAGCGGATCCAGCTGATGGCGGGCACATCGATGAGCCGGCGCAGGAGCTTAACAAGGCCATCGTTCATCCCTTTATCGCGGCCGAAATATGTGGTATCCTGGGAGATAAGGTTTATTTCTTTGATCCCTCGACAGCCAAGCTCCCGGGCCTCCGCAACGATGGAGGAGAGGCTGCGGGACCGGTAACGTCCTTTGATGAGAGGAATCGCGCAAAAAGCACACTCATGGGAGCAGCCTTCTGAGATCTTAACGTAGGCCCAGGAAGGAGGTGTTGAAATCAGCCGGGGCGTTTTATGGCTGCAGAGAAAAGTCTCCTTGCCGCCGCGGAAGGACCTGCCTTCTATAGCTTGGACGATCTTGTCAAAATCCTTCACCCCGAGCCAGACATCGACCTCCGGATATTCTGACCTGAGGCCCTCTCCGTTCCTTTCGACATAACAACCTGCCGCGACGATCGTCTTATTCTTGTCTCTCTTCTTTTGGGCTGCCGCTTCCTTCAGGGCCTGCGCGGCTTCCTCTTTGGCTGGTCTGATGAAACCACAAGTATTCAAAATGATGACGTCGGCTTTTCCCGGGTCTGGAAGAAAGGTATAGCCGGCCCGGCGGAGATATCCGAGCATCACTTCGCTATCCACAAGGTTTTTGGCGCAGCCGAACGTCGCCAGGGAAACGGTTTTGCCTCTTCGTTCTAGCAGCTTGCCTGGCTCTGGTTGTCTGTCCATTTCTTTAGCGATCTGGACTCTCCTTTTCAGCTCACTCTGACTCAGTCCGGAGGGTGGGAAGCGCCGTAACCGGACCCATTCCTGCACCCGCTGGTTTTGATCCTCACAGAAACATCGACACTTCTCTTAGGGATAAAGGCGATAAAGAAGCCGGGGAAAGGGAATAGTCTCTCGGATGTGTTTGATCCCGCAGATCCAGGCCAGGGTTCTCTCAACACCGAGGCCGAAACCGGAGTGGGGGACACTGCCGTATTTTCTTAAGTCCATGTACCATTCATACGCTTGCCGGGGCAGGTTGTATTCTTTGAGCCGCTGCTCGAGAAGCGCAAGGTCATGGATTCGTTGTCCACCGCCGATAATCTCGCCGTAGCCTTCCGAGGCCAAAACATCCACACCCAGGGCCAGGTCAGGGCGTTCCTTGTCCGGCTGCATGTAAAAAGCCTTGATCTTCGAGGGAAAATGGGTGACACACACGGGACTGTCAAAGATCTCGGAGATCAGGTTTTCTTCAGGGGCCCCGAAATCGCTTCCCCACGCCATCGAGGAGCCTTTTTGTTGAAGAAGCCGGAGAGCTTCCTCATATGTCACGCGCGGAAAAGGCTTCTTGATTTTTTCCAGCGATGTGGTATCTCGTTCCAGGACCTTAAGCTCCGGCCGCCTTTTTTCCAGGACTCTTCCAAGAATAAAGAGGATGAGATCCTGGGCCAGCTCGATCGTATCCTCGAGCTTGGCAAAGGCTACTTCGGGCTCGACCATCCAGAATTCAATTAGGTGGCGCCGCGTCTTTGATTTCTCGGCCCGGAAGGTCGGTCCAAAACAATAGACTTTGCCAAAGGCCATGGCCGTGGCCTCATTATAGAGCTGCCCGCTCTGGCTGAGATAGGCCTTCTGGTCAAAATATTCCGTCTCAAAAAGGGTCGTCGTCCCTTCACAAGAACTGGGAGTGAGAATCGGCGTATCCATAAGCCGGAACCCGCGGCCGTCAAAAAAATCGCGGATAGCCTTGATGAGCTCGGCCCTGACTTGAAGGGCGGCGTGCTGCTTGCGGGAGCGCAGCCAGAGATGCCGGTGTTCCATCAAAAAGGGCGTACTGTGCTCCTTGGGCGTAATAGGATAGTCCAGAGCGACCTGGAGTGTCTCCATGTCCAGGATGCTAAGTTCATAGCCGCCCGGCGCCCTTTTTTCTTCCCTGACCGTTCCTCTAACGATGACTGAAGACTCCTGCGTCAGAGCATCGAACTGCCGGAAAACGGGATGGTCTTTGGCGTCGCTGAAGATGGTGGCCTGGATGATCCCTGTACCGTCTCTGACCAGGAGAAACCGGACCTTGCCGCTGGAGCGTTTGTTATAGACCCACCCTCTAATTTCGACGTCTTCGTCGGCGTGCCTTCCAATATCCTCGACATAAACCCATCTCATAGCGCACTTATTATAAGGGATTGAAAAAAGCAGGTCAAATAGGCTCAAGGCTTTATGCGGATTGGCGCTGCGCCGTCTCTGCTGCACCTTTGATTGCGTTTTG
>CAZOKP010000023.1:0-32866 GCA_964580435.1 uncultured Eubacteriales bacterium
CCCTCGAAAAGTGCTGAAGGAAGGCTAAACCTTCAATGGTCGCTGCGGCCGATTACGGATGATCATTATCTTGGCCTGAAATAATAACCCCGCTTTTTGCCACAGAACCCGGGAACAAGCCTGATAGAGGAATGACCTTCTCAAGCCGCCGGGATCATTCACTCGAGCCAGATCTTGACCGTTGCGTCATCATCGTGAATTTCAATGAGAGCCATCGGTCCTCGCGCCTTGAGTTCTTTGAAGACGGCCCGCAGGTCGATCTCGGCATCTCCCTGATGGGTCTTTATTTTCGTGTCTTTCGCGCAGCCGAGAAAGATTTCGACCACACACAGGGGCACCGCTACCTTCATTACATCCCTGTTCGTTTTGTTGTCCGTCACAAGGACCTTGAACCATTGCACTTCCTTTCCCATCTCATAGTGCGGATTTTCTTTTACGGCCTTTTTGATGACCCGAAGGTCATCGTCGGCGCCGCCGGCAAAAACCGGAGACAGGAGATATATCACAGCGAGAACGGCCAACGCCGAACCGGCAAATTTTTTCATGCTCCTCCTCCTTTATTCAAAAAAGTCATGGCTCTTGATCGATCCAGATCTTGATGACTCTCTTTTTATTCGCGATCTCGATCCTCGCCTTCAACCTGGTAAGCTGGTCGATAATCTTGTCCAAGTCATAGCCGGCCCGGCGCAAAGAGGCCCGGTCCTCTTCCGGGATGGCCTGGAGGGCCAGGTCGGCCAACACCCAGGGAATATTGATCGAGAATGCAGGCTCTTTCTGCCCCTCGACCATCACCCGGATTTTCAGGACCCTGGTTTCTCCTCCTCCTTCCCTGTCCTCGACATCCTTTAAAGAAGAGGGAGAGATCCGCATCAAAGCGATCCTGGCCCGGTCTCTCAGGTCGGAGTCCTTTTCTTCCTCGATGATCTGCTTGAGCACGGGGATGGCCCTCGCGGCCATGGACTTGTCTCTCACTTGGCTTAATTTGAAAGCGGCGTAATAACTGACGACTCGGTTGGGACTTTCGAGCCTTTCCTCGATCTCGCCCAAGTAGGATCTTTCGCCCTTGGCGGCAAGGTCGAAGGACAAGTCGATGACCGATGTCTCTGATTCTTCCATAAAGCTCCTGTTCTTGTCCGGGAGCTCGAGATAATCTTCATAGGCCCTCAGCGCTTCCCTATTCTTCCCTTTCTGTTTCGCCAAGCACTTGGCCCTGTAGAAAACAGCCTGGGGCACCAGAGGGCTCTTGGGATAATCGGCCAGGAGGTCTTCGAGTCTGTGCTGGGCCTCCTCCCATTTCTCATCAAAGAGCAGGATCTTCGCATCCTGAAAAAGCTTTTCGTCTGGGGGAGCCTGGGCTCTGGCCTGGAGGCAGATAAACCCGATGATTATTATTCCTAAAAAGAGGGCGTTTTTTTTCACCTTAGACCTCGCTTTCCTGAAGTTCTTTTCTCAATAATTTTATTTTTAAAAGAAGATTTTTCTGTTCGATCAGTTCTTGGATCTCCTGGCGCTGCCCGTCCGTGAGTTCTTCGCTGACATGAGAGAGTTCATAAAACAGGAGTTCGATCTGGTCACAGATGGCTTTGGCCTTGGCCATCCGGGCTCTCTCCAGCTGCGGGTTGAGAAATTTCTTTTTTTCGAGAAGCTCTTTAGCCTGCTCCGTCGCAAAGCCTCGCGGCCCGAATTTTCTTTGTCCGGCGTCGGCTTCCATGAACTCAAGAAGCACATACTGGCTTTTTTCCAGGTAATCCAATGTTTCTCTCCTGGCTATTTCCAGGTCGACACGGTCCAAAAACTCGCTCGAGGCGAAGAACCTCCCGCCTCCATTCCTCTGAGGGAGGCCTCTCCTCGAAACAAGATACATAGCCAGGACGCCGATGATCATCCCCATCATCAGACCGGCGAGGACTGGCCTGAAGTTGGGCGCAAAAAGCCAGAATCGCCCCCGTCGCGGAGCGGGCCGCGGCAATGATTCTTTTTTCCAGACCGCTGCGACGATCTTATCCGCCTGGGCCTCCCAGTCCACACCGGCCAGGGCGTGTCCCAGCTCCGGGCTCAACATATCGGCGCTCTGAAGAGTTCGCTGGAGGTCTTTGAGCTCCCGGCCGCAGCGAGAACAGGTCTCGAGATGGCGGCGGATTTTCTCTCTTTCGGCCTCGCCCAGCTCTCCCCCAAGGAAAGCCACCAAGTTTTTTCTGACGCGTCGGCACTCGTTCATGATTCCATCCTCAAATGCGGGCCCAGCAGTCGTCTCAGGTTTTGGACGGCCTTGAAATGAAGGGACTTGACCGTGCCCACGGAAATTTTCAGGACCTGGCCAATCTCCTGATACTGAAGCCCGTTATAGTGTTTCATGACAAAAACCAGCCTCTGCCGGTCTCCCAGCTTTTCGAGGCTGCGCGAAAAAAGCTGCCGCAGGTCTGCTGAGGCCGGATTATCGGGCCCGTCGTCTGCGGCGACATTCATTTCTTCAATCCTCCTGGCGCTTTCAAGCTCGTTCCGCCTGCTATAGTTCTTGCGATAATAATCGATACATAGATTCTTGGTGATCCGAAGAAGCCAGGCCTGGAAACTCTTCTCCCTCTCGTAGGATTCGAGCTTCAGGTAAAGCCTCAAGAAGGTCTCCTGGACGATATCCATGGCATCTTCCCTGTGCCTGAGGATCGAGTAGGCCAGCAAGAATACTTTCTGCTGGTAAAGGCTGACGACGGCCTTGAAGGCCGCGCGGTCACCCTCCCGGGCCTTTTCGAGCAGAATCTGGATGTCCTCATTTTCCGCAGCTCTCTTCGTTTCCATTCTCAGCGTTCGGGCTATTTTTTGCCGCAGGCCGCAGGGTCCATAAACTCGTTCAACCAGGCCGGCATCCTCTCTTTTTCATTAGCGGTTTTAAGCTTCACCAATTACTACGAAGGATATTTTGAAAAGGTTCACCCCGAGAAAAAAGAAAAAAGGGGTGGGAGGCGGACTTCTGCCCAGGAGGAATCAGCCCTTGGGGGAAGTTCCGGGAAAACTGGGTTAAGAGGGGAAATCTATATTAAAATCTGCCGAAATCTTTTCTTTCTCTCCGGTCCCCGCGTTTCTCTGCCCGCGGTCTCGCTTCATTGACGATGATTTTCCGGCCGTCGAACTCCTGGCCGTTCAGCTTGGTCTTGGCATCCTCGGCGGATTCAGCGCTCGTCATCTCCACAAAGCCAAAACCTCGTCCCTGGAGGATGTTGACTGAACTGACCTCTCCGTACTGCGAAAAAAGATCTTTCAGCTTCTCCTCTGTGGTCCTATAGTTGAGGTTACCCACATATAATTTTACAGCAGACATAAATAAAACCTCCTCACTTTTATCATCGTTCCCCGTCTTTCCGGGGACCGCACGGTGATAAAAGCCAAGTCATTTTTCCACAACTCCTGGAATAAATCAAGATTTTTTTCCGTTTTATTTGTACCGGATCCACTTCAAGATTTCGCCAAGATCTGGCCTCTTCCCGTACATCAGGATCCCAATCCGGTAGATGCGGGCGGTGATCCAGATCATCAGGAGGACGGTGAGAACGAGCAGGACGATCGACCCGGCCACCTGGGTAAACGGAGGCAGGAGGACGCAGATGCGCATGAGCATCAGGATCGGCGCGAAAAAGGGGATGAGGGAAAGGATCACCGAAATGGAACTCGACGGGCTGCGCAGCACGAGCATCATCAAGAGCATCGGCACGATGAGGAGCATCGTGATCGGCATCAAGAGCTGCTGGGCTTCCTTTTCTGAGTTGACCATGGCTCCGATGGCCGCATAGAGAGTCCCGTAGAGAAAATAACCCAGGATAAAGAACACAACAAAATAAATGAAAATATAGGCCGGGATGCTGGGCATCTTGAAGGCCGAAGTGGCGGGAAAGGCGCCGAGAACCCAGACCCGGCCGTAGCGGGTCAGGGCGAACCCAAAAAGGGCCCAGATTGCGTACTGGGTGAACCCCACGGCGCCGATCCCCAACATTTTTCCGACCATCAACTGAAAAGGCCTCAAGGACGAGAGCACGACCTCGACGACCCTTGAATTTTTCTCTTCGATCACTCCCCGCATGATGATGGCGCCATAGAAAAAAAGAGTCATGTAGAGGATCAAGACGAGGAGATACGAGACGGCAAAAGTCCCTCCGGTATCCTCCTCTTCCCCTTTTTCCGTGACTTTGATCGTCTTCATGCCGACATGCCGGATGAACTGGGCGATTTTCTGCGGTTCCAACCCCGCTTGATTGAGCCTTTTCTCGACCACAACGCCGTTCAGCGCCTCGCTGATCCTCCGGATCTCCTCGAAATCCGAGACGTGAAGCGAAACGTATTCCGTCTCTCCGCCTTCAAGGATTTTCTTGGGGATATAAAGATAGGCGGAAAGCTCCTTGGACAGCACTTTTTGGCTCAGGACAAGGCGCAACGCGCCGGCATCGGCGGTCGGGGCGAATTCTTCGAGAACATACCTCTTTCTTCCGTCTTTCATCTTGTAGTCCAGCTTCTTGTCGAGTCCGGGAAAGACCTCGCCAGACGCATCGATCACGCCGATCGTCTTTTGCTCGCCGACCGAGGCCAACTGGGCGGCAATCGGGATCAAGACCAGAGCGGCCATGAGGACGGGGCCAAGGATCGTTCCGATGATGAACCCTTTGGTCTTGACGATCTGAAGGTATTCCCGTTTAATGACCGACCATATCTTGCTCATGCCGCTCTCCCACTTTCTCGATAAAAATGGCGTTCAGGCTTGGCTCTTGAACCTCGAACCGGTTGATCCTGACCCGTCCGACTATCTTGGACAGCACATCCTGGGGGTCCACTTTTTCCCTCAGCTTGATCTCCATGTATTTCCCATAATCATCGATCTTTTCCACTTCGGGGAACGAGCCGATGAAACCGCCGTCCCCCTCGTATTCCAGGACCACCGTATTCTTGCCATGCTGCTTCTTGATCTGGCTCAGATTTCCTTCGAGCACCAGCCGGGCCTTGTTAATCAGGCAGATGTTATCGCAGATCATCTCGACCTGCTCCATCCGGTGGGTGGAGAAAACGACGGTTCGGCCTTTCTCCTTAATCTCTAGCATAATGTCCTTGATCAGCTTTGTGTTCACGGGGTCCAGCCCGGCAAACGGTTCGTCCAGGATGATGAGTTCGGGCTCATGGAGAACGGTGACGATAAACTGGACCTTCTGCTGCATCCCCTTGGAAAGCTGTTCAACTTTCTTGTTTTTCCAATCGGCCAGGTCAAACCTTTTCAGCCAGAAGTCGCCGGCCTTGCGGGCACGTTCTCGGCTGAGCCCCTTGATTTCCGCCAGAAAGAGCAGGAGCTCGCCGACCTTCATCTTGGGATAGAGCCCTCTGTCTTCGGGAAGATACCCTATCCTCTCCTTCATCCTCTCATCCATGGTTTCGTTAAGGACCTTGATTGCCCCCCGGTCAGGGATGATAATGTTCATGACCATCCGGATGGTCGTGGTTTTTCCGGCTCCGTTCGGCCCGAGCAGACCGTAGACCGTGCCCGCGGGAATCTGGAACGAGAGGTCTTCGACGGCGGAGAAATCACCGTATTTTTTGGTAATGTTTTGAACCTCGAGCGCATTGATCATGATCTCGCCTCCTCGCAGCGGGGACCTGAGGCCGGGGCTGCTCTCTCGGAGAGCCGCCCCCGCGAGCTTTTCCCACGGAATTCTACCCCAACGGGTCTTTTTCTGCTATATTCTAATCGCGGAGACAAAACTCAGGCTAAGAAATTCCGTAATAGGAATATGGAGACAAGATGAAAAAAGGAAAGTATATCCTGATTATTTTTCTCATTTTCTTCGTTCTGGTGACCGCCACGGTCCTTTCGTTCCTCTATTATGAGGTCAAAAGGCCTCCGGCCATCAAGACTTTTTCTTACCTTGAGATCAACCTGGCCGGGTCCATCCAAGAATATGTCGTTACCGACCCGTGGACAAGCTATTTCCTCGGGATCAGGGCCCTTTCTGTTCATGACATCTGGGAGAGCATACGCAAGGCCAAAGTGGACGGCCGCATCCGCTGCCTCCTCCTTCGGCTCGGCTATCTTGAATGCGATTGGGCTAAAATCAATGAGCTGAGGGAGTCCATCCTGGATTTCAGGGGGTCCGGCAAAAAAGTCTATGCCTACATTGAAGAGGCGCCTGAACTTGACAAGGAATATTACCTCGCCACCGCCTGTGACCGCATCATACTCCACCCTATGGGCTGGCTGGGGGTCACCGGGATCGGCGGCTGGGTGCCCTTTTTCAAGGAAGGACTGGATAAGTTGGGTGTAGAGGCGGATTATGAGCACGTCGAACAATACAAAACGGCCTACAATATGTTCACTGAAAAAGGGTTCACCGAGGCCCACCGGACCATGCTGGAATCCATCTATGGGGATATTTTCTCCCGATATGTGAGGACTGTCGCCGAAGCGAGAAAGAAAACTGAGGAGGAATTCAAGAAAATCATAAACGTCGGCCTCTATCAGGGCGAAAATGCACTCAAAGCCGGTCTGGTGGACGACCTCATGTATGAGGATGAGCTGGAAAAGCTTTTGCAAGAAAAGGGGAAAAAGCTTCAAAAAACGAGGCTATCCGAGTATGCCAGGATCCCCCCCTCTTCCTTAGGCCTGGAGACGGGAAGAAAGATCGCCCTCCTCTACGCCATGGGCCCCATAATCAGCGGTGAGGGCGGTTTCCAGACCATCGGCGGGCGGACGCTCTCCCGCTGGATCAGAAGCGCCCGGCGGGACAAGTCGATTTCGGCCATCGTGCTGCGCGTGGACAGTCCCGGCGGGTCGGCCGTCGCTTCGGACGTCATCGGGAGGGAAGTCGAATTGGCCAAGAAAGAAAAACCGCTCGTCGTCTCCATGTCCGACCTGGCCGGCTCCGGAGGGTACTGGATTTCCATGGGTGCCAATAAGATCGTAGCTCAACCTCAAACCCTGACCGGCTCCATCGGCGTCCTCTTCATCAAGTTCAACCTGGCCCGGCTCTACGAAAAGCTGGGGATAACCGCCGAAAAACTCACTTACGGCCAAAGGGCCGACATGTTCTCCTCATTCCGGGCCCTGACGCCCGAGGAGAAAGACTTCATGAAGAAGCAGATCCTCTGGTCTTACGACCAATTCATCACCAAGGCGGCTCTGGGCCGGAATATGACCAAAGAGGACGTTGACAAAGTCGGCAAGGGCCGAGTGTGGACAGGAAGCCAGGCCAAGGAGATCAAGCTCGTGGATGAGCTGGGCGGACTGTCCAAGGCCATAGAAATAGCCAAGAACTTGGCCGGCATTCGGACCGATGAAGAGGTCAGGCTGGTTGTCTGGCCAAAAAAAACATCCTGGTTCGCCGCTCTATTCGGCCGGCCGGAAGTCCGGATCAAGACTCCTCTTTCAGCGGACCTTGAGAAACTCTTAGCGACTCTGAAAGTCCTGGAAAAGGAGAAGCTCTTGGCCGTGATGCCTTTTTGGCTTCCAACCGATTAGGGAAGTCCTACATTCTCGGTTATCAAAATTAGTAAGCATACGTAAAGGGACAGATAGTTCTGAATTCACAATAGCTGCAGTTGTGCCAATCCGGCCTGGCCTCGAAATTCTGAGCGCGGAGCCCCTCTTCTGTTTCTCTTATTTTTTGCCAGGCCTTTTCGAGCTCTCTTTCCCCCTTTTTGGCATGACCGATAATATCCGATTCCAAAAAATAGAGCTGGGTCTCAAGGAGAGGCAAGGGCTGCGTCTTGGCAAAAGAAAGAGCATATAGGTCCATCTGCAGGCTGTCCATCGTTCGTTTGTCGGCCTCCCTCTGGTTCTTCACCTCGGTGGCCTTAAAATCGATGATCACCGCGGCCCCGTCCACCAGATCGATCCTGTCCCAACGGCCGGAAAATTTTATTTTCTGCTGGTGCCATTTGAAGTTCCTTTCCAGAAAAGCAGGCTTGCGCCCGGATGCCTCTTCCCGCACATAGAAGCGCTCGAGCGCTTCCTTTCCGGCTTTCTTCCTTAACTCTTCATGCTCTCGGCTGAGAAATCCCTCGTTGACCCACAAGCGGTCATACTCCTTAAGCAGGTCTGCTTCCTTGATCATTTTTCCCAGCATCCGCTGCCTCAGGAAGGAATGGATCGCGGCGTGGAGGACACGGCCGAAGACAAGGGAATGATGGGGAAGAACGGGAATCCGCATCCGATGACGGAAATTGTATTTGAGCGGGCAGGTCAGGTAGTCTTCCACCTGGAAATAACTCAGGTTAAGGACATCTTTGACCTTGACCTGAAGCAGGATCCTGTCCTCGGCGGATTCCTGGCCGTAGCGCCTTATTTCTTCCAAGGCTGACGTCCTCAGGACTTCGTCGGGCATCCTCGGGATATCCAAAGCTTCCAGAACAAACGGGCTCACTTTTTTCAGCCTCTTCAAGCCGTAGTCCCTGGACCAAGTCAAATAAAGATATTTTTTCGCTCTGGTCATGCCGACGTAGAAAAGCCGGCGTTCCTCCTGGATCACACTTTCTGCGGCGGGCAGATCCTCCTTCAAAATTTCTTCGGGGACGGGTATCTTCTGCGGTCTTTCTCGACCGGGAAATCTGTCGGCGATCAAGCTAACCATGAAGACGACCCCAAATTCAAGGCCCTTGGCCTTGTGTACGGTCAGGACACTGACCGCGTCCTCCTCCAATTCGGCTTCCGCTGTGGCCGGGTTATCCCCGACTTCCTGAAGGAGGTCCAGATGCCGGGAGAACGACTGAATGGAATCGTCGTCGACAATCTCGGAAAAATTCTTGATCTTCTCAAAAAAGAGCCGGAGGTTCTTGATCTTGAGCTCGGCCAAGAGGCTCCCCTCTTCGACGAGTTTCTTGATATAGCCCGTTTTCTCCAGGAAGGAAAAGACCACCTGCCCGGCATTGCGCGTGTTGGAGAGCTCAACGAAATAGACCAGGTCTTCATAGATCCTTTTTATTTGGGCCGCCGACTTCTCGGCAATCTCCAGAGCGAGAGAGCCTTCTGCGATGCTCCGGAAGACACTGTGGATAGGGAGGTTCCTTCTTTGGGCGCAATTGGAAACAACCGTCAGATCATAGAGGTCCGTCCTGTAGACCTCCGAATGGGCCAGGAAAAAAAGGCTGCGGCTGTCCTCAAAATCCGTCAGGGCCTTGATGAAGGAAACGACATTCTTGACCTCCTCCTGGCCGTACAGCCCCCTGCTCCCGGAAAAACGGAAAGGAATCTGCTTCATGTTCAGGGCGCGCAGGAAGGGGTCGGCGTCGGCGTTTCGCCGGACCAGAAGAGCGATGTCGCCCAGCTTGACGCCTGCGCTCACTTTTTCACGGATGAGTTCGGCGACTTTGTCCGCTTCATGGGAAACCGTGTCGAACTGGAGAAGATGGATGCTCTTGCCAGGCGCCTCGATGGAGGAAACGAGTCTCTTGTCCACCTCATACCGGAATTCCAGCCGGTTGGGATTGTTCTGCTGAATGAGCTTATAGGCGGAATCCAGGATTGGCTGAGCCGAGCGATAATTTTTGGTCAGGACGATCTCCTTGGCCTCCGGATAATGCTCCTTGAAATTGAGGATATTGCTCAGGGACGCCCCCCTGAACCGGAAAATGCTTTGATCATCATCGCCCACAACGGTTAAATTCTGGTGGCGCGCCGCCATCATTTTCAGAAGTTCAAACTGAACGTAATTCGTATCCTGGAATTCGTCCACCAAAATATATTTGAACTTTTCCTGGAATTCCCTGAGCACGGAAGGACGCTTGCGAAAAAGTTGAACCACGAGCTTGACCTGGTCTTCAAAATCAATCTTCCCTTCCTTTTTGAGCAGTTCCTCATAGGCCCCGAAGACGAGGGCCATTTCCTGGTGCTTGAGAGCTGTCTCCCTGGCCGCATCATCTTGGGCGCCCTTTTCCAGGTTCCGGGCGTATTCGAGGTATTCGTCCGGACTGACATCTTCCTGCTTCAGCCTCTTGATGGCATCCAGCAGTTCCTGGATGTGTCTTGTCGGAAAGCTGAGAGGACGGTAGTACTTCAGCGGGAAGCGGAAAAGGTTCTCTCTAAAAAAGATCGCCTGTTCGACGTCGTCCAACAGCCTGAAATCAAGAGGGTAGCCCAAATCCAGGGCGTAGTTCCTCAGGACCCTCTCGCCGAAAGAGTTAAACGTGCTGATCTCGACAAAAGAGTAGCTGTAAGGGATGAGCTGGTCGACCCGCTCCTCCATTTCATTGGCCGCTTTCTCCGTGAAGGTCACGGCCATGATCTCCTCGGGTTTGGCCATCTTGGAGCCGATGAGATAGGCGATCCGCTGGGTGATCACTTTCGTTTTGCCCGTTCCGGCTCCGGCGATGATCAGCAGAGGTCCTTGACCGAGGGTGACAGCCTCTCTCTGGGCCGCGTTGAGGTCCCGGAGCAAGTCTTGCGTTTGCTTCAAAGATGGTCGAGGCATGATCAGAAAGCAGGAAGAAACGTCTAGCGCTTCTCTTCGTTCTTTTTGATGACGACTTTCTCGTCAGGCTTCATCAGCCCGAGCTTATCCCGTGCTTCTTTTTCAACAGTCTGGGGATTCTTTTCGAGGTCCTCAATCTCTTTCAACAGCTGGCTTTTCCTGGCCTCCAACAGCTTGATCTTCTCGACGAGGGCTGCGTAGTTCTTCCTGGCCCGGTAGATTTCGATCAGACCGTTCCTCCCGAAAAAAGAGGAGATGAGCAGGACAAGGAAAAAGAATCCAACAGCCCCCAGGATGAGCTTTCTCCGCAGCGAAGGCCTCTTCCTGTCCTCTATTCCCATCAAGCCAGCCTTTTCAGGCCATAGTCCAGCAGTCTCTCTAAGTCTTCCCTTGAATCGGCCTCGGCATAACACCGAATGAGGGGCTCCGTTCCAGAAAGCCGCAGGAGTAGCCAATCATCGTCATCCAAATCAAACTTGATGCCGTCTATCCTCTCAGCCGCTACAACCCTGCGCCCGGCCAGACGCGCCGGGGGATTGATGCTGAGTTCTTTCAGCTCCCGTTCATTCTTGGGGTTAAGGGGAATATTCCGCTGGCCGCCGAACTTCTTGCCGTATTCACGGTAAAAATCGTCCCTCAGCTGAGTCAGCGTCTTTCCGGTTGTGGCCATCATTTCGGCCACAAGCAGGCCGGCGAAAATTCCGTCTTTCTCGGGAAGATGATTCTTAACCACGATGCAGGCGCTTTCTTCGCCTCCAAAGATGATCTGCTTGCGCAGGAATAGGTCGGCCATATACTTGAACCCGACCGGAGTCTTGTTAAGAGGAAGGCCATAGCGCCGGGCCACACGGTCCAATAGATGCGTCGTGGCCACAGAGCGGGCCACGCCCCCGCGCCACCCTTTCGTCCTCACAAGATAGTCAAGGAGCAAAGAGAGGATCAGGTTCTGAACGATGAAATTCCCGTTTTGATCCAGAATCCCGAATCGGTCACCGTCAGCATCGGTCGCAATACCCAGGTCACAGCCGGTCTCGTTGACCAGCTTCTTGAGCTCTTTCAGGTTCTCTTTGCTGCAGGAAGGTGTGACCCCGCCGAAATAGGGGTCGATGTAGCCATGGATTTCTTCGACCGGGATGCCATTTTCTTGAAGGATCTCATCCAGATATTCCCGGCTCGTTCCGTAGAGCAAATCCACGCCTATTTTTAGGCCTGCTTTCCGGATGGCCACAAAATCGATCTTCTTCTGGATGAAATTGAGATAGTCTTCCTGGAGGTCAATCTGTTCGACGAATTCTTTTTTGGGATAATAGGGGCAGAAAACCGGACCCCTGGACAAACGCCTAATTTCTTCTTCGACCTGGTCTGTTTCCTGCGGAAGCGCTGGCGCCCCCGTTTCCAGGTTCAACTTGAGACCGTTATACTCAGGAGGATTGAACGAGGCGGTAAAATTGATCCCCGCCTGAATTTTTCTCTTGATGATCTGAAGAGCCTGGGCCTGAGACGGGGCGTCTCTGTCCGTCAGGAGGACGTGGATTTGATTATGAGAAAGGATCTTGGCCGCTTCACCGGCAAATTTTTCCGAGAGAAACCGGGTGTCATAGTTGATCAGAACGGAAATCGGGCCGCCGGAGAACCTTTTTTTCAAGTAATTGCCGATGGCCTGGACTACGATCCTGACATTGGAGAAGGTGAATTCTTCTCCCATCACGGCGCGCCAGCCCGAGGTGCCGAACTTGATCATCGGTTTTTCAAAAGTTAGCATAAGAACGGGGGAAAAGCAAATGGCTCGGGAGATATGGCTCGAAGTCACGCAGCGATTTCCCCAGCGAGGAAATCTTGCTCGATTCGCTCCTCGCTCTCCTCTCCGAGGAACCGTGCCCGCTCGTCGCTCATACGGACTTCTCACCATATCATCCCTCGCCTCACGCCCCAGGCGGCCCCATGCGCACATCATGAAGATCGCATATTTAGGGACGCTTTCACTTGACAGTCCCTCGGTCTCTTTCTAACGTATTAGCAGTGAACAAAATCAGGCCGGCCTTCCTCGCGGCCGTTTTTTGTGTCTCCGCCGCCACTCTCTGTCTTGAAGTGTCTTTGACGCGGTACTTCTCTATATCCCAAAATTACCACTTTGCTTTTTTGGTCATCAGTATCGCTTTTCTGGGCTACGGTGCCAGCGGAACATTCCTCTCCTTCTTCGGGCGAAAGAGTCGCCCGGAGCCGGACCGGTTTCTAAGCCGGAGCTCTCTCCTTTTTGCCCTGTCCATCCCGGTCAGCTTCTTGCTCTCTAATGCAGTCCCTTTTGACTTCTACCAGCTGCCCTGGGATAAAAAACAAATTCTGCTTGTCCTGCCATACTATTTTTTCTTCGGGCTTCCCTTCTTCTTTGCCGGCGCCACTATATCTTTTGCCATTACCCGCCTCGCTTCGGCAGCCCACAGGATCTATTTTATTGACCTTCTGGGCGCAGCCGCGGGCTCATTCTTCGCCGTCCTCGTTTTTCTTCCCTTGGGAGAAAAGGGTGTCTTTGTGCTCATTTCCGCATTGGCCCTCGTCGGCTGCTTCTTTTTCAGCCTCAAGAGACGTCCGCCTTTCCTCGCCTTCGTTTCCCTGCTCCTCATGGCGGAAGGTTTGCTTCTCGTTTTTCCCCCCGCCGCGCTGAGCTTCCGCTTATCTCCCTTTAAAGCTCTGCCTCAAGCCTTGAGATACCCCCAGGCCAGGTCCTGTCTGACCAAGTGGAATTCCTCCTCTCGGGTGGATATCGTCGCTTCGCCGGCGACGAGGTTTGCCCCGGGGCTGAGCCTCCTCTACAAGGATGAACTTCCCCCGCAGCTCGGGCTATCAGTGGATGGAGGCGAGCTCAGCGCCGTCACCAGGTTTCAAGGGGCTGAGGACCCAGCCTGGGAATTCGTCTCTTTCCTTCCCTCTTCCTTTCCTTATTTTTGCTATTCCGCCCCAACGGTCTTGATCTTGGAGCCGAAGGGTGGGCTAGATGTGCAAGCCGCCGTAACCTTCAAAGCCTCCGAGATCAAAGTCATAGAAAGCAACCCCTTGATCGTCAGCCTGCTCCGTCACCGGCTGGCCTCATTTTGGGGAGACCTCTATGCCCGCCAGAATATCACGGTAGTCTCCTCCGAGCCCCGGGCTGCGCTGAATAGAGAAAAGGGAAGATATGACCTGATCGTCATCTCTCTGACCGACATTTTTGGGGCTTCTGGCACTGGGCTCTATGGAATCGGCGAAAATTATCTTTTTACCACCGCTTCCTTCAGTCAACTTCTTGACCTCCTCTCACCGCAGGGCGTCCTCAGCCTGACTCTTTATCTCCTTCCGCCGCCGAGGCAAGAGGCCAAAGTTCTGGCTATGGGGGTTGAGGTCTTGGAGAAAAAAGGTTTTCAGCCGGCGTTGCACCTGGCCGCCATCCGGAGCTGGGGAACCCTCAGTTTGTTTATTAAGAAGAGCCCATTCGCTTCCGGAGAGATCGACAGAATGAAAATTTTTTGCCGCGAGCGTTTCTTTGATACGGCCTATTATCCCGGGATCAAGAAAGAGGAGATGAATGTTTACAATCAGATGGACAAGCCCGCCTACGAGGAGCTCTTTCCCAGACTTTTGTCTCCACGGTCCCGAAGAGATTTCTATGAAGATTATCTTTTCGAAATCGAACCCGCCACGGATAATCGTCCTTTTTTCTATAACTTTATCAAGTGGAAGAAAGTGCGGACGACTTATGAAGCGCTCGGCCGGAACCTTTCTGTCCTCTTCCAGGGAAAATTCCTCTTGGCTATTCTCTTCGTCCAAGCCGCAGCGGTTGCGTTTATCCTGATCCTTTGGCCTGTTTGGATTTTTCGGCGCGAAAAGACGTTCCAGCGGTCTGAGTTTCTCCGCGTCTTTTTTTATTTCAGCCTGGTCGGGGCCGCCTTCATTTTCATCGAAATCGTTCTCGTCCAAAAGTTCATCCTGTTCTTGGGGCAACCCCTCTACTCTATTTCCGTCGTTATTTTCTCCCTGCTTTTTTCCTCCGGAATTGGGAGCCTTTCCTCCTCCAAGATCTTGGGAGCAGCCCCGGTTCGAAAGCTCAAGCAGGTCCTTTTTCTCCTCGCCGGGCTAATCGCCCTTTACCTGATTCTTCTGCCGCCCGTTTTTAACAGGTTCTTGAGCCTTGGCCTGGGCCCTAAAATGGCTGTCACATTCATCATAATCTTTCCTCTCGGGTTCATGATGGGGTTCCCATTTCCGACCGGGATCCGGCTCCTGGAAAAGACTCGGAGCCGGCTTCTCCCGTGGGCTTGGTCGGCGAACGCGTTCTCCACGGTGATCAATTCCATCCTGGCCCAGGGGATAGCGTTGAGCCTGGGTTATAATGCTGTGCTGGGTCTGGCCGCTGGCGCCTATTTAGCCGTTTTTTCTCTTCTCCGCTTCGCCGATCATGGGGACAAAACGGACGCCTGAGATTTGTCTAACCCTGGGCTTGCCGTCGATTTTCGTGATGAGAGTGAGAGTCTGGAAATAAAGTGTGCTGCCCAGAGGGATGATGAGCCGTCCTCCTTCCTTGATCTGATCAAGAAGAGGAGGAGGGATATGGTTGGCCGCGCAGGTGACGATGATAGCATCAAAAGGGGCCTTCTCTTTCCAGCCGAAATACCCGTCGCCCCATTTGACCTGGACGTGGCTAGCCCCCGCCTCACGAAGCGTCCGGCTGGCTTTCTCAGCTAGGTTTTCTCTGATCTCTATCGAATAGACTTGGTCCGTGATTTCTGCCAGGACCGCAGCCTGATAGCCCGACCCGGTCCCGATCTCAAGGACCTTCTCTCCGGGCTTGAGATTGAGGCACTGGGTCATCAAAGCTACGATATAGGGCTGGGAGATCGTCTGTCCCTCATCGATGGGCAAGGGATAGTCCTCATAGGCCTGGTCGCGGTAGGCCGGGCTTACAAAAAGATGGCGCGGGACTTTTCCCATGATTTCGAGGACGCGCCTGTCTGTGATGTCACGCGACGCTAGCTGCTCGGCCACCATCCTCTTCCTTTCTTTGGCATACTGGTCGGCCCCCTGGCTTGCTGCCGGCAAACGGGGAGAAGAAATCACCAGGACAAGAAAGCAGATGCCGGAGAAGAAGGAGCGTGTCATGCCGTTGCCGAATCCTTTGATGGCCCAGCCTTCTTTATTTTCTTTTATGCAGAACGAGAAATCAAGATGCCCACAAGCGTCGTGAGTACATAT
Organism: uncultured Eubacteriales bacterium; assembly: GCA_964580435.1. Classification (GTDB taxonomy): domain Bacteria; phylum Acidobacteriota; class Aminicenantia; order Aminicenantales; family UBA8522; genus CAZKEW01. The sequence goes on from CAZOKP010000023.1 coordinate 15,657, forward strand.
CCTTCCATGATTAGAGACGATGCCCCCCTCTTGGAGGAGAGGGAAAAGGCCGTTTTTCACCTCCAATCTCCTCTCAAAAGGTGATTGACGACACCGCCAGGCCGTGAGATGGTAAGACCACATGGAAATCTTGTATTTCGCGGAAGAAATCATGTTGACAAAGCTTTTCTTTTTTGATATTGACTCTAATAGCCCGGTTGTACAAAGAAAGAATGCCTTGGATGGAGAACAGAGCCGTATATCCCGGCTTCTTCGATCCCATTACCAACGGCCACGTCGATATCATCCTGAGGGGATTAAGGATATTCAACAAAATTATCGTGGCCGTGCTGAAAAATCCCAAAAAGAAGTCTCTTTTTTCGACTAAAGAAAGGGTGGCCATGATCCAGAAGATCTTCGCCCACCAACCGGAGATAGAAGTGAAGGCCTTCGATGGCTTGCTGGTTGATTTTTCCAAGCGAAATAGGGCCAATATCGTGATCCGGGGACTGCGCGCTGTTTCTGATTTCGAATACGAATTCCAGATGGCCTTGATGAACAGAAAACTTGACTCCGAGATCGAGACGCTCTTCATGATGCCGAGCCTCAATTACTCGTTCCTCAGCTCCGGGCTGGTCAAGGAAGTTTTTCTGCTCGGAGGTAGCGTCGAGGACCTGGTTCCTGAGATCGTAGAGAAGAACCTCCGGGAAAAACTTAAAAAAGGGAAGTTTATTTTCTCAAACTGATATAAACTATAAAAGGTAGGAAGAAAAATGTTAGGTTTCAGTCAAGAAAAAGGAATCGTCGGACTGGACATCGGCTCTCACTCGATCAAGGCCGTCGAGCTGAGCGTCAAAAAGAAGAGAGACAGGGACGTTTTTGAGGTCATGAAAATCGGACATGAGTTGCTGCCTCACGACGCCATCGTCGAGGGGACGATCATCGATTCCACGGCCGTTGTCGAGACCATCAAAATGATCTTTGATGAGAACAAGTTCAAGAGCAGGAATGTGGCCATCTCCGTATCCGGAAACTCCGTCATCATCAAAAAAATCTCCCTGCCCGCGATGGAAAAAGGGGAGTTGGCCGAATCGATCGTCTGGGAGGCCAAGCACAACATTCCCTATCCCTATGAGGAAACAAACGTTGATTATGCCATTCTCAGGCCCCCGCAGGGAGCGGAAGAGAAAAACCTGGATATTCTTCTCGTCGCGGCCAAAAAAGACAAGATCGCCAATTACAGCAACGTCGTCAACCAGGCCCGCAAGAATCTGGTGGCTATCGATGTGGATGTCTTCGCCCTCCAGAACTCCCTGGAAGTCAACTACCCGGAGACCTTCCAGTCCAAGATCACCGCCATCATCAATATCGGCGCCAACATTACCAATGTCGCCATCATCGAAAGGGGCATGGCCCAGCTCTTCCGCGATCTCTCCCTGGGCGGGTTCTTCTTCATCGAAAACATGCGCAAAGAGCTAAATATCAGCTTCGATGACGCCGAAAAACTGCTGAAGGGGATCCCCAACAAGGCTATTCCTCCCGAAAAAGTGGACGAGGTCATCGCCTTCAACCTCAAAGACCTCCTCGATGAGATCGATAAAACCTTCTCTTTTTATGAAGCTGGAGAAAAAAGAGAGAAGAAAATCGAACAAATCTATCTGAGTGGCGGTCTGGCCCATCTGAGGAATATCGCCAGCTCCTTCGAGCAGAAGTTCAACATCAAGACGGAACTGTTCAACCCCTTCCGTGATGTCCATTATGACGAAAAGAAACTGGACCCGGTTTACTCTCAGGAAATGGCCGCTCTGTTTGGCGTGGCCGTCGGGCTGGCTGCTCGGAAGGTGGAAAAATAAAAATGATCAGGATCAACCTCTTAAAGCCGGAAACAAAAGAAATCAAGGAAGGGCCTGCTCTTCCAGGGCCGGAAATCGGGGCAAAAAAAGCCTTCCCCCTCACCACAGTCATCATTCTCCTGATCATCGTCGTCCTTGCCGCGGCATTCTTCTTGCAGAAAAGAGCGATCAGCCAAGAAAAAGCTCGACTCCAGACCGCCCAGGCCGAGAAGCAAAAGCTTCAGTACGTTGTCGCCAAGCTGGACGAGCTGGAAAAGCAAAAAGCTGTCTTCGAGAGGAAGATCAACCTCATCAAACAATTGAGAGCGCAGCAAGCCACCGCCGTCAAGATCATGGATGAGGTCAGCACAAGGCTTCCCGAGTGGGTCTGGCTGATCGATTTCTCTTATGAAGGTCAGATGATCCAGATGAAAGGGAACGCTCTCTCGAACAACCTGATCGCCGATTTCATCTACAATCTTCAGAACTGTCCCTCGTTCGCCAATGTCAACCTCATCTCGTCCATCCAGAAATCAGGCCGGAGCGCTCAATACCTTGAATTCTCCTTGACTCTGAACTATGTCCTGCCCGAGGGCGCACTGCCTCAGGAAAAGCCTGCGGCAAAAGCGAAACCTAAACCCAAACCAAGGAAAAGGTGAAGACGATGAAATACTGGCCTTGGTATGCTTATATCATTTTAGCAATCGTCATTTTTGGACTCGCCTTCTTCGTCTATTTCAAGCCCCAGAACGCGGAATTGCAGAGAATTAGGGCAGACAGAGTGAAGGTGGAGGCTGAAGTCGCCAAACTCCAGGAGCAGAAAAAACAGTTGGACAAGATCGAAGCCGAGCTGGCCACGCTCACCGAAGAGTTGAGGGATCTCGAGAAAATTATCCCCGTGAAAAAAGAAATCGACGTCATCCTGCGGAGGATCCAGCAGATGGCGTTCGATTCGCGGCTGGATATCATTAGGTTCACTCCCAAGGGAGAAATCAACCGGGAGTTTTACTCGGAGTGGCCGATCGTGATCGAAATCAGGGGAAATTACCACAACCTGGCTTCCTTTTTTGACCGGCTGAGCAAGTTCGACCGGCTCTTCAACGTCGAGAACTTTGCTCTGAAGGCCCTCGCCAACCAGACGGAGGAAACGACCATCTCCTCCAATTTCACCGCCAAGACCTATATGTTCATGGAAGAGGCCGCCGCTCCCCAGGCGAGCCTGAACGAGACGAGGCAAGCAAGATGAAAAAGACATGCATTCTTCTGTTCTCGATGGGGTTCCTCCTAGCGGGTTCGAGCCTCCTTTTTTCTCAGGAGCAGAAAACCTCTCCCGAGAAAGAAATCCTCTCCGATTCCCAAGCCGTTGTTACGACCTACGACCCGGCCGGACGGAGAGACCCCTTTAAGAATCTACTGGGCGGGAAAGAGCTCAAAGAAAAAACAATGCCCGGGGGCGCTCCCCAACTTTTTATTGATGACATCAGCCTCATCGGGATCGCGAAGTTCAAGAACAAATTCACGGCTATCCTCAGCGGCCCTCAAGGATTTCCTTATTATTTCGGAGTTGGGGACAAACTCTCTGATGGATTCATCCTGTCCATCAACGAAAGCCAGGTGGTTTTCCGAAAAACCAACGAGCGGGGGATTCCCCTGACAAAGCCCAAGGATATTATCAAAGAAATAAATCCGGAGGAGCGTTAACCATGAAAAGGAAAACATTTTTGCTGCCTCTCGCAGTGTTCGGCCTTTTGTCCTTCATCGCCGGTGCAGTTCAAAATTCTTCAGCACTTGTCACTATAAATAAGATCACGGTCCAGCCGGGAAAATTAAACACAAGAATCATCCTCGATACGAATGCTCTCCTTTCCCCTGTGAATACCTATTATTCTAAGGAATGCCTTGTCCTAGAACTCGACCAAGTCAACAGCGCGGCCCAGCCCCCTGTCCAATTGGGAGATCCGCAGCTCGTCGTTAGCATAAACATGGAGAAGGCGGACAACAATCAGGCCCGTCTCCTTGTTCAGCTGCGCGAGCAGGTCCCCTACCGTGTGTTTGGAAACGACAACACGACGGTCATCGAGCTGAACAAAGTCCAAAAAGGACAGGGAGAATATGTCATCGAACCTGAAGCTCAGCAAATGCTGGATAAGAAAGAGGGTGTTCCGGTCGTTATGGAGAAGCCGAATATTGAGGAAAAAGACAACCAGCTCCAGTTCAAAGCCAAGCTCAGCGACCAGGCCGTCTACCAGGTTTTCACTCTCGAAAATCCCCTCCGTCTGGTCGTGGACGTGCTCAACACGATCTACGGAGAACCCGCCTCTGTCATTCCTGTCGAAAAATACGGTTTGAAAAAAGTGAAAGTCGCACAATATCAGCTGAGCAATCCCTATTCGATCACCCGTATGGTCTTTAACCTGAATGAGCCAAAATTCTATGATCTTCGCTCTGAGAACGACGAAATCGTCGTCTCGTTCTTTAAGGACAAGAGCCAGATCCTGACCGCCTCAAGCACACCGGTTTCCCAGAAACCAGTTGCCTCTCCTCCGTCCGCGGTGAGCACCCCGAAGCAGAAGGACAGCCGCCCCGCTGAGGAGCCGAAACCGGCTGCTCAACCGAACGGCGAGAAAAAAGCCAACGGTGAAAAGTCTAACCGTGACAATGCTCCGGCTGCTCCAAAGCAGGAGGCAACAAGTGATTTAAGTTTGGCCCAAACCCAGCAGCAGGAGGAACGATACAAGCCCAAAACGATCGCCGAAGCCCAAGTTAAGTATACGGGCGAAATCATCACTCTGAAATTCAAGGACGCGGACCTGAGAGACGTCATCCTCTATCTTGGAGATTTTGCCAAATTGAATGTTGTTTTTGACCCCGAGGTCAGAGGCGTCGTCACCTGCAACCTCGAGGACGTTCCCTGGGACCAGGCTCTCGATATCCTCCTCAGGAATAACAAGCTCGGAAAAGTGCTCGAGGGCAATGTCCTCCGCATCGCTCCTGTCAGCGTCCTGACGAGAGAAGATGAAGACCAAAGAAAGCTCCGCGAAAGCAAGGAGCAGGCCGGTCCTCTGATCGTCAAAACCATAACCCTTTCCTACGCCAAAGCCAGGGACGTCATGGCGTTATTGTCCACCAAAAAATCGCCGCGGGGCGAAATCACCATCGACGAAAGGACAAACACGCTGATCATCGCTGACGTCAAGGAAAACCTGGACCTGCTGGAGAGACTGATTACCGTTTTCGACACGCCGACTCCCCAGGTCTCTATCGAGGCGAGAATCGTCGAGGCGACATCAACGTTCGTCCGCAACCTCGGCATTCAATGGGGGTTCCGTGGCATCGCCGATCCTTACTACGGAAATCAGACCAGCCTCGCGTTTCCCAACAAGATCCTGGCTGACGGCTCCCTTATTCCCAAGGGCATCGTGACCAAGGGGATCGGCGGCCCGCTCGGAGGATATGCCATCAACCTCCCCGCCCCTGCTTTTACCACAGCCGTCGGTTTCTCCTTTGCCAATGTTCTGGATACATTCCGGCTGGATCTTGCCATCTCCGCTCTGGAAACATCCGGCCAGGGACGGATCATCTCTTCCCCGAAGGTCACGACTCAGAATAACCAAGAAGCCAATATCGTTCAGGGTCGTCAGATCCCTGTTCAGACCGTAGCCAACTTCACGGTCACCACTCGGTATGTCAACGCCGCTCTGGAGCTCAGGGCCACACCTCAGATCACAGCCGAGGGGACCATCATCATGACCCTGGAAATCCAGAACAACGCGGCTGATTTCGCCAACCTGGTCAACGGAATTCCTCCGATCACGACCCAGAGCGCCAAAACGACCGTCATGATACCCGATGGCGGGACAACCGTCATCGGCGGCATCTACAGGTCTGAAGATTCTATTACCCGGGAGAGAGTGCCTTTTCTTCATTCCATTCCTATCCTGGGGAATCTCTTTAAGAGCTTTGCGCGAACGAAAACCAATCGGGAGTTACTCATCTTTATCACTCCTCGGATAATTAAATAAGGGGTGCCACAATGAAAAACACAACAAAAATCCTAAGCATAGTCGTGATTGTCTCAGCTATCCTCCTCTTCACCTCCTGTAACCCTATAGAAAACCATTCGAAATCCGCCAGCATACTCACTGTCGAAAACATTCAGGGGACAGACATCAGCGGCCAGGCGGCCAACTACCTCCAGTCCGATGTGCTCCTGAATAATAACACAGTTACAGCTGATACGGCCGCCGCGACCTTGAGTGCAGCGACTCTTGACCCCGACCCCCTGTTGGGGACTTCGCAGTACAGCGATATTCTCGTGACCCGGTATATGGTCTCTTATTCCCGGACGGACGGGAAAAATGTTCCCGGCGTGGATGTTCCCTATCCTTTCGAAGGCTCTCTTTCTGTTTTAGTCAAGTCGGGTTCGTCGGCCACATTTTCCCTCGTCGTGGTTAGGGAAGTGGCCAAGCTCGAGCCGCCGCTCGTTGCGCTGGCCGACCTTCGAGCCGAAGGGGTCCTGCAAGTCACGGCGAGGATCGATTTCTACGGTCAGGATTTGGCGAGCAGGACTGTTACAACCACGGGCCATCTGGCCATTTTCTTCGCCAATTATGCGGATACAGAGGCGGCGCCAACACTTTTCTAATGAAGGTGACTAAAATGAAAAAGAACAAAACGCTTGTCTTCATTACCTTGTCTTTGGTCTTGTCGGCTTTCGTTGTCACTTCGTGCAGAGACGCTGTCAAAGAACCTTCTCCGACAGGCCCTTCTTCCTTTGCCATCCTGCTGAGCCTGAACGCCAATCCTAACGTTCTCGTCGCCGGCCTCACCACGCGCCAGATCTCCGTCATCACGGCGAGTTTGAAAAAATACGATGGCACCCCCCTCTCCGGTCAGACAATATACTTTGAGATCGTCGATGGTGACGGGGCCAAGGTTGACCTCGGCTATTTCCAAGGCTATCTGTCCCTGCAATCGAAGGTCACAGACGGCTCAGGGGCAACGAGTGTCAACTATTACGGTCCTCTGTCCGGAGAGATAGCCGCAGACGGATATCTTTATATCCGAGCAACCGCAGCCGGGCAAGGTTCACAATTTATCATCGAGAAAACTCCGGTCTATTTTGTCCGGGATACCGACTAGATCGCTTTTGCCGCGCAGGCCATTCCCGACGTCCTCTCAGCCGGAGTCAATCCGCCCACCGCGGAAATCCGGGCAACGGCATATAAGGGAGGCGTTCCTGTCAGAGACTGCCCCGTTTATTTCATTCTCCAGGATGAAATCGGCATATTCGCTGACGGGACAAGAAGCATCTTTGCCAAGACGAACCAGAACGGGATCGCCTCGGTAACTTATGTCGGCCCCATTTATTCCGCTGTCCCCAGCGCGGGCACAACCGTAACCATTCGGGTCCAGCTCACTCAGAGCGTTTATGAGGACGTAACAATACAGAACTTCCGGTTCCAGTAAGAGAGGCCCGACCAGGGGGAGAACTTCTCTTCTTAACCGAAGAGAAAGGTCGACGTTTTTAATTTGACCCCTTTCAAAGCAAATGTTAAAACTCTATCCATGGTGCTCTTTTTCCGGACCTTCAAGCTCACCTGAACTCGATGAAGTCCTCTCCTCTTGGAAACGGACGCCAGGGCCGGGCCAAAAACCTTGATGTCTTCTCCAGAATTCTTAATCCGCTCGGCAAATCCTCTCGACTGTTCCGCCACTCGGCGCAAATTTTCACCAAGAAAGAAGACCTCCGCTAAACAGGAAAAGGGCGGATAGTTCATCAACCGCCGATACTTAATCTCTTGGTTATAAAAAGCCCGATAATCTCCGCGAGCCGCCTCCCGGATGCTGAAGTGTTCAGGAGAATCGGTCTGGATCAGGGCCTCTGCCTTTTCATCATTACGTAGAAAGCTGAGGTCCCTGACTATGGACTGGAACGCCTTCTCGCCGGAGCGAAAATCGGCCAAGTTCAGCATCAGTTCGGGATGGAGAACGGCGATGAAGGACACAGGTGGGAAGTCGGCCTGATGGGCCAGCAGCTGCGTGCCGGCCAAGAGGTCGATTTCGCCCTGAATAAACCCGCGGACAAGCTTGGCTTTGTCTTCTTTCCGGCCAGCCTCATCGGCGGCAAAGATTTCCACCCGGTTGTGCGGAAGATTTTTCTTCAATTCCTCGGCGACCGCTTCGATTCCCGCCCCCCTTTTCCCGATGAGGCGGCTTGCGCATCGAGGGCACGTATCCGCCAGCGGGGTGGAATAGCGGCAGTAATGGCAGACCAGTTTCCCTTCTTTCTTATGATAAGAGAGAGCCAGGTCACAGCGGACGCACTGAGGAACATAGCCGCATCTCGCGCACTTGAGATAGGAAGCGTAGCCGCGACGATTGAGAAAGAGAAGCACGGGCTGCTTGTGTTCCAGTCGCTCCTTGATCTTCAGCATGAGCGGACGGCAGATGATGCCTCCGTCCTTCCGGCTGTCAGCCAAAGCCACCTTGGCGTTCCGCGTCTCTGTCCCTAGGTCAATGAGATAACGGCCTTTTTGGGCCCTGTAATAGGCCTCCACTGTGGGTTCGGAACTTCCAAGAATCAGAGTCGCGTTATCTTCTTTGGCTCTCAACCAGGCCCCGGTCCGGACATCGTAAGAGGCGCTTTCCTGCTGGGAATAAGATTCGTCCTGCTCTTCGTCGACGATGATCAGGCGCAGGTTCTCGATAGGAGAAAAAAGAGCCGACCGGTGTCCGACCACGACCTCAGCCCGGTTCTCTTTAATTTTTTGCCAGTCCAGCTCTCTCCTTTTCTCTGTCATCTCACTGTGCAGTACGGCCGCGGCTTCGCCGAGCCTTTTCTCCAATTTGTCAAGAAGAGCTGGCGTAAGGGAGATCTCAGGGATCAGATACAGAATTCTTCCCCCGCCTGAACGCGTCCTTCTGATAAGGTCGAAATAGACAGCTTCCCGCCGCGACCGCGAGCCATACAACAGGAAAGGGGAGAAGACTTTTCGCGCCAGGGAATCGGCAATGGATTCCCCGGCCCGGCGCAAGGGCTCATCCAGGGTGAAATCAAGCTCTAGCTGAGTAGGCCGGACTCCAGGCTCGGTCTTTGTTTTCCTCCTCACACGCTTGATTTCTTTCCGGACCAGGACAAGCTCTTTTTGCTCCAGGCGTGCCACCAAAGCAGAGAGATTTTTCGTCCGGGTTTTTTTCTGCAAAAACCTCAACGTGTACGGCTTCTGTTTGAGCCAGGTTGCCACATCTCTTTCCTCATCGGAAAGCAGGCTTTTCTCCAAGGCTTCTCTCCCCTTTGCGGTCAAGGAAACAGAGGCCCTGCTTCGCAGGATGAAGGAAGAGGGAACCGCGGCCTGGAGGATCTCGCCCCAAGGGCAAAAAAAGTGACGGCTCAGCTTCTTGGTAAAGGAAAGGAGGGCTGGAGAAAAAATGGGCGACTCATCCAACACCTCGGCGATCGTTTTAAGTCTGAGGTCTTGCCCCCTTCTTCTTTTTCTGATACCGACGACGAACCCAGTGAGCATCCTCTCCCCGAAGGGGACGAGAACTCTCATCCCGGGACAGAGCCTTTCTCCATGTTCCGGGGAGACAGAGTAAGTAAAGGCCCGATCAAGAGGAAGGGGAAGAACGACTTCCGCATAAAGAGTCATTTTTTGCCGAGGGCGACCATAACTTTCTGCATATCCTGCCAGACGAGCTTTTTGATCTTCTTATCGCCCTCGTTCCTGACGAGATAGGACGGATGGAACGTGGGCATGACTTGGATCTTGCCGTATTCGCGGAAATTCCCCCTCAAGAGGCTCATCCCCGCGGCCGATGGAACAAAAAAATCGGTGGCCACTTTTCCCAAAGACACGATCACTTCCGGTTGGATGGCTTCGATCTGCGCCAGCAGGTAGGGCTTGCATTTCTCGATTTCTTGGCGGACAGGAGTCCGGTTGTTGGGGGGACGGCACTTGACCACGTTGGTGATGTAAACCTCAACCCGACGAAATTTCATGGCCTCGATGATCTTGGTCAGCAGCTGACCGGCCCTGCCGACAAAGGGCCTCCCCTGGATATCTTCTTCTGCCCCGGGGCCCTCGCCGACAAACATGAGCCTGGCGCCGGAATGCCCTTCCCCCGGCACAGCGTTTTTCCTCCCCACCGAAAGAGGGCACAAGGTGCAACGGAGGATCTTCTCTTCAAGAGAACGAAGGACGGCCGGCCCCTTTTTACCTCCTTTATCGGCCGAAAAGACAAATTCCACTCCCAGGTCAGAAAGATAGTCGAGTTCCTCTTTAATGTGGTCGACGACGTCTTTAGCCTTTTTTCCCAAACATCACCTCTATTTTTTCCAGAATGAGGCGGGCAATGTCCCGTTTATTCAGTTTCCCCGACTCGAAAACGCCCCCTTGCCTGTCGATCAGGGTGACTTGGTTCAGGTCCGAATCAAACCCGCTGCCTTCTTGGGAGACATTGTTGGCCACAATGAGGTCGAGCTTTTTCTCTCTTAATTTTTTTTGGGCGTTAGCCTTGACATTCTCTGTCTCGGCCGCAAAACCGACGACGATTTTCTTATCTCTTCCTCTCTTCTGCCTCACCGTCGCCAGGATATCTTTCGTCGGGGCAAGCTCAATACTCCGCGACGCCTCCTGCTTTTTTATCTTTTGAGGAGATATCGAGCTGAATTTGAAATCCGAGACGGCCGCCGTCATCACCAAGACATCCGCCCGGGGAAAGCACTTCTTCACTTCTCGCGCCATTTCCTCCGCCGTTTCAACTTTTCTCAGCTCGGCCTTGGCCGGAGGCATCAGGGCCGTCGGTCCGGTGATAAGCGTGACATCCGCTCCCCAGCGGAGAGCCTCAGCCGCCACGGCATAGCCCATCTTGCCCGAGGAGCGGTTCGAGAGGAATCGAACCGGGTCGAGCGGCTCGCGCGTGGGCCCGGCCGTGATGAGGAATTTCCTGCCTTTTAAGCGCTCGCTCCTATCGAGGAGCGCCAAGCCCTCAGCCACGATTTTTTCGGGCGAAGCCAGCCTCCCCCACCCTTCCTCCTGGCAGGCCAAATAGCCTTTCTCGGGCAGGATGAACTCAACGCCCGAGACGCAGAGGTCCTGGATATTGGCCTGGGTTTGAGGATGGAGATACATCGCCTCGTTCATGGCCGGAGCGATAAGCACGGGACAGCGGACGGCCAGGAAAAGCGTGGACAGGAAATCATCAGCCACGCCCGAGGCGAACTTGCCGATGATGTTGGCCGTCGCAGGAGCCACCAGGAGGAGCGAAATTTCATCAGCCAAGGAGACGTGAGCGATCTCATCCTGATAGTCCTCTTCGAAGAGGTCAACGATGGTCTTCCGGCCAGCCAGGGCGCTGAAAAGCTGAGGGGCGATGAGATGAGTGGCATTCCGGGTCATGACCACCTGAACCTTAACCCCTTTTTTCTGGAATCCGCGCAAGACCTCACAGGCCTTGTAGATACTTATCGAGGACGTTACGCCCAAGGCTATTTTTTTCATCGGATTCTCCCCTTCCGTCTCTTTGAACGGGTCTCCTTAGCGGAAGCTCGTAAGGATGGACTTCATCTCTTTTTTGCAGGCTGGCAGGCGTAAGCGATGGCACCTGATGATGGATTCCAGGTCGGCGACCGCCTTTTCGAGCTCATCATTGATGACGATGTAATCGAAGCGCGTATACGACCAGATTTCTTGCCTGGCCCGGGCCAGCCTCCTTTTGATAGCGGCAACAGAATCCAGTCCTCTGGCTTCCAGCCTCTTTTTGAGCTCCCCATAACGGGGCGGCAGGATAAAAATGAGAATAGCCTTCCTGATCTTGTCCTTGACTTGCATCGCTCCCTGGACATCAACATCCAGGATCACGTCCCTCTTTTTTCCCGCTCTCTTCAGCTCTTTCTTGGATGTGCCGTACTGGGCGCCGTGGACCACGGCCCACTCGATAAATTCTTTCCGCCCCGCCATCCTTTCGAATTTCTCCCGGCTGACGAAGTAGTAGTCTTTTCCCTCCGTTTCTCTTTTTCTCCTTTCCCGGGTAGTATGAGATACGGAAAAATGGACATCCTTGAGGTCGGCCAAGGCGCGACGAATCAGGGTTGATTTTCCGCATCCCGATGGGCCTGAAACCACGTAGATCATGGATTTTGCCTCACTCTATGTTCTGGACGTGCTGACGGATGCTTTCCACCTCTCCCTTGATGGCTAAACTCTCGTTGGTGATGTTGATATCCTGACTCTTGGAGTTGATCGTATTGGCCTCCCGGAAAATTTCCTGGGAAATGAAATCCAGCATCTTTCCGACGGGCTCGTCCTTGTCGTCTAGGGTCAATCTTTCAAAAGAATCGATGTGGCTTCTCAGCCGCAGGATTTCCTCGGCGATATCCACTCTCTGGGCCAGATAGGCCACCTCCTCTCCCATTTTCCCGTCCTGAGCGACGAGGTCAGCGTTTACAGCCTTGAGCCGCTGCTCCAATTTTTCGCGGATGAAGAGAGGCTGCTTCTTGGCCAAGCGTTCTATGCGCCTCAGGGCCTGCCTGACCCGGCGGAGATGGCGCTTGACCTGTTGGGCGGTCTCCCTTCCTTCGCGGCTTCTTTCCCGCATGACATCGCTCAATGTCTCTTTAAAACTCTTCTCCAAAAAGGCGACGGCCTCGGCGGAGAGGTTCTTTCTCTTCAGCTCGATGACCTGAGGGATCCGGAAGAGATTGTCCGCGGAAAAATTGACCGTCTTCCCGAGCCGGGCAGAAGCCTTTCCCAGCGTCAAGAGGATCTTTTGCAGAAGCTCCTCATCGATGAAAATTTCCCAGCCGGACGGGCCCAGAACGGTCAGGTCAAGCGCGATTTCGAGCCTGCCCCTCTTGAGTCTCTTTTGCGCCATCGCCCTCCACTTGTTCTCGACTTCACCCAGAGGTGCGCCTTTATAGTTCCAGTCAAAAAAACGATGATTGAGGCTCTTGATACTGATCCTGGCGCGAAGTCCCGGAGCCTCGAAGCTTCTCTCTCCGTAACCTGTCATGCTCTTCAAGGGTTGGCCTCCTCTTCTTCCGGAAACTGCAGGTCATAGAGCTTCCTGTAGATCCCGTTCCGCTCGTAGAGTTCATCGTGGCTGCCGGACTCGGCGATGCGCCCGTTGTCCACGACAAATATCCTGTCGGCATTGCGGATGGTCGATATGCGATGGGCGATGACCAGAGTCGTCCTGTCTTTCATGGCGTTGGCCAAGGCCGTCTGGATGAGCCTCTCCGATTCCGTGTCCAGGGCCGAAGTGGCCTCGTCCAGGATGAGCAGAGGGGGGTTCTTGAGCAAAGCCCGGGCGATGGCCAGCCGCTGACGCTGCCCGCTCGAGAGCAGGCAGCCTTTCTCCCCGATCTGGCTATCATATCCTTGGGGAAGCTCCATGATGAACTCGTGGGCTTTGGCAGCCTTGGACGCTTCGATGACCCTTTCCCAAGGGATGTTCTCCAACCCGTAGGCGATATTGTTGCGGACACTGTCGTTAAAAAGGATGGTCTCCTGGGTCACCAACCCCAATTGTGAACGCAGGGACATGAGCGTGACATCCCGGATGTCTATTCCATCAATGGTAATTCTTCCTGAGGTCGGTTCATAAAAACGGGTCAGAAGGTTGATGATGGTAGTCTTTCCGGCGCCGCTCAGCCCGACAAAAGCGGCCGTCTCATTCGGAAGGACCTCAAGATTAACTTCGAACAGGGTGGGCCGGGCTTCGTTGTAACAGAAGGAAACGTCCTGGAACTTCACCCGTCCTTTCACGGGCGGGAGAGGGTAGGCCGCGGGACTGTCCTGAATCTGAGCCGGAATGTCGAGCAATTCCCGGAGTCGCTGATAAGAAGCGCCAGAGGCCTGGATAACGTTATTGGCGCGGTTAAGGCGGTTGATGGGCGTGTACATCATGAAGATGGCAAAGACAAAAGCGCCGAAATCGCCGGGGCTGATGGCTCCCTGAGCGATCCTGCGCGTGCCGACATAAAGGATGAAGGCGCCGACGATTCCGCCGATGAACTCCATGAAAGGCGAAGAGAGGCTTCCGATCCAGGACAACTTTAGGCTCGTCTTGAGGTAGCTCGCCGTGGCTTGAAGAAACTTCTTGATCTCAAAGTCTTCGGTCGTGAACGCTTTGATGATCCGGTTTCCCGTGATGGTCTCATAGATCAAGTTGTAGATCTGAGACATTTTCCTCTGCCCTACAAGGCTCTTTTTTTTGACCTGGCGGCTGAAGGCGGCTAAGGGAATGACCGCGAGCGGAGTGACAACAATGGAGACGACGGACAGGCGCCAATCAATCACAAAAATGCCGACGAGGAGGGCGCAGAGAATAAAGACTTCCTCGATAAAGTCGGCCATGCTCCCCGAGATGCCCTGCTGGATTTTATCGACGTCATTCGTCAGGCGGGTCATCAGGTCCCCGGTGAGTCTCGTGTCGAAAAAGCCCGAGGACTGGTAGATCAGGTGCCGGTACAGATCATCGCGCATCCTCTTGACGACGCGGTGCCCGACCGCCTTCATGAAAAAAGACGAAATAAAGGTGAAGAGACCCTTGCCGAAGATGACGACGAGCACAAGCAGCGGCAGAAACCTGACCAGTTGCTCTTCGTTGATATGAAGGGACTTGAAGAGGAAGTCCATGAACCGGGCCTTGGGCGGCCCTCCTTGGGAAGTGAGCTGGAAGAGTTTGTCCATGATCGGCTGAACGAGATTGACAAAAACATAGGTAAAGAAGGCCACGAAGACCGAGGAGGCGAAAGAAAGGATAAGAAGCTTTTTCTCTTGGAGGGCAAGCTTAAAAAGCGCAAATATATCTTTCATTTCGAAGAGGGTTCGTGCGACCTCGAGGCAAAAATTATCCGGGCGATCTCCAGGGCGTTCAGGGCCGAACCCCGGGTCAGGTTATCGGTCACCGTCCAAATCCAAAAAGCATTGGGGAAAGCGTCTTCTTTCTTGATCTGCCCGATGAAGATCTGCTCTTTTCCGGCCACGGAGATCGAAGAAAAAGGACAGGAGGCGCTGGTGGCGTTGACCCTAAAACGAGGGTTTTCTTTGTAAAGGCTTTCCAAATCCTTGATGCCCGCTTCTCGACCCAGCTCCACATAGGCCATGATGGAGTATGTATGGAAAACCGGAGCCTGGACAATGGACAAGGAAATCGGAAAATCAGGAAGAGCCAGGACTCTTTTTATTTCCGCGGTGATGTTCTTTTCTCTGCAGGAGAACCCGTTGGCGTCCGGCGCCTCGGTATGAGAGAGGATGTTGAAGGCGGTCTGCTCCTTAAAGACTTTTTTCCTCGGGGAGGCTCCTGAAAGCAAAGCGGTGCTCTGGCTGGCCAGCTCGTCGATACCAGACTCGTCAAAGGCAGAGGCCGGCTGGAGGACGAACGCCACAGCCTTGGAAACGCCGAATGCGGTGATGAGCTGGTGGAAGAGCGAAGCGAGGATGATCGTTACAGGGTGTGGATTGAGGATGAGAGGAAAACGCTTTGTGGCGATGACGTCGTCATTGACTCCGGCTACAATAACCGGGACCTTCTGCTGGTTGCCGAAGGTTTCTCCGAGATCGATGGCCTGGAATTTCTTTTCTTTGGCCAGTAGACCGAAAGTGCGGTTGGTCTCTTTGTCCGCGGCCAGAAAGACAAGGTCGAGGCCGTCGAGCAGGTCAGAGGTGGGACGATGGATGGCCCTGGGCTCATCCTGAAACTGGGTTATCTTACTGTATTCCTCTTTGACATCCGGGTCAAAGAATTCGATGTGCGTCAGGGGGAATTTCTTGACGCTGAGCACGCCCTTGATCTCTTTCCCGCGCAGGGAATCTGTTCCGATCAGGCCGACCCGGAACCTTTTCTGGAGTTTCATTTCTCCCGTCTGCCGGCTCAGAGCGACTTTCTGAACTCGTTCATCAGAAGGTACATTTTATCCTTGAGGGCGAGCTTGCGCTTCTTGAGCTCTCTTTCCTCAAGGGCCTCTTGCTCTGTCAGAAAGCTCTTGCTTTTGAATTTCTCAAGCCTCTTTTCACAAGATTGGTGCTCTACGAAGAGCTTTTTGAAGGCGGAATTCTCTTTGAGCATCCGCTTTTTCAGTTCGTTTTCATCCATTCACACGTCCTCCAGGGCAAAGGATATCACAACGGGTAGGCTATTTCAATTTGAGGAGGGTGTTTTCAGAGCGTGGTTCCCTGGTCGGGGGCGCCGAGCACCGCCTTGAATATCTTTTCAAGCCGGCCGGCCAGCGCTTCCCAAGTGAATTCTCTGATCTTATCATGCCCGGCGCGGGCCAGCCGGGAACGCAGCTCCTCATCCAGAATCAATCGCTTGATCCCGCGGCCGAGGAAATAGGGGTTGGCACAAGGGACGATAAGGGCTGTCTGGCCATGGAAGGCAAAGTCCCCTGTTCCGCTCGGTGTACAGACGACAGGAAGCCCGCAGGCCATGGCTTCGGCAGCTGTATTGGCCCATCCGGCGCGCCTCTCGGCGCTGACAAAGAGGTCGGCCTGAGAGAACAGCCAGGCCATCCGGCTCTGGGGAAGGTTGAGGTGAAATTCGTGAGGGACGGACGTTTTAATAAGGGATCGGGGATCGAGACGGTCCTCGCCCACAAGGCTGTCGAAAAAGATGAGCTCGAGGCGCGGAAACCTTCGATAAAGTTTCTCGACGGCCTTGATGACGTGTCTAACTCCCTTCCTCTTTTTGTAGATCCGGCCGTAACAAAGGATCCTAAAAGCGTTCTCGGCGGTCTTCGAAGGAGCGGGGGCCTTTTCAACAGGATAGAAGATTTCTGGGTTTATGCCCCCGGGAGCGCGAAAGCAATGAATCCCGTATTTTTTCTCGAGGCGACGGCAAATTCCCTCTGAATTCCCGAGAAAATGAAATGTCTTGCGGACGACTTCTTTTTCCTTCTTGTGACCTTTGAGAAGAAAATAAAAAAACTTGGCCTTGGCCCGAAGACGGTCAAAATAAGGAAGAATAGAATATTCGCTGGAGAGGCCGACATCAAAGTGATCATTTTCCACAGCTTCAAAAGGCCTGACGGTCCCGATAAACTCGAGCCATTGAGGCTTCTCTCCCGTGGGCGTGAAAAGGACAAAGGTGTGACCTTTTTTGGTCAGTTCGCTCCCGATTTCCAGGTAGCGGCGAACCCCGCCGAAAACCTCGACATGGGGAAGAAGCGCGGCAATCTTCATTTTCGACTGAACGTAGCACGAGTTCCCCTGCGCGTCAAGAGCAGCCATGACTTTACTCCAGAGTTATGAGATGAATAAGGCGTCGACTTCCTGGTTGACTTTCGGCAAGCGGAAAAATATACTAATGACCGCTTCGTGGAGTTGAGCTCCCGACTCATACATGGCGAGGTAGCTCAGTCGGTAGAGCGAGGGACTGAAAATCCCTGCGTCGACG
>CAZOKP010000024.1:0-32212 GCA_964580435.1 uncultured Eubacteriales bacterium
TCCAATTCCGTGATAGTCTTATGCAGATAGAAGGGGAGGGTGGCGTGGTTCGGGGGCCCCCCGCCGCCCCGAGCGTTTGATGCCCCGGTCTTTGGCTCTGGAAACAACATGATTGACCGCGAGGGCGCCGGGGGTGAACCGCGGACAGGACCCGCCCGCGTTTACCAGCGCCAGAGGTAGGACACCTTAAAGAAGAACCCTCGCTGCGTCTCCATGAAAGACGTGCTCGGGATGTACTCCGTGCCCGTCCACTCCGACCTCTCAAAAGCTGAGCCGTAGCCCAAATAAAAGACTGTGCCCGGAATATAGGTAAAGGACACGAGGCCGTCCACAACCAGCCGTTTATAAAAGGTGTTGTACTCGAAGATGGCCCGCAGAAAGAGATACTTATTGACCTGGAAGGTGTTCCGGTTCCGGATGATGGCATAGTCATAGATTTTTTGCTTATCCGACTGGCGGTAGAAATCGATGAAGGTCAGGCTGAGAATAAATTCGAATTTTTCACCGGGCTGGTATTGCACGAGAGCACTGGCCCTGTTTCCGTAACCTTGATAAGGGGCCTTGGGATCATAGAAAATGGCACCGCTCTGCCGATAAAATCCTTCCAGGTAAAACTGTTTGGTCAGCTGACTAAAAGCTTGGAATCCGAATCCGCTCCGGCTGAATTTTTGGCCCACGTAGACTTCATTGCCCAAAATAGTATCCATACGGAACTGGCTGCTCCGGGGCAATCGAAAGCGCAGGGTCAGGAGATTGATGGTCTCAAACGTTTTATAGGACGTATCATAGAGATGGTAGCTCCAGTAAAAGGGCTCGATCCGCTGGAAGAATTTGGACTTGGGAAAGATCGTATACATGGCAAAAAGAGCGAGGTTGCGTAAACCGGTCCGGGTGACAAAACCAGTGTCGACGCGAAAATCCGGGGAGATATCTTGATACCCGACGTCCAGGTTGATAGTCTGGCTGTAGTAAGCGTATCTCAGGCCGAGAGCATGGCCATCGGACATCGAACTGTTGCCGGAGGCCTGCGTGAACGAGCCGAACAGGTGGTACTCTCCAAACGACACCTGGGACAGGCGGATACGGCCGTCCAGGCCAGCGACACGGTTAAACCCTCCCCCAAGCTCTTTGGCCGTATAAAAACCACCGATATAATTGTCCTGTGTGAATGTCCGCTTGAAGCGCAAAATGGCAAAATCCGGATGGGTATCCACTGGGTCATCCGGCAATTCATCCCTGGCATAGATGGCGGCAATCGTATTTTTGCTCCCGACCTTGCCCGTCAAGTTCAGGCCGAAGACGGGGTCGATGATGTTCCGGGTATACACGACCGCCACGAGGGGTGCTTCTTCCGTATTCCCGGCAAAAAGGAAGTTGTCCATTCCTTCAAGAAAAAAAGGCCGCTTTTCAGGGTAGTAGAGGGCATACCTCACGTTAAAGTCGACCTGCCCGGCGTCCGATTCCACCTGGCTGAAATCCGGGTTATAAGTGGCATTTGTTACGATATCGGATGTCAGGCCGACTTTCGCTGTCAAGCTGAAATCGGTCCACTTCTCGTCACGCCTCAATCGGCCTTCCTGGATGCTCAGACGGTCAGCGTAGGTCACGGCAGGAAGAATTTCGATCACGCGCTTGTATTTCAACCCGCTGACAGAAATGGGCTGGGACTGGGAAAGCACACTCCCTCTCTCCGGAGTATAGGCGGGGGCGCTGGCCATTTCCGAATACCGGACTAACTGCCTGAAAAAAAACAGGCCTATGATAATCGTTTGTTTGCCGGGAAAACGGATGCTCTGCAGAGGAATCCGGCATTCCACCGTATAGCCCTGGTCATCGATCTGCCCTTTGCTGTACCAGACCATGTCAAACGTATCGTCCAGGTTCCCGTCGGCGTTAATCATGCCGTCGCCCTGGATTCCCAAAGGGTTGATCATGAAGCCGTATGCCCTTTGCTTATCATTGAACATGTCAAGGAGAAACGCGGCAAAGTCATCACTAAACATCGCATCCCGTTTGCTGATGCTGCCTTTGATCTTGTTGGGCTCGGTGTCGTAGCAGCGGAAGGCGACATAAAAATTTTCGGCATCATAAAGCAGGTAGGCTTCTGTTCTTTGGCGCGGCTCTTTGCCATAGTCGGGCTCATAGGTCTTGAAATCGGCCAGGCGGAGAGCCGCTTGCCAGACCGCGTCATCCAGCTTTCCGTCGAGGACAGGAGGCTTTTCCGCCCTGGGGACTTCTATGGGTGTCGTGGAGGTGCTGGAAAAAAGAGAGCCCGCCAAAAGAAGGCAGAGGCAGGCCACCCAACCTCCGACTATCCACTTCCCAATTCTACTCATTTCGCTTCTGCCAGATTTGCTCCCTCTATTGATACGAAAGACCGCGGCAAAAGGTTCCTCGTGGCCTTCAGAGGATCATCCATTCACAAAATTATAAAAAGTAATGCGGGCGCAGTCAGGGTTCCCAATTCCGCGTCGGCTAAAGATTCCGGGATGCTTCTTGTCCTGCCTGGAAAAATAGAGAGCACTGATCTCAGCCGATTTTTACTCTCTTTTTTTCGACTCCGCCGCGGGTCGATAGGATGGAAATTTCCACCTCGGCCCCCTCTTTCTTGACGGGCTTTATTTGCCAGCGGACTTCCTTTTTTTCTCCTGATTTGAGATTGCCGAGGTCCACTTTTCGTTTCCCGTCTGCAAGCTCTATATCTTGATCCTGGAAGGCAATCTCGGCCCGGTCAGGAGACACAATCTTGACCCGCTTGGCCATCTCCAGGGCCGTAGGCAGAACGCCCTCATTGGTGAAGACGGCAGAAACCTCATAGAGCCCGGGCTCCTTTTTGACCGGCCGGACATCGACTGATACGATCTTGACCAGGGGAAGAGACTTGGCCAGAAACAAGTTGAACAGGGCTTCTTTCTTGGCCCATTCCTCGAGGAATTCCACGGGCGGGTTCTGCCGGAAGAACTTAGGGTTGAAACCCCCGATCTCGACCTCTCCAAGCTGGGGATGAGCGTATTTGACCCAGCTCTTGAATCCCTTGCCGCCGAGCGCCTCGTCGTTCCAGCGCAATATCTCCGGCGGGGTGATCCTTCCATCTTTATTGTAATCAACGACTTTTCCACCGGACCAGAGCTCATCCCCGTACCAGATGGAGCCATAATAAAAGTAGCCGAAATCCGGCGAATGCCCGAACAAAGGCCGGCCCTTTATCTCTCTCTCTTCATCGTCATCATGCCATTCGTCTCTCTCGATGTTGGCAAAATCCCAATAAACGTCGCCGGCATAAGGATAGCCGGTTATTTTTTTCCCCTGCTCGTCGAAGTGGCGGTAAAACGCCAGGTCCTCGGGAATCATCGATTCCTCGCTCCGTGAAGTTGAGGGCGGACGAAGATGCATGGGAACCTCAGTGTCCATCGTTTGCCCGATGGAGACGTTGGGATGCTGGAGCAGAAAGAGGAACACCGCCCGCGTTTCCGGCTCGGAAAGGGGATAGGCTCCTGCCCCCATCTGGGTCAGCCCCCGCTCGGTCTTGTCCAGCCCCGGCTCAGGCCGCCAGTTCTCCGGATAGTTCCGGTGAAGGTCCAGGCCGCCGATCCCGTCCTCATTGTACTTGCCGTCGCCGTCGTTATCCATGCCCTCGCTGTAGACCAGGTAATCTCCTTTCCCTTTTCCGACTCTCTTCATCAACCTCCCCGACTTGTCGTCAGGATCAATAACATACTCGCCTTTCCCCCCTTCGACCTTTTTTCGCATCTGAAAGATGAACCCATCGCCGTCAAGGTCCTCGGCCGGGTCTTCATCCAGGAGCCCGTCGCCGTCGCTATCGTGGGGACGGACGCTGCTCCGGTTGGTTTGGGCCGTGTTCAGATAAAGCTCGGAACCGTCGGGGTTGTTCTTGATCTTCACGTATAAAGCCCTGGTGTCGACAAGACGGGTGATCTCCGCATCCTGGCCGTAATTGGAGAGCACGTGCCAGGCAAAATAAAGAGCCGATTCCGCGGCCGTCACCTCGCCGGAATGCCGGTTCCCTTCCAAGAAGATGGCCGGCTTATCGGTGTCTTTTCCCGTGGCTTTGTTGGTGATTGTTATCTGCCAGATGTCCCGGCCTTCAAACGTTGGCCCGACGGAATAAAGTTCGACAAGCTGGGGATAGTCCTTCTCCCACTTTTTGAGAAACTCGACGACCTCGGCATACTTGTGATAGTGAGAGAAATCCATCTCGCCTGCGACCTTGGGCCTTGTCTCAGGATAATCGACCAGGGGAAAAAAACTCACTCCGTGCCTTTCTCCTGAAACAGTATATAAGCGCGGCGCCTTCGTTTCGTCGGCCGAGAGGAAAGAAAGCGCCAGGAGAGACAGCGCAACGCATCCCAACAGGGAGGTTATTTTTTTGGTCATTTCTCCTCCTCCGGTCATACCGGCTGAGCATAGCGCGAACGATTTCCCGAGTCAAACGGCAGGAGCAAACCCGTTTTCAAAGTCAGCAAAATAAATGGAACCTTTTGGACATTGGCTTCGTCTATATTCGTGAAGATGAACAAATGAAGAACTGGAGGACAACATGAACTTCAAAGCAAAAGTTGCCATCTTGCTCCTAGCCGTATTTATCACGTTGGCCGGGTTCAGCCTCATCTCCGCCCCGGCCCTCGACATCATGAAGGTCGGAAAAAAGGCGGGTTACGAGATAATCGCCAACGTGCTGGCCAAAGCTGAGCAGGCCTCGATTCGTTCGACTTCTATGTAAGAATAAGACAGGGAAGAAGAATGCTAAAGGTTAGCTCAAGTCTCCGGGAACGTTTTTTTATACGTTTTTTCCCCTTCTTTTCCCGAGGAGAGCCACGGCCCAGCAGGCCATGGCCTTCTCCCGCCCGACAGTCCCCAACCCTTCATTTGTTTTTGCTTTGATCCCGATATTCGCCGGTGGAATATCAAGAATGGGGGCGAGCACTTTTTTCATATCCCCGAGATAAGGGGCCAATCGAGGAGCTTGCGCGACAATCACAACATCAACGTTCTCGACGGCCATCTTCTTTCGCTCTAGGCGAACCATGACTCTCCTAAGGAGTTCGGTGCTTCGAATGCCTTTGTACTCCGGCTCAGAATCGGGAAAAACCTGACCGATATCGCCCTCACCTAGAGCCCCCAAAAGCGAATCGATAAGGGCATGGATCAGGCAATCCCCGTCCGAATGTCCCACGAGGCCCGAAGGATGAGGAAGGTCCACTCCTCCTAAATAGAGCTTCCTTCCTCGCGCCAATCGATGAATGTCGTAGCCAAACCCAATTTTAGCGTTCAATGAGCGCCTCCGCGATCCTGAGGTCGGCCGGAGTGGTGATTTTGATATTCCGTGGATCACCCTCAACAACGGCCACCCTGTGCCCGATTCTTTCGACGAGTTCGGCCTCGTCCGTCCCGTAATAACCCTCCTCCCTGGCCGTCCGCAGAGCCTTTTCAAGCAATGAATAAGAGAACCCTTGAGGCGTCTGAACCCTGTACAGCCTCTCCCGGTCCAGGGTGCCGAGGACTTCTCCCCGGGCCACCTCTTTGATGGTCTCCTCCACAGGGATAGCTGGAATCGCAGCCCCGCTTGTACGGGCTTTGCCTATCACCCGGGTGATGATTTCCTGACTGAGAAGCGGCCGCACGCCGTCATGGATCAGGACAAGCTCCACCTCGCGCGAATCCACCTGCTCAAAACCCTGCCACACGGAATCCTGCCGCCTCGGGCCGCCCCTGACAACAGCCCTGAGCTTCCTGTGCCGGCGGAAGAACTCCTCCTTCCGGGTTTCATCCGGAAGGACAAGAATGACCTCGTCGACTTCGGGATGGGCGGACAGGTTTTCGATGCTCCAATCCAAAATCGGCTTGCCCCTAAGCAGGGCGAACTGTTTGGAAGAGCCGAAGCGTTTGCCTTCCCCGGCAGCGACGATGATAGCCGTGACCATTCTCATCGAGACTCTTCGTTGTAGCGGCCGAAGATCATCTTGCCCACGGTTGTCTGGAGCACAGAAGTGACGGTGATATCGATGTTCTGGCCGATCATCCTCCTGGAATTGTCGACGACGACCATGGTCCCGTCATCCAGATAGCCGACCCCCTGGTCCCTCTCTTTCCCCTCCTTGAGGATAAACACGCGCATGGACTCTCCCGGCAGCACCACGGGCCTGAGAGCGTTGGCTAATTCGTTGATGTTGAGGACAGAAATGCCGTGCAGCCTGGCCACCTTGTTGAGATTGACGTCGTTTGTCACCAGCTTGCCGTCCAACTGCTTGGTCAGTTCGATCAGCTTGGAATCCACATCCTTGATCTCCGGAAAATCCATTTCCGAAATGACCACAGAGACCTGGGATGTTTTCTGCAGGTGATTCAGGACATCCAGCCCGCGCCTCCCGCGCTGCCTTTTCAGCCCGTCCGAAGAGTCTGCTACGAGCTGCAATTCCCTGAGCACGAACTGGGGGATGAGGAGCGTGCCCTCGATGAAACCCGTGTCGCAGAGGTCGGTGATGCGGCCGTCGATAATAACACTGGTGTCAAGGATTTTGTAGCTGCGGCCGATGCTTTTTTCCTTGAAAAACCGGAAGAGATGAGCCGGGTCGAGCCATTCCGATTTTTGCGTCCCGACGAGAAAACCGATGTACGGCATAATGACGAGAAAGAATATCCTGATAAAAATTGTTGTGGGGAAATCGTTGCTGATATGCTGATAAATGGTGCCCAGGATCCAGCCGAGAAAAACCCCGGCAAACGTTCCGATCGTCGATCCCCAGATAATCTTGAACTGAGTCCGCCGGATCCTCGTCTCCAGATACATAATGATCGCACCCAGGCCGAAAGCGACGGCCGCGCTGGCCGGGCGGGACAGGCGAAAAACCGGGAAAAAATATCCGGCTGCCGTGATGATAGCGATGATGACAAACCGAAAAATAAAAATGCCCATGTTATGAATCCTTAATAATATTAAAATATAATATTTAAGGCCTCTTTGATGTTCCGAACCCCCACAAGCCGGGCCTTCGATACATCCTCTTTCTCGAGAGCGGCAAGACTTCCTTGGGGCAGCACAACCGTCTCAAAACCGAGAGACAGGGCTTCTTTGATCCTGGCCAGGGGACTCCCGACCGACCGCACCTCGCCGCTCAGCCCGACTTCCCCGAAAACGACAACATCACGGGGGAGAGGTTTATTTTTCAGGCAGGAGACAACCGCCAGAACGGCGCCTAAGTCTGCCGCGGGCTCCTCAATGGTGAGCCCGCCCGCAACGTTCAGGTAAATGTCCTCACCGCCAAAGCTGTATCCTAACTTCCTCTCGATGACGGCGAGGAGCATGGAGGTGCGGAAATGGTCCAGCCCAATGGTCATCCGGCGCGGACTCCCGGCGAACAGAGTGGGGGAGACGAGAGCTTGGATCTCCGCAAGCAGAGGCCGCGTGCCTTTGATCGTCGAGACAACAACGCTCCCAGATTCTTCGGCCGGCCTTTCCTTCAAAAAAAAGGCCGAAGGGTTGGGAATCGCCTGAAGGCCAGCCTGCCCCATCTCAAAGATGGCCAGCTCCGAGACGGGGCCGAACCTGTTTTTGAGCGCCCTCAGAACCCGGTAGCTGTGGTCTCTTTCGCCCTCGAAAAGGAGGACGACATCGACCATATGCTCGAGCGACTTCGGCCCGGCGAGGGACCCTTCTTTGGTGATGTGGCCGATGAGAAACGAAGGAACGTTATTCTTCTTGGCAAACCGGAAGACCTCATTGGCCACCTCCCGCACTTGGCTGATCGTTCCAGGGCTGGAGGAAAGCTTCGACGAAAAAACCGTCTGGACCGAATCCAGGACGAACATCCGGGGAGACAGCTTTTCTGCCTGGGCCAGGATTCTTTCCATGTTCGTTTCGGCCAGAAGGTACAATTCTCCGTCTTTTATGCCCAGCCGGTCACCGCGGATCTTGATCTGTTCGAGAGACTCCTCTCCGGAGACATAAAGAACCCTTTCTCCCTGGCTCGCAAAATCGCGGCAAACCTGAAGGAGAAGGGTCGACTTCCCGATCCCGGGTTCTCCTCCGATCAGGACGAGGGAACCGAGGACAACTCCTCCTCCCACGACCTTATTGAATTCATCGGCCTGGATCGTGATTCTCTGCTTCTTGGTTTCCTTGATGTCCTGGTAGAGGAGCGCTTCTGAGGGCGGGAAGGAGTATTCGGCCGGCGCTGCGGCTTCCTCGATTTCTTCGACGAGCGAGTTCCACTCGCCGCAGCTCGGACAGCGGCCCAGCCATTTGGGCGAGCGGAATCCGCAGCTCTGGCAGATAAAGACCGTCTTCAGCTTGTCCTTCATCGCGTCCCCAGGCCGAGCCCAAAAAAGACCTGTCTGAATGAGGGCTGGCTGAAATCATCGACCCCCAGCACAAGATACATATATTTGATCAGGGAGAACTGGGAAGTGAAACGAAGGTGAGGCCCGCCCTCGCGCTGAAAATCATAACAGTCCAGGCTGAAGGCAAGGCGGTCGTTGAGAGTCAAATAATCGATCCCCGCTCCGATCTCGGACTCGATGATCCCGGCGCGGGGAACGAAACCGCCAAAACGGATTCCTCCTTGAGCGGAGTAGGTGAACTCGCGCTGTTGTGGATTCTGGACAACTTGAGCCCAAAAACTGTACTTACTCGACAGCGAGAGGCCTACGTTGATATAGCTTTTGACACCCTCGCTCTCGGCGAGGTAATCGCCCCTTAGGCTTCCTGTCGCCCGCACTTGGCCGAGCGGCGCGACGGTCTTTTGCACCGCCGTGATCGTTTTTTCAGCATCATTGTAGAGCTTGGGGTCCTGGATCAGCTTTCCCAGGGTCCCTTCGCCCTTGTTGATTTTATCCAAAGACTCGGAGAGGGACCGGACCGATTCCTCCAGTTTGAGAACCAACTCCTTCAGTTTGTCCACGCTGAACTTAATATTCTCTTTGTTGTCCTGGGCTATCCCTTTGATCACATCCACGGTCTCGTTGACGTTCTTGGAGATCTCCTCGAACTTCTTATCCAACTGCTGAGCCGTTTGAGAGACGCCGTGAATTCCTTCCCGCAGGTCACTCCTGTTTTCGGCCATGAACTTGCTCAGGTCCAGGGAAAAATCGCTCAGGTTTTGAAGCGTCTTCTCCAGGTTTGCTTTCGATTCTCCTCCGGTTATCTCACGCAGAGACTTGCTGAGTTCCCTGATCTCTTCTCCAATAGAAGCCGCCATGGCCCCCAGCTGATCAAAGGTTAAGACAGGAGCAGCCTCCAATATATCGCCGGGTTGATAGTAGTCTGCGGCGTCGCTGGGGGAGATCTCAAGAAATCGTTCTCCGAGGAGCCCCACTGTAGTCAACGCCGCCTTGGAACCCTTGGGGATCTGGAATTTGGGAAAAATGCTCATGACAACTTTGGCTTTCCTCTCGACCAGCAGAATATCCTTGACATAACCGATCTTTACCCCGGCCAGCCTTACGGGCGCCCCGGAATCCAGTCCGGTTGTCGAAGAAAAGAAAACGGAGATATCGTAGCCTTGTTTTTTAAAAAGCCTGGAAAAATCGCCCACATAAAAAATGAGCAGGGCCAAAAGGAGAAGAGTTCCCGTTAAAAATATTCCAATTTTAACTTCCTGACGCATTGTCGCACCTCGTCGTCTACCGATCCTTGATGGGCCCCTGGGCCTGTCCATGGATAAATTGCTGAACGATTCCGCTCTTTGAATTCCTGATCTCGTCGGGAGTCCCGACTTCAACGATCTTACCCTCATAAAGCATGGCGATCCTGTCGGCCACCTTGTAGGCGCTGACCATATCGTGCGTAATGACCACAGAGGTTACTCCCATCTCCTTTTTCAACATATTGATCAGGTCGTTGATGGAATCGGCCCGGATGGGGTCGAGTCCGGTCGACGGCTCGTCATAAAGCATGATCTGGGGCTGGTAGGTGATTGCTCGAGCCAGTCCCACTCTTTTTTTCATTCCACCGCTGAGCTCATACGGCATCATGTTCTGGATTCCGTGGAGGCCGACCTTAGCCAGGCTTTCGCCCACGACCCCCTTGATTTCCTCACGGGAACAATGGGCGTGACGCTCTAAGCCAAAGCCGACATTTTCGGCCACCGTCATCGAGTCAAAAAGGGCCGCGCCCTGAAATAACATCCCGAACTTCTTCGTCATGCGCTGGAGTTCATATTCGTTGAGGCAGGTGGTCTCCACGCCGTCAATAAAGACCTCGCCCGAGTCCGGTTTGAGGAGGCCGATCAAGAGCTTGAGCAGAACGCTCTTCCCCGAACCGCTTTGCCCGATGACCACCATGGTCTCTCCCTTATTGACGGTCAGGTTGGCTCCACAGAGAACATGATTCTCGCCGAACGACTTGTAAAGATCGACTATTCGAATCATCCGCGTAACGTTGCCGGCAAAGCCCTGGTGAGGAAGAAGTTAAGAACAAGGATCAAGATGCTGGCGATGACGACGGTTCGCGTGGTGGCCCGGCCGACTCCTTCGGCGCCTCCCTCCGTCTTCATCCCTTGCCAGCAGCCGATAAGGGCAATAACAACCCCGAAAACGGCAGACTTGATCAGGCCGCTGAAGATGTCCCAGACTTCCAGATACATCAGTGTGTTCTCCCAATAGATATTACGGTTGACGCCCTCGATGACCACATTGTAGAAAAACCCGCAGGCGATGCCGATGAAATCTCCATAAAGGGTCAGGCAGGGCAGCATGAACAAAGCCGCCAGCGTCCGGGGGACGACCAGGTAACGGATAGGATTGGCGCCGAGGCTGAAGAGGGCATCGATCTGCTCGGTGATCTTCATAGTCCCGATTTCCGCGGCCATGGAAGAGCCCACCCGGCCTGAGAGCATCAGGCCAACCAGGATCGGGATCAATTCTTTGGCCAGCCCGGTCGAGATGATCGACCCTCCATATGTCTCGGACCCGGGCCCAATGTAGCGATGAAACGCCGTATACGTCTGCAGGCCAAAGACGAGACCCCCGAAGGCAGCGGTCAGGGAGACCACGGGCAGGGACGCCGCGCCGATCTCCGCAATCTGATGGATCAGGGATTTGTGCTCTCTGGGCCTGCGGAAAAGATTGTCGAGCGTCTTCCAAAAAAGAATCCCGACCTCTCCCACCTGAGCAAAAACGGAAAGGATGAGAGAAGGCTTGCGATGGAGGGCCATCTTATGCCTCAGGGTAACGAAAATCCAGGTCCGCGTTGGCGAACCGAGCATACTTATTGAAAAATGCGAGCCTGAGTATATCGGTCGGCCCGTTCCTTTGCTTGGCGACATTGATCTCAGCAATGCCCCTGAGACTTTCGTCCTGGGGATGGTAGACCTCAGGCCGATAGATGAAGATGACCACGTCGGCGTCCTGTTCGATGGCTCCCGATTCGCGAAGGTCGGATAGCTGCGGCCGAGGCTCACGCCTTCCTTTTTCAGGGGCACGGCTGAGCTGGGAGATGCCGATGACTGGGATCTGAATTTCTTTGGCCAGCTCCTTCAAGGAGCGCGAGATAAAGGCCATTTCCTGGTTCCTGTTCTCGAACCGGCCGCCGGGCCGCATGAGCTGGATATAA
This sequence comes from uncultured Eubacteriales bacterium, assembly GCA_964580435.1. GTDB lineage: Bacteria > Acidobacteriota > Aminicenantia > Aminicenantales > UBA8522 > CAZKEW01. Next base: position 11,570 of record CAZOKP010000024.1, read on the forward strand.
TCGATAAAAAGCGCGTCCAGGTTGTTCTCCATCTTCAGGCGCCTCGCCTTGGCCTTCATCTCCATCACCGTCAACCCCGGCGTCTCATCGAGGAAAATGCGGGCGTGGGAAAGCACCTCCGCGCTGAGCTTGAGCTTTTCGAATTCCCTTTCGCTGATGAATCCCGTCCTGACCCTCTTGATATCGAGCTGGCTGTCCGCGCTGAGCATACGGATGACAATCTGTTCCTTGGCCATTTCCATCGAGAAAAAGCCCACGGCATAGTCGGTCTGCTGACCGACGTATTGAGAAATATTCAAGCAGAGCGCAGTCTTCCCCATGGACGGCCTCCCCGCGACAACGATGAACTCCGATTTATGGAGGCCCGAGGTCAGGCTGTCCAGGTCGCGGAATCCTGTCGGCACGCCGGTCACGGCCTCTTTCCGCTCGGCCAGAACGGCGATCATTTCCAGGGTGGGCTTGGTCAAATGGCCGACTCGGACAAAGCCCGGCTTGACTCTCTGTTCGGCCACCTCGATGATGGCCGCCTGGGCTTCGTTGAGGAGCTCATCCGCATCTTCTTTCTGTTCATAGCTCGAGGAGATGATCTTGGCCGAAGACATGATGAGCCTGCGCAGGAGCGCTTTTTCTTTGATGATCTGGGCATAGTACTCGACGTTCAAGCTCTTGGGGACGCCGTCCATTAGAGAGGCCAAATAAGAAGCACCTCCGACCTCATCCAAAGCCCCGGCCCTCTCGAGGTCCTCGCTCAGCGAGAGCAGGTCCACCGGAAGCCTCTTGTCCACGAGGACGATGATTCTCTCAATGATTTTTCGGTGAGCGTCTTTGTAAAACTCTTCGGGGGAGATGATCGAGAGCACGGTGTTAAGACTATCGTTATTGACCAGGATCCCGCCGAGAACCGTCTTCTCCGCCTCGAGGCTGTGCGGCGGTGTTTTTTTTAAAAACATGAGGTCGAGTTCCATTTCCAACCTCCCCTAGCAAGCAGGGGTCGTCCCCCTGCTTATCGTTTTTTCCCTTCGCTCAGGCCCTCTTTTGTCTCTTCTTTGCCTTTTGCTTCTTCCTCGGAATCGTGCTCCCTCCGGACCTCCACTTTCAGCACGGCCTTATCATCATGGAAAACTCTGATGGGGACGCTGTAATTCCCCAATCTCTTGATCGGCTCGTCCAGGACGATCTTCTTTTTCTCCATGTCGAACCCCAATTGACCCAGGGCATCTTGAATATCGCCGGCGCTCACCGACCCGAAGATCATGTCTTTCTCTCCCGCTTTTCTCGAAAAAGTGACGGTCGTTTCATTGAGTTTCCCGATCACGTCCTGATAAGAGAGACGCTCTTTTTCCAGCTTCTTTTTCAGCGCCTGCTGTTCGACCCCGATCATCTTCATGTTCGCCGCCGTGACTTCCAGGGCCAATTTTCTGGGTATCAGATAGTTCCTTCCGAATCCCCGTGCCACATTGACAATATCTCCCTTTCGGCCCAAATTGTCCACATCTTGTTTCAGAATGACCCTCATGTTACCTCCATCGAAAAGCGCCCAAGATCAGTCTTCAACAAAAGGGAGCAACGCCATCAGCCGGGCTCTCTTGATGGCCATGGCTAACTTCCGCTGATGATAAGCGCATGTCCCCGTAATACGCCGCGGCGAAATCTTCCCCCGTTCCGGAGCATATTTGCGCAAAATGTCCACATTCTTGTAATCGATCTCCCGGACATTTCTCTGGCAAAAGCGGCAGAACTTCTTTTTGGGGGGGAAAAACTTCCTGAAGGATGGTTTGTCGGCTCGTTCTTCTCTGCCCATCTTATCTCACCTCTTCTTTCGTCTCAGGAGAGGGCAAGCTCTCCTCGGCGCGGACTTTTTTCTCGGAACTCTCGCCCGCCGCAGAAGCGCCCTCTTTTTCTTCCAAGTCCGCCTCCTTCTTTTTCTTCTTGCGAACCGCTTCCTGAGCCTCCTTCTTCAAGGTCAGATAGCGCAGGACGGCATCGGTCTGCTTGAAGCGTCTTCCCAGCTCAAGGGGGATGTCCTCTTTCCCTTCATAATGGAGAAAGACGTAAAAGGCCTCGTTGAACCTCTTGATGGGATAAGCCATCCTCCTTTTTCCCCACTTTTCCTGTCTGATGAGCTTCCCTTCTTTCTGAGAAACGACATCAGTCATCTGGGTGATGATTTTTTCTGTTTCCTCTTCGGAAAGGCTGGGGGCGAGCAAAAAGCCCGTTTCGTAGATCCTCATGTGCACCTCCTTATGGATCTTAAAGCTCCTTCTTCTCGGGAGAAGGAACAAGGAGCGTTATTTCTTAGCTAAGCCGTGCCTTCCTCCCGTCCGGACGGCCCCTTTTCTTTTTGATTGAACTCGTTCATGGCCTGGTCGATCCGCCCGGCGATAATCATGTCCAGTGCCTCGCCGGCTTTGGCCAGGCTCTTTTTAAAAATCTGGCTCTCCTCTTCGGCGAAGGGCGAGAGAACAAAGCGCGTGGCCTCCTCTTCCTCCGAAACGGGCCCAATCCCGACTCTGATGCGGGCGAAGGCCCTGGTCCCGATCTCCTCGATGACCGAGCGCATGCCTTTATGGGTGCCGGCGCTGCCGTCTTTTCGCACCCGGATCTGGCCCAGCGGGATATCGATGTCGTCGTAAACAACGACGATATTCTCCGGCCCGATCCTGTATCCTTTCAAAATCGCCATCACGGCCACACCGCTTTGGTTCATGTATGTCTGAGGCTGGGCTAAAACCAGCGTGTCTTCATCTCGTTCGACCTCGGCTATCCTCGCCCCGAATTTCCTTTTCTTCAGCTTGACGTCCCAGCGCCGGGCTAGCCCCTGGACAAAGGAGAATCCCACATTGTGCCTTGTCTTGGCGTAGCGGCGCCCTGGATTTCCCAGGCCGATAACGGCCCACAACGACTATTCCTTCTCCTTTTTCTTTTCTTTGACTTCTTCTTCTTCTTCTTTCTCGGCTCTTTCTTTCTTGATGACCTCGGGTTCCGTCGGCTCTGCGACAACGCCTTCCTCGACCGGCTTGACGACCTCTTCCTCTTTATGCGGCAGGCTGATGATCACCACCACCATCCCAGGGTCGGTCATGACCTTGACCCCTTCTGGGGAGGCGATGTCCCCGACCTTAAGAGACTGGTGAAGATGGAGCTGGCTGATATCCACCTTAATATGTTCAGGGATGTCCTTGGGGAAACATTCGATCTCTACTTCTCTCGTCATGAAATCCACAAACCCTCCTTCCGCCTTGACCCCGACCGGCTCTCCCTGGAGCTGGAAGGGCACCGCAACTTGGATGGCCTTGTCCATGGAGATGTGAATCAGGTCGGCGTGGATGAGCTCATCGGAACTCGGGCCAACCTGCAGCTCTTTGATCATCGCATCGAGGGCTTTGGAATCGTACGTGACCTTGAAAATCGTGTTCTCGCCCGACTCCGATTTCAGGATCAGGACGATATCTTTTTTCTGCAGGGTCAGGGGAACGCTGAGCGTCCCTTCTCCATAGAGGACAGCGGGGATTTTGCCTTGCTTCCTCAGCCTCCTGTTGGCATTCTTCCCGAAAACGTCTCTTTTTTCTGCTTTAATCGTCAAGCTCATCTCTTCCTCCTTAAGCAAACAAGGAGCTGACCGAGCTCCCTTCGTTGATCCTGCGGATAGCCTCCCCGAAAAGCGCGGCCACCGAGAGGACATCGATCTTTCGACACGCTTTGGCTTTTTCTCCCAGGGGGATCGTATTGGTGACGATCATTCTCTCCAAGGGGGAATTTTGGATCTTTTCGATCGCCTGGCCGGAAAGAACGGGATGGGTGCAGGCGGCAAAGATCCGGCGGGCGCCTTCTTTTTTCAGGGCTTCGGCGCTCAAGACCAGTGTTCCCGCCGTGTCAACCATATCGTCGAAGATCACAACATCGCGGCCTTGAACATCCCCGATGACGTGAAGAACCTGGGCCACGTTGGGGGAAGGCCTCCGTTTGTCGATGATGGCCAGGCTCGCGCCCATTCTCCGGGCAAAAACTCTGGCCCGGCCGACCCCCCCCGCATCCGGAGAGACGATGGTCAGGTTCTCCAATTTGAGGGTGGCTATGAAATCGGCCAAGACGGGAGCTGACGTCAAATTATCCACTGGAATAGAAAAGAACCCCTGGATCTGGGGCGAGTGCAGGTCCATGGTCAGGACCCTATTGGCCCCGGCTTCTTCGATTAGGTCGGCCACAAGCCTTGCTGAGATGGGGACGCGAGGCCGGTCCTTCCAATCCTGCCGGGCATAGCAATAATAAGGCACGACGGCCGTGATCCGTTCCGCGGAAGCTCTCTTGAAGGCGTCGATCATCAGGAAGAGCTCCATGAGATGGAAATTGGCGTCGGCGGCCCCTGTTTGGATGACGAAGATATCCTCTCCGCGGACATTCTCGTCGATATAAAAATGGATCTCTCCATCGCTGAACCGGCTCAGGGCGCAGTTTCCCAGCTCAATGCCCAGATAACCGGCAATCTCTTTGGCCAGGGCCAAATTCGATGATCCAGCAAATACTTTCATCGGCCTTTCCTTTTCCGATTTCATTCGGCGCTAAACTGGGGCGGGAGGATTCGAACCTCCGGATGACGGATCCAAAGTCCGTTGCCTTACCGCTTGGCTACACCCCAGCAGTTACGTTCTTCCAATAGCGCTCCCTGGATAATGTCTCCACGAGAAGCGCCTCCTCTGTCCTTTTAAGTTCCGCCAGCGCCTTCTCTGCCTTGTCTCTTTCCAGGTACAGCCCGAAAACCGCAGAACCCGTCCCCGTCACCAAGGAAAGGACAGCTTCCCTCTGACGAAAAAAACCTTTAATCGTTTTTAATCGAGGATACAGGCTAAAGACAGCGTCTTCTAATCTATTCTCTAATAGCCCGAACTCTTTCTGAGCTAAAAACTGGTTAATTCTACTTTCTTTGCCTTCTGAAGTCAAGCGCAGACAGCTGTAGATTTCGGAGGTGGAGATCGTCAAAGGAGGCATCGCGAGAACGCAGTAAAGGCGGGGAAGGTCGGGGAGAGCAGTGACCACATCCCCCCGCTCCTCTCCCAGGCAGAGGCCTCCTTCCAGGAAAAACGGGACGTCGGCGCCCAGTTTCCCGGCGGTCCTCCGCAGTTCTTCCCTGCTCAGCCCAAGGTTCCACAGTTCATTCAGCGCATAAAGCGTCATGGCCGCATTGCCGCTTCCGCCGCCCAGTCCCTTTCCCGCAGGGATTTTTTTGTCCACATTTATTTCGACGCCGGCGCCCTGATACTTCAGCTTGAGAATGTGCGCCGCCTGATAAATGAGGTTCCTCTCATCCCACGGGATGGTCCGATCGTTTCCGCTGAGCCTGATCGCGTCTCCGGCGACAGGCCGGAACTCGAGGAGATCAAAAAGATCCACAGCCTGGAAGAGGGTCCTGATATCGTGATAATTATCTTCCCGCCTTCTGAGGACCTCGATTCCCAGGTTGATTTTGGCAAAAGACCTAATCTTCATGGCGCAGCCACTTTTCTATCTCCGCCCAGGTCGCGATCGTGTAATCTTTGTCTTCCAGGAAGGCCAGGCGAAAGGCATCTTTTTTCGGGGGCTGGTTAAAATTCAAGCGAAGGACCCTTAATCTTCCACTGTCTCCGGCATGGGCAAGGGCGATGAGCCGGGGGAGTCGGCTGTCCGAAAAAAATTGCCTGACCTCAAACCGGAGCCCGTCCCGCTGGCCGCGGATGATCCTGTCCCGGTCGTCCTTCTCCACGTCCCAGCCGCTGAGGTCTTCGAGCCTCCCAGTCAAAATGGAGCTCATTTCCTGCGGGTTCAAGGAAAATCCCAGGAATTTGGCCATGGCCTCTTCACGCTCCGCGCCCCAATACATCTTCTTGGAAGGGAGGACGAAATAACTTTCGTTCTCTTCGATAAAAAGGCTGGCGACCGCACGGCCGAGGGGGTCTTTGACGTCGATGCGGCCCTGGCCCGGGAGCACAAAAATGAATGAAAAACGCGACTTTACGGTCGTCCCATCCTGTGTCAGTTGCAAAGATGCGTATCCCTCGACGGATTTCACCTGTGGCGGCAGGGGAGACAAGGAAGGCCGGGAAGGATAACAGCCGCTGAGATAAGTAATGGCCACAAAGAGGAACGGCGCGGCTGCAGCTCTGGGCCGGCAAGGCCGGGTCATTTTCCGCTTATGAACCGCCACTGCCCCTCCTTTTTTTCCACGGTCCTCAGGATGACCCTAAGCCCGCTAGTCCAGTTTAAACCCGTAGTCGTCCGTTTTCTTATCCGTCTCCTTTTTCTCCACCGTTTCTTTTTTGCCCTCTTTAGCGGCCCCGTCCACCAGATGAAAACCATAGTCATGCGTTTGCGGCCGGGCCTTCTTGACGTTCTTCGCGTTTTTGCGCAAGAGCGGATAAAAGGGCGACCGTATTCTTTTCCCGAAACACGACAACTTCGGATTCAAGACCAAAAGCAGAACGAACAGCCCAAAAATGATCACGATCCCGTATGCACCCACACTCATTGTTTTTCCTTTTTTAAAACGTCTGGAGCTATTATATGCTCCTCATTCGTCCGCAGTCAACGAACGCAGGGGGCAGAAAAAGAGAAGAAGATTAAGCGACCGGCTTTTCGGGAGAAAGAGTTCCAGGGATAAAAGGGATGACTTAAATCTTTTCTTCTATGTCTTCCTGGAAATTGGGGATTTTTGCTTTCTCCTTCGTTTTGCCGAAATGAAAGCCTACAAAAAAGGCCGAGATTATGATTGCTGTCGTCAGGAGCGCTTTAAAAAATTCCTTCATTTTTAAATGCCTCACATTTTTTATTATTTTCGCTCAAGCGCCGGGAAAAGTCAACGTTGCGAGCGCCTCCAGCATTTGCTTTTTCTCTTCCCGGCGAGTATATTTTCTCTGAGGGAAGACATGAAAGGGAAAAAATGCCTTGTTTTTTTTGGGGTGCTTTTTGGGACGACGCTGTCATGGGCTCAAGGCCTCCGCAAGCCCGTCTGGGCGGGATCATTTTATGATGCTGACAAAAATATGCTTTCGGCTCGAATCCAAGATTATCTGAAGAAGGCCCAAAATCTTCCCTCCCTGTCCGCGGACCCGCTGGCCGTGATTTCGCCGCATGCGGGCTATGTGTATTCCGGACAAACCGCGGCCTATGCCTACCGCTTTGTCCAGGGGAAAACGTACGAAACCGTCATCGTCATCGGCCCCTCTCATCAATATGGCTTCGAAGGCTGTTCCATATATCTCAAGGGCGGCTTTGAGACGCCTCTCGGCGTGGCTCAGGTTGACGAGGATTTGGCCGCGCGAATAGCTCAACTATCAGGGTTTTCTTTTATCGCCGAAGCCCATAGCAAAGAGCACTCGGTAGAGGTGCAGATTCCTTTTATCCAGGAAACTCTTCCGGAGGCAAAAATCGTTCCCATCGTCATGGGCTTCCAGACAAGAAGAACGATCACCTCTCTCGCCGGCGCGCTGGCCGAGGTCTTGTCCACGAAAAAAATTCTAATCGTTGCCTCAACAGATTTGTCGCATTTTCTGGCTAAGAACGAAGCCAATGCCCTTGACGCCAAGACAATTGCCCTTGTCCAGAACCTCAACGCGGATACGATCATCAATAAAATGGCCAGGGGCGAAAACGTCATGTGCGGCGGAGGGCCTGTCGCTTCGGCTCTATTGGCCATAAAAAAAAGGGGGAAGCCGCACGTGGAAGTGCTCCACTACGCCGACTCGTCCGAAGCCACCCAAGACAACTCCAGCGTGGTGGGGTATCTTGCCGCCGCCGTCACCCTGGATTCGTCTCCGTCCCAGCCGGCGGAATTTTCCCTTTCTCCCGAAGAGAAAAGCGATCTCCTCCGCCTGGCTCGGCAGGCCGTCTTCCTGTATGTCAAGGAAAACAAAATCGTCGAGCACGAGACCCAAGACCCAAACCTTCTTGCAGAAAAAGGAGCCTTTGTTACGCTCAAGAAAAACGGTCAGTTGCGCGGCTGCATCGGGTTCATCGAGCCGCTGTTCCCGCTCTACGAGACCGTCATCCGCGCGGCGATCTATGCCGCTGTCCAAGACTACCGCTTTCCCCCCGTTTCCAAGGAGGAACTCAACGACCTCGAGTTCGAGATTTCGGTCCTGACTCCCCCACAGAAAATTGATGATCCCAGCCTTGTCCGCGTCGGTAAGCATGGACTCGTGATTTCCCAGGGTGACAAGAAGGGACTCCTGCTGCCTCAGGTTCCCGTGGAGAACCACTGGTCCCGGGAAACATTTCTCGATCAAGCCTGCGTCAAGGCCGGCCTGCCTCCGGATGCCTGGAAGAAAGGCGCCGAGATTTTTGTATTCGAGGCGATCGTCTTCCAATAGCACCAGGATTTTATGTTCCGTAATCACGGGGAACTGAGTCCTTTCAAACCCCTTATTCAATCATCATAAAAATCGAGCGGCTAACCTGATGGAGGAAGGATTTCCAATTCCCTGATAGTCCCATGCTGATAGAAGGGGAGGGTGGCGTGGGTCGGGGGCCCCCCGCCGCCCCGAGCGTTTGATGCCCCAGTCTTTGGCTCTGGAAACAACATGATTGACCGCGAGGGCGCCGGGGGTGAACCGCGACAGGACCCGCCCCCATCACGGAAATACAGATGCAATCCCGGATGGAGCCTCCCCTTTCATTCCTTCCCTGGCTCTGGTATAATACCTTTTCATTCGAGGAGAAATATCCCGATGCCCCTTTATGAATATGTCTGTTCCCAATGCGGAAAACATCTCGAGGTCGTCCAAAAGGCGAGCGACCGCCCGCTGAGAAAATGCCGGTCCTGCGGCGGCGCCCTTAAAAAAATGATCTCCGCGCCGGCCATTCATTTCAAGGGGGACGGCTGGTATATTACAGACTACGCCAAGAAGTCGGCGCCTCACGAAGACCGAAACCCCAAAGAAAAAGCAGAGGAAAAGGCCAAGGAGAAGCGCAAGCCCGCGGACGCTTCCCAAGCCCCGGCTCAAAAGTCGAACTCTTCCTCGTCCAAAGAATAAACTTCCTCCTCGGTTCTATCCTGTTTCCCCCCGGCTCATTTTTTATTAGAGGCGAAGGGGCAGTGGCTGAAGAAGCCCGCGCGGCGGGGAGCGGAGGATTCATCTCCGTTTCCGTGATTGGCGCGATGATCTATGGAGGGTGACATAGCGTTAGTCCCCGCCTGGGGGATGAGGGGAGGGATAATGTGGTGAGAAGTCCGTATGAGCGACGAGCGGGCACGGTTCCTCGAAGAGGAGAGCGAGGAGCGAATCGAGCAAGATTTCCTCGCTGGGGAAATCGCAGCGTGACTTCGAGCCACATATCCCGAGCCTCGTCGGGGGGTAAGCCGTGGGGGGACCCTATTCCAAACCAAAATGGTCACGAAAACGGACATGCTTGCGGGAGGAAAGTCCGTTTTGACAACTCGTCACCCCCGGGAATACAATGGTGTCGATGAAAATCCTCGTTCGCATGCCCAACTGGATCGGAGACTGCATTCTGGCTTTGCCGGCGATCGAGAGCATCAAGCGCAACTTCCCTGAAGCTCAAGTATGGATCGCGGCTCAAGCCTGGGTCAAAGACCTCTTCGCTTCAAACAGCCTGGCTGATGGAGTCATCCCTTTGCCTCAGCTCAAAACATGGAAAAGCCTTCGAACTGCCGCCCGGAATCTCAGCGACGAGGGCTTCGATACCGGAGTTCTACTCACCAATTCCTTTGCTTCGGCTTTCCTTTTTTATCTCGCCAATATCCCGCAAAGATGGGGGTATGCCTCGGATGGACGCTGCGTGCTCCTCACAAGATCTGCTCCGTTTAAAGACGAAGACGGCCCCCGTCACCAGGTTCATTATTACTTGGGCCTCCTGTCCGGGCTGGGGCTCCAACCTTTTTCCCCGGGAATCAGACTCCCCCTGCCCCCCGAAGAACAAGAGGCTGCGCGCGAGCGGCTTCTCTCCTTGGGCCTCGACCTCAATCTCCCCCTGGTCATCTTCAGCCCGGGCGCAAGCTATGGCCCCGCGAAACGGTGGCCGGCTTGCCGGTTTGCTGAACTGGCAGGCCTGGTTCAGAAAAGAAAAGGGGCCGAGATTTTGATCATCGGCTCGGCCGATGAAACGGAGGTCGCCGAATCCATCGGCAGCTCGATGGAAAAGAAGCCCGCCATCCTGACTGGCCAGACGACCCTTCCGCAGCTCTTGGGGTTGATCAGCCAGGCGGCCCTCTTTATCTCCAATGATTCCGGCCCGATGCACATGGCCAACGCCCTCCGCGTTCCGGTCGTGGGCATCTTCGGCCCCACAGACCCGGAAGTGACGGGGCCGTTCGAGCAGCCTTCGCGCTTCGTCAAAAAAGAGGTGCCCTGCTGGCCGTGCGCCTACAGAAAATGCCCCTACGACCACCGCTGCATGATGAATATCTCGGCAGAAGATGTCTTCAGGGCTAGCGAAGAGTTGTGGCGGTGAAAAAAAGAGCTGTCTTTCTCGACCGCGACGGGACGATCAACGAGGATGTGGGCTACCCCCGCCGCTATAGCCAGATCAAAATTTATCCGGAGAGCTTCCGAGCAGTCAGCCGCTTCAATCAAGCCGGGCTGATGACAATCGTGATCACCAATCAGTCGGGAATCGGCCGGGGGCTCCTGACTGAGGAGGCCCTCGAAGACATCCACAAAAAGATGCTGGCTTCTTTCGTCGAGAAAAAGGCCCGCCTCGATGCCTTCTATTATTGTCCTCACTACGAGCTGTCCAGCGTTCCCCGTTACAGGGACATCTGCAGCTGCCGAAAGCCGAATCCGGGCTTGGCTCTCCGGGCCGCAACCGACTTCGATATCGACCTCCCGCATTCCTATATGGTCGGCGACAAAGTGGAGGATATCCTCTTCGGCCGGAACTTTCAGGCCACCCCGGTCCTCGTCCTGACGGGCTCCGGCGAGGAATCCCTTGCCAAGCTCAAGGACCTGGGTTGTGAGCCTGCCCATGTCGCCGAGGACATTCTTCAAGCGGCGGAGTGGATCATCGCCAGAGAAAAGACAACGGCCTCATCATGATTCGTTTTGACGATATCCTCGAAAAAGTAGCCGCTTCCTACAGCGAGAAAGACGTCAACCTGCTCAAGAAGGCTTACGTTTTTGCCGCCCAAGCGCATAAGGGCCAGACCCGCCGCTCCGGCGAGCCCTATTTGAGCCACCCCTTGGAAGTCGCCAGCATGCTCGCCGACATGAGGCTGGACAATACGACTCTCGTGGCCGGGCTCCTTCACGACGTCCTTGAGGACACGGATATTACCGCCGCCGACCTCCGCGAGAATTTCGGACCAGAGGTAGCCGACCTCGTCGAGGGCGTGACCAAGATCAGTCGTGTCCAGGAAACCTCGCCCGAGGTCCGGCAGGCGGAGACGATCCGCAAGATCATCCTGGCCATGACCGATGACCTCAGGGTCATATTTATCAAGCTGGCCGACCGCATCCACAACCTCAAAACACTCAAGTTCTTGCCCGAGGACAAACAAAAGCAGGTCGCCAAAGAGACGCTGGAGATCTATGCGCCCATCGCCAACCGCCTCGGGATGGGAAGGATCAAGGCCGAGCTCGAGGACCTCTCTTTCCGCTACGTCAATCCTGACGCTTATTTCCGGATCGTGGCGCTGGTCGAACCGCAGCGCCAAAAGGCGGAGAAAGAGCTCGGCAAGCTCAAGGCGACGCTCGAAGGCTTGATGAAGGAAAACAATATTCCTGTTGAAATCCAAGACCGGATCAAGCGCCTCTACAGTATTTATGACAAAATGCAGAGGCGTGGAATCGATTTCGATCAGGTCTATGATTTCATGGCCCTCCGGCTCATCACGGACACAGTCAAAAACTGCTATGCCGCCCTGGGCATCATCCACCAGAAATGGTCGGCGATTCCTCATCGCTTCCGGGACTTTATCGGAATGCCCAAGCCTAATCTTTACCAGGCTTTGCATACGACGATCATCACTGAGGGCAAGCAGACGGTCGAGATCCAGATCAGGACCCCAGACATGCACCAGCTGGCGGAAAACGGGATCGCCGCCCACTGGAAGTACAAAGAGCAGGACCCGTCCATGCTGGTCCGGGAGGACAGGCGCCTGGAATGGCTGCGGGAAATGGCCGATCTCTACAAAGAACAAAAAAGCCCGCGGGAGTTCCTGAAAAACCTCAAGGCCGACCTCATTCCCGAAGAGGTCTACGTGTTCACCCCGAAGGGCAAGGTCATCAACCTTCCCTTAGGAGGGTCGGCCCTTGATTTTGCCTTCAGAATTCATACGCAAATCGGGCTCCACGCCACCGGCGCAAAGATCAACGGAAAGCTCGCCCCTCTCAAGGCTATCCTTAAAATGGGGGATATCGTCGAGATCTCCACCTCGGCGGAAAAAACGCCGCGGCGGCACTGGCTGAATATTGTTTTTACCTCGGGTGCCCGCCACCAGATCAAGCACTGGCTCAATCAGCAGGAAAAGGCCAAAAGCATGGCCCTGGGAAAAAAGATCTGGGACAAGGAATCCCGGAAATATACCCTCCCTCCCGAGCTCTTGAAGGGACAAAATCTCCTCCGCCGCCTGGCCGAAATCCTGCCTCTCAAGATCACGAACCTGGATCACTTTTACGCTCTCATCGGCCTGGGCAAGGTTGTTATCAACAAAAAATTCATGGCCAAACTCAACCCGGCTGGAGAACCCGCCGAAAAGAAAAAGGATTTACTGCAAAAATTCGTGGAAAAGGTCAGCGGCAAGCCCCCCTCGGGAATCCAGGTCACTACGCCTTCTGCCGAATTTATCCAACTGGCCCGCTGTTGTTCTCCCATCAAAGGAGAACCGATCATCGGCTACATGACCGCCGGAAAAGGGATAACCATCCACTCCACGCGATGTCCGCTTGTGGCCAAGGAAATCCTCGACAGCGAGCGGATGGTCGAGGTGTCCTGGGATTCCGCTACCTCGGCCGACTCTTACAAAACCCGCCTCTTGATCAAGGCCAACGATTACCCGGGCGTCCTGGCCAGGGTCGCCACCGTCATCACTCAGCTCGGAGGCAATATCACCAAGGCTGAAGTCATAACCACCGCGGACAAAAAGGCCCAGATCAAGCTCAGGCTCACCATCCGGGACATGAAGCACCTCGAGGCCATCATGAAGAAGATCGCCGGGATCAAAGAGATTTATTCTGTCGACAGGGTCTGAAACGGCCCGCTAAACGGCCTTGGCCACTTTTCCCGACCGCAGGCAGCGCGTGCAGACCCAGATCTTGCGCACCCCTGATGCAGTCTTGGCTTTGACCTGCTGAAGATTGGGCTTCCATTTTTTGGGTGAAGCCTTGTGGGAATGGCTGACGCTGTGCCCAAAGGCAGGTCCTTTATGACAGACGGCGCAAACTTTCGGCATCTTGACTCTCTTTCAAGGGCAACTTTATATCACAAAGGGGGGCTCCGCGCAATCTCTATTTCAGCCCGCGGCGCCGCTTGAAGGCCTCAAGCGTATTCTTCATCAGCATGGCCACGGTCAGGAGCCCGACGCCGCCGGGGACGGGAGTCATCCAGCCGGCCTTTTCAAAGGCACGCGGATGCACATCGCCGACGACCGTATAGCCCTTTTCTGCAAAGTCCTTCTCCCTCTTTTCGTCTTTCCCGAAGAGATCTTCTATTTTGGCTTTGTCGGCCAGCTGATTGATCCCCACATCAATGACCACCGCTCCGTCTTTGACAAAATTGGGGAGGACGAAGGCCGCTTTGCCCATGGCGGCGATAAGGATGTCGGCCCGGGAAGCGATGCCCGCCAAGTTCCTTGTCTTGGAATGACAGATGGTGACGGTGGCGTTCTCATTGGTCAGCATCGCCGCCAGCGGCTTCCCGACAATCAGGCTCCGACCGATAATGACAACATCCTGGCCTTCGACAGGAATCTGGTAAAACTTTAGCAATTCGATTATGCCCATCGGGGTGCAGGGTTTCAGGCCCTCCTGGTTGCTCATCAGGTTGCCCAGGCTGAAGGGATGAAACCCGTCCACGTCTTTCTCGGGCGATATCGTGCAGATGATGTCATGGGCGGTGAGATGAGACGGGAGCGGAAGCTGGACGAGAATGCCGTCGACATCGTCGCGCCTATTCAGCGCCTCGATCTTTTCTTTGAGCCCCGCGGCATCCACAGACGCCGGGAGAGTGAGGATTTCCCCGGCAATCCCCAGGGCCCGGCTGGCTTTTTCCTTGCTTCTTAAATAAATCTGGGAAGACTTGTTTTCTCCCACAAGGATTCCGGTCAGGCCTGGCACTGCGTTCGCCGTTTTCAGCCAATGGGCCACCTCCGCCCCGACCTCTTCTTTGATTCTTTCTGCCAGTGGTTTCCCTTCGATCCAGCTTCCCATAGATTCCTCCTCTCTCTATAAGGCCGTCATTATACCTGGGCTGCATTTTTAAGACAACTCACCCCTGCATGAGTCATTCTTTTCACAAAACCACTTGAAATCGGGTTTTTGCCGTGCTATGATTTTGGGGCCTTCTTGGCCGTCCCCCAGCAAAACATGAAGGTTTTTCCACAATTGTGGAAATTTCTGTGGAAATCAAATGAGCGGCGATGCAAGATAAAGAAAAGCTTAATTGTTGGCTTCAGGTCCTCCAGGAGATCAAGAAAAAGGTCGACCAGAACAGCTACGAAACTTGGTTTGAGCCGACCCTCTATATCGGCCGAGAAAAAGACATCCTCTACATCAAGGTCCCCAACTCATACTTCAGGGACTGGCTTTCCTTCCATTATTCCGGCCTCATCCAAGAGAGCGCCGAGTCCCTCTTTGGAAGGCCCTTCGAGATAAAGTATATCTTTGAAGAGACGCCGGCGCCCTTCATGCGGCGCTCTCCGGAAGAACGGCGCGCTCAACACGGGGCCCTTCTCAACCCCAACCTCAACCCCAACTACATCTTTGACAATTTCGTCGTCGGCTCATGCAATCAATTTGCTCACGCGGCCGCCATAGCTGTGGCCAAAAATCCCGCCAAGTCCTATAACCCGCTTTATATCTATGGCGGGGCGGGCCTGGGCAAGACTCACCTCATGAACGCCATCGGCCACTTCACCCTGAACAAGCACCACCGTTTGAAGATCCTTTATGTGACTACGGAAAAATTCATGAACGACCTGATCAACCATCTCCAATACGGCAAAGTCCTTGATTTCCGCCAAAAATACAGATCCGTGGACGTCCTCTTGATGGATGATATCCACTATCTCTCCGGCCGGGAAAGAACCAAGGAAGAATTTTTCCATACATTCAACCATCTCTATGAGAACCAAAAACAGATCGTGATTTCGAGCGACTGTCCACCCAAGGAAATTCCACAGCTCGAGGAGCGGTTCAGTTCCCGGTTCGAGTGGGGCCTGATTGCCGACCTGAAGCCGCCCGATATCGAGACCCGGATCGCCATCCTCAAAAAAAAGGCCGACATTGAAGGGGTCGCGCTCCCCGAGAGCGTCGCTCTTTTTATTGCCGACAAAGTCCATTCTAATATCCGAGAACTCGAAGGCTATTTACGACGGGTGATCGCCTACGCTTCTTTGAAAGGAGAAAAGGTCGATCTCGATATCGCCAAGGAAGCCTTGAAGAGTCTGTTGGAATCTATGGCCTCCGTCGTCACTGTGGAAAAAATCCAGAAACTGGTCTGCCACCAGTATAAGCTCAAGCTGTCCCAGCTCAAATCAAAAAACAACTCTCCCAAGGTCGCTTTCCCCCGACAGGTGGCCATGTATCTCTCCAGAGAGTTGGCTAAAATTTCTTTGCCGGAAATCGGGAAAAAATTTGGTGGGAAACATCATACAACGGTCCTCCATAGTATTCGCAAAATCGAAAAAATGCGCCGCAAGAATCCGGAATTCAACAAAGAAATAAACAGCCTGATCGGCCTCATTCAATAATGAAATCAAAGTCTTGCCGATGTTTTGCACATTTCCAATTGATTTTATTCTTCTTCTTAATTACATTATCTTTAAATATAAATAAAGAATAAGATAAGAATATCTATGGAAAAGGTGAACCAATGAGATTTTCGGTCATAAAAGAAACGATTCTGGATGAACTTCAACTTCTTCAGGGCATCGTTGAAAAAAGAAATACCATGCCTATTCTGGCGAATATTCTCATGAGCATAGGAGAAGGCCGGGTTGAGCTAACTGGGACGGACTTGGAAGTCGGGCTGAAGACGCATTTCGAGGCTAAAACGGAAGAAGCGGGAACGATCACGGTATCGGGGAAGAAAATATTTGAAATCGTCAAGTCCCTGCCGGATGAAGGGATCATCACATTCAAGGAGAACGAGGACCTGATGATGGAGGTTTCGTCGGGAAAGAGCGAATTCAAGGTCCTCTGCTTGCCCAAAGAGGACTATCCTCAGGTTCCGGAAGCAAAATTCGAAAAAAAAATCGTCCTGCCGCTGGACAAACTCAAGGACATGATCGACCGGGTGTATTACGCCATAGCTCAAGAACAGAGATATTATCTCAACGGGGCCCTCTTGATTCTAAAGAAAAACACCATGGAGCTCGTAAGCACCGACGGGCACCGACTATCCTACACCTCAGCCTTTGTAGAAAATTTGGCCCCGACAGACGACGTCCGGGTGATTGTGGCCAAGAAAACGCTCGGAGAGTTAAGAAAAATGACCGATGGCAAGGTCGAATTTGATTACGACGAGAACAACCTGTTTTTTAAGGTCGGCAACCGCACGCTTATTTCTCGGATCATCGAGAGCAAATTCCCCAATTTTGAAACGGTCATTCCCAAGGACAATCCGAATACCCTGCACATCCCCAAGGAAGGTTTCAGCCAGGCCATAAGAAGGGTTTCTCTTCTGTCCTCCGAGAGGTCAAAAGGCGTGAAGTTCTCCATAGAGAAAAATCTCCTAAAACTATTCTCCTCCAATCCGGAGATCGGCGAAGCCCGCGACAATCTGGACGTCGAATACAAGGGCGCCGAGCTGGAGGTAGGATTCAATTCCCAGTACCTCATTGATTTTCTTTCGTCGGTCAGTTGCGAGAGGGTCCGACTGGAGCTCAAGGATGAGAACAGCGCGGCCGTTATGAGGCCGGAGCTCGAAGAAGATATCAAATATACGTATGTCCTGATGCCCATGAAGATTTAACTGGGGCTCTAAGATCATCGCTGGGCCGAGCCTTTCCTCGCAGTCGGCATTCCTGCCGCCAAACCTTCTTCCCCCCATTTTCGTAGTATCTCATGGGATTCTTTATCGGAGAGGAGAAAAGGCATGAACTTGAAAAAACTCCTTCAATGGTCGTTTCTTAGTCTTGCTGTGGTCGGGATTGCCGCCTGTGAAACCGCTACGGAGCCAGAGGTCAAAATACAAAAGGTCGGGTTGGGAGAGGCCGATTTTGTCGAGGTCGATATCCACATGGGCGCCGGTGAATTGAACCTTGAGGGCGGGGCAGCGGACCTCATGGAGGGGACCTTTCGCTATAATGTTGAGCGCTGGACGCCTGAGGTGGATTATCAGGTCTTTAATAAACAGGGCAAGCTTTCCATCCGACAGAGGAAAAAACACGGCCTTCACCTGGGGCGGACCGAGAATACCTGGGATATCCGGTTGAACAATCATGTGCCCATGGACATGGCCATCAATTTGGGAGCGGGGAGCAGTGATTTAGACCTGCGGGAATTGTCCATCCGGCGCCTCGATGTCGATATGGGCGTCGGCGAGCTGAGTTTGGACCTCAGCGGTGAGCGCAAAGAAGACTTAAACGCTAAGATAGAAGGAGGAATCGGGCACGGCACCATCTATCTGCCGGAGAATATTGGCATAAGAGCCGAGATAAAAGGCGGGATTGGGTCGATCCATGCCCCCGGGTTTCATAAAGACGGCCATATCTATACCAACGACGCTTACGGAAAGACGGCGGCCTCCATTGGCCTTCGCATCGAGGCGGGCATAGGCAGCATCGAGCTGCGGCTTCGCTAGGGCCGGAAGCCCCCCGGCCAGATGAGGCCCTGGCGCACCGGGGCGGTTCCCGTTACCGGAGCAGGAGAAGGGGCGTTTTGCCGGTGTGCAAGACCTTGTTGGAGACGCTTCCGAAGACCCACTGCCGCAGGCCTGACTTGCCGTGGCTGGTCATGATGACCAGCCCCATCTTCCCTGCTTTGGATAATTTAATGATTTCCTCGGCGGCGTTGCCGGTTCTCAACTCGCTGCACACCTTGACATTATTCTTTTCAAAATTTTTGATGGTCCTGTCAAGATAAGCGGCCAGCTCTTCTTTCATGGTGCTGACATATTGTTCGGAGAACTGAATATAATCCTGTCCCCCGATCGTGTGGACTCGTTGACCGGGCTCGACGACGCTGAGGAGGGTCACCTGCGATTTCAATTTTTTGGCCATTTCCAGGCCATAAGGCAGGGCTTGCTCACTGGTCGCTGAGCCGTCCAAGGGCAAGAGGACCCTGCTAAAGACGCCGGTCGGTCCTCCTTTTTTCTTGTTCTTGGATGCTCTCACGAGGAGGACCGAAACGAGGGCTCCATGGACTATCCTGTAGGCCGTGCTTCCCATTGTCCAGGGCAAGATACCAGAGTGCCCGTGGGAAACGGTTATGATCAGGCTCGCTTTCTGCTGCCCCGCGTATTCGAGAATTCTGTCCGCCGGGTTACCGTCAAGGATCGCCGTTTTGATGACCGCCTTGTCCCCGCCCATATCGCGGCGCAGTTCATCGGCCGTCCTTTCGAGATAAACCTGGATCATGCGGCGGTATTCGGCGGCCCTTCCCTCCGAGACAGAGACGAGGTGGATTTCCGAATCGAACCCGGAAGCAAGCTCCTTGGCATAAACAAGCGCCAGTTCACCCAACCCCGAGCCATCCAGCGGGACGAGGATACGATCAAGCATATTAGCCTCCCATTATGCATATCTAAGCACGAGATAGAGCCAACAGAGGCCAACGACGAGAATCATCGCCGGCAACGCGTATTTGCAGAAGCGGCCCCAGGAGACCGGAAAGCCTTCTTTCTCGGCGATGGCCGTTCCGACCACGTTGGCGGAGGCGCCGATGGGAGTCCCGTTGCCGCCGATGTCCGTGCCCAACGCCAAAGCCCAGGCCAGCGGGGGGAGCGGCATGCCCGCTCCTGCCAGGCCCCTGATTACGGGGACCATCGTGGCCGCGAACGGGATGTTGTCGACGATGGCCGAGGAGAAAGCGGATATCCAAAGGATTATGCTCATGACGATGACAAAGCTGCCCCCGGAAATCCGGCCGATAACATTCGCCAGGGTCGTCAATGCGCCCGTTTGCTCCAGGCCCCCGACGCAGACGAACAATCCGAAGAAAAAGAGCAGGGTTCGCCAGTCGATCTTCGTGATAATGACAGACGCCTGTTTGTATCCGAAGAGCAGAGTCAAAGCCGCGGCAATACACCCGATCGATGCTACCGATATTCCGGTTTGAGCGTGGGTCACCAATAGGACGATAACAAGAATGAACACCGCTATATAGATTTGGAACAATCTGGGATTGATAATGGCCTTTTTCGGCTCTGGATATTGGCTGGTATCGGAAGGGACGTTGCCTTGAGATTTCTTGAGAGACCTGCGGAAAGCGAGATAGAAAAAAAGCAGAGTCGCGATCATTCCGATCCAGGCGATGACGCCGGTATTTTTTAAAAAATCAAGGAACGAATAGCCCAAGGCCGTCCCGATAATAATATTCGGCGGGTCGCCGCTCATCGTCGCGCTGCCGCCGACGTTCGAAGCGAAAATTTCGGCGATGATGACCGGCACCGGGTCAAACTTGAGCAATCTGGCCAGCTCGATGGTCACGGTCGCCAGGAATAACAGGACCGTGATGCTGTCGATGAACATCGCCAGAAAACCGGAGAGCAGCGTGAAGGCGATAAGGATAGAGACGGCCTTGTATTTCACCAGCCTGGCGACATAGAGGCAGATCCAGCGGAAGAAACCGGCGTGCCCCAGGCCTTCCACCATGATCATCATCCCTGCGATAAATGTAATCGTTTGCCAGTTGACGCCAATGGACTCTAGCGCCTTGTGCCCTGGGAACCAGAAAGCCGGCTGCATAAGCTGAGCGAGGTTCAAGGCTTTGAATACGGTGGCAGGGCTTTTCATGATGGCGAGAAAGACGACGATGATAGTGAGAGAGCCCCCGACGAGAGCAGGGATGTAGCGGGGCCATTTGTTAATGATGATGACGATGAACATCAGCAGGAAGATAGCGACGGCAAAAAACTGACTCAGTGCTTGCATGGGGTTGATCCCAGAGCGAATCCTGCGGGATTTCTTGCATCGGGCATGCCCAGAAATATATCTTCAGGCAGCTGTGCCTGTCAACCCCGAATGGGCTTTATTACAAAAAGTGGGGTAAAGCAAAGAACGATAACATAGAGGATATGATCATCCGCAATCAGCCTTGCTCCCGTTCAGGTTTTTCACGCCGTTCCTTCAGCGCTTTTCTCGGTGACTGCGGAACCCGCCACGCCCGTCGGCACCCCGGAACTCTGTCACTTGCCCTCCTTTGACCTTTCCCGTTGGCCTGCTCAGGCTCAGACATCCTCGCCACCCTGAAGACTGGGTTCCCTCGAAAAGCGCTTCAGGAAGGCTAAACCTTCAATGGTCGCTGCGGCCGATTACGGCTGCTCATTATCTTGGCC
>CAZOKP010000025.1:0-1386 GCA_964580435.1 uncultured Eubacteriales bacterium
AATTGAGGAGGCCGCCATGAAAATAAAGAGTCTCGTTCTTTTCATCCTGATAATCACCACTTTAGGCGCTGTTGAATGCCTCAGCCAAGAGCAACTGGGGAAAACCATTGAAGGGATCTGGGTAGGAACTCTGAAGGTGCCGGGAGCCGAGCTCAGAATCGTCTTCCGGATTTCAAAAAAGCCAGACGGCACACTCAGCGCAGTCATGGACAGCCCCGATCAAGGAGCCAAGGACATTTCGACGAGCTCGGTGACTCTTGAGAACGATCTGCTAAAGATTGAGTCAAAAGTCGTCGGCGGAGTCTTTGAAGGGAAAGTCAAGCCCGATATGAATGAAATCGAGGGAGAATGGAAGCAGAGCGGGATAGCCTTTCCACTCGTTTTGAAGCGTACGGATAAGGTGGAAGAAATCAAGCGGCCTCAGGAGCCAAAAAAGCCTTATCCTTATGATGAGGAGGAAGTCTCTTATGAAAATAAAAAGGCGGCGATCAAGCTTGCCGGAACGTTGACGCTACCACGCAACCAAGGCCCACACCCAGCCGTAATTCTTATTACGGGCTCCGGGGCAGAAGACAGAAACGAGACCGTTTTCGGCCATAAGCCTTTCCTGGTGTTGGCTGATTATTTGACCCGCCAAGGGATTGCCGTCCTTCGGGTGGATGACCGCGGTATGGGCGGCTCGACCGGAGTCGAATCCCAGTCGACGAGCCTGGATTTTGCCGGTGATGTCCTTTCGGGCGTCGCCTATCTAAAAGGCCGTAGCGAGATCAATCCTAAGCAGATTGGGCTTATCGGCCATAGCGAAGGCGGGTTGATTGCACCTCTGGCGGCATCGCTGGCACCTTCGGATATCGCTTTTATCGTTCTAATGGCCGGACCGGGGCTGACAGGGGAAGAGATTCTTTATCTTCAGGGTGCCCTGATTGCTAAAGCCACTGGAGCCAGCGATGAGGCTGTCGCTAAGAATCGCAGCATTCAGGAAAAGATTTTCACGGTTCTAAGGCGGGAAAAGGATCCGGCCGCAGCCGAAGCAAGACTCCGCGAGCTCTTCAAAGATGCGGTTCAAGGAATGACCGAGGAAGAAAAAAAGGCTTTTACACCTGAGGCTCAAGACGCCCAGGTCAAAAGAATACTCACGCCGTGGTTCCGGTTTTTCCTGACCTATGACCCCAGGCCGACTCTGATGAAGGTGAAATGCCCGGTGCTGGCGATCAACGGCGAAAAGGATCTTCAGGTCCCGTCCGAGGAAAATTTGAAGGCCATTGAGGAGGCCTTAAAAGCCGGCGGCAATAAGCTTTTCACGATCAGAGAACTTCCCGGCCTCAACCATCTCTTCCAGACCGCTCAGACCGGATCCCCAAGCGAGTATATGAAAATCGAAGAAAC
>CAZOKP010000025.1:1486-7253 GCA_964580435.1 uncultured Eubacteriales bacterium
TTGCGCATAATGACAGCTTCGAGGTCCTTGTCGCCTTTGGGCATGTATCCTAAAAGCAGAAGAGTAGAGTGGATTCTCCGGTAGAGCTCTTGGATCTCTTTGTTCCGGACGAACTGAGGAAGCTCTGTTTTGAGCGTTTGCCGGCTGAGTTCATAGGCCACAAGCAAGACGCTCTGGCTAAGGTTCAGGGAGGGGAAGGCGGGATTGGCCGGAATTTTTATTAAAAATCCGCATTCTTCAATTTCTTGATTGTACAACCCGTTTTGTTCTCTGCCGAAGAGGATGGCGACCTTGTTCTTCGCAGCGGTCTTGACGATTCTCTTCGTGCCCTCTTTGAAAGGAAGGAATAAACCTCTTTTGCTTCCGTACCTTCTTGTCGTGCCGACGATCAGCTGCTTATCTGCGATGGCCTGGCTGAAGCCCGAATGAACGACGGCCTGTTCCAAGACGTCTTTTCCGCCGCAGGCCATGGACCTGGCATCGTCATTCAGGAAAGGGGGCGGGTTGACGAGCTCAAGTCTGCGAAAGCCCATGTTTTTCAGGGCTCTTGCCGACGCTCCGATATTCCCGGGCTCACAGGGCTCGACGAGGATAAAAGCAACATTGTCCTTCCAGGATTTCATAAGCTTCAGGCCCTGCGGATTTTCTCGAGGACATAAAAGCAGCGGTCACTGAAGAGAAAATTGACGATGCCATAACCGCGTTCAAAATAATGTCTCAGGGTCCTTCGGAGCGCTGTCTGCCAGGCCGAAATGGCCGCTGGCCTTGCCCCCCAGCTTTTCATGGATTTGGGGACTTCGACAAGAAGATTCTTGCTGGTCATGTCCAGCCGGGGCCGACATGGGAGGTAACCACTCGTTGCTGTCTTTCTCTCGAGAGCTTTGGGAATTTTATCAGCCCCATGACTATCGAACCTACCCCGCCTGCGCATCTCGACTTTTTTATGGCGGATCGGCCACTCGATCAGAAGCCGGTCTGTGGGCAGATCGGGAGCGAGGGTTAGGGAAGGCATCGGTCCGTAAAAATGAGGCAGGTAAGTCTTGCACCTCGCGCCCAGGCCATGGAAATTGAGGTTGGCATTTCGGGTCTGGAGGGGGTCCATCGTCCAGGTGATCAAATCATAGCCCAGCTTCAAGGCCCACTCCCGCTGGGCCCATTTCAGTCTCTTCCCGATTCCAAGACCTTGGTATGCCGGTAGAACCGCCAAGTGGTGCGAATGCTGGCAGAGCTTTTTTCCAAAAACAGCCGGGAAAGAAAAGACGAACCCGGCCAACTCCTTGCCGATATAGGCCCCGAGCAGAATTCCTCCCATCGTGGAAGAAATACGGAACTGATGGATCGGGGTGAGTTCCGCGTCCTCGTGCTTCCAGACGACGCGCTGAATGTCCACGAGCTTTTCAAAGTCCGAATAGTGGTCCAGCTTTCGAATCTTTATGATTCTCTTGGCGCCGGCAACCTTGTGGGGCATGGGCTTAACCTCGTGCAAAATATATCTTCAGCGGGAAAGCGCTGTCAATGCCGTCTTCCTATCCGGCGGGCGTCAGGCCTATTCTTTTCACCAGCATCGTTCCGTATGAACCGCGGGGAAGGACAAAGGAAATGGTCATCTTCTTTTTAGCCGGATGAAGTTCGTCCTGTCCTTTGTGGACGATGCAGAGGTCCTCCGGAACGATGAGCGCCCTCCGTTTGAAGGACCTGAAATAGACTTTCCGGAGCACTTTTGTCCGGAACAGGCCCGGCCTGAGGCTTCTTTCGGCCAAGATCTCTTGGTAGAAAGAGCGGACGAGTTCATCAGGAAAATCCATCTTTGCCGCGGGAGTGGGGATTTCGAGGCCGGCGAGATAGGAAAAAAGGTCGTCATTGAGTCCGCTCCAGAAAAAATAGCTTCCTGCGATGCCATTGACCTCTACGAGGTCCTTGATCTTGAGCTTCAGGATTCTCCTCAGGATTTCGTTCCACAGGTGAGACTGGAAGGCCGCGTAGAGCATGGAGACTTCCTCTTGCGGGAGCAAATGGAGCGCCCTGGCGAAATCCTTGGGGTGATCGGAGAGGTAGCCGAAGATCCTTTTTTCGAGGGGAACCTGAGCCTGACCCAAGCAGAACCGCCAGTCCCGCCAATTCTCAAAAAGCGTGCTTCTTCTTTGCCTCTCATTCTTGCTCGAGCTAGGACCGGCGCTCGTGAAATAGACCTGCAGGGCTCCATTCCAGTGCCGCTTCAGGATCTTCTCAGCGAAGAAGCCTCTTTCCGGGTCATAACTCCTGAATCTCTGGTCATCAAAAAAATTCGGAAACCCGGTTTTTTTGGTCTCGTCTATGTTCTTCTCCAAAAGGTCGACGCTGACGAGATCCCTCATCGTTACAGTAAAAGAGTTTCCCTGGATGAGGTCGGGGCCCATTGGCCGGTCCATGAATCCTTGAGATGTCAGGGAGAAATCCTTTCCTTCCAGGCTGAAGTCGCTTGGTGCCTCGACGGCGATGAACTGATGGGTCAGACCATGCTTGTCCTTTTTCCCGCCGTAAGAGAATTTTTCCCGCGGCAGCCCGAGAGACCGGGAAA
This sequence comes from uncultured Eubacteriales bacterium, assembly GCA_964580435.1. Classification (GTDB taxonomy): domain Bacteria; phylum Acidobacteriota; class Aminicenantia; order Aminicenantales; family UBA8522; genus CAZKEW01. Next base: position 4,044 of record CAZOKP010000025.1, read on the forward strand.
GTGAATGAATGAGGTCGAGAGTGTTCCAGTGAGACTTCGTCAGGAGATAGACCCTGTATTTCCCCCGTTGGCGGAGAGGCAAATCCGCTTTTTCCTGGACGATGAAATCTTCAGGGACCGATTTGATCAAGGGCGCCTATTTGAAGATGTTCAAGAAAACGGTGATAAGCATGGCGTTGGTGAAATCGATGAAAAAGGCGCCGACCATCGGGACAACCAGGAACGCCCGTGGCGCCCGGCCGTAGCGGTCGACGAGGGCCTTCATGTTGGCCATGGCATTGGCCGTTGTTCCAAGCATAAAGCCGCAGAAGCCTCCTCCCATAACGGCGGAGTCGTAATCTTTGCCCATGAGCTGGAAAATCGGCCAGAAACAGGCAAGCGCTATCATGGTCACCTGAGCCGCCAGGATGACGATAAGCGGGAGGACAAGCCCGGCCAGCTCCCAGAGCTTTAGGGTCATCAGAGCGAGGACGAGGAAGAGCGATAAAGACACATGTCCGATATCGTCTAGAGTCCTCTGGGAAAGACCGATTAACTTTGTCAGATCGTCAAGGTTCCTGATGATGGCCGCAATAAACATAGCGCCGATGTAGGCCGGAAGGGTGATGCCCAGAGCCGCAAAACCCTTGCTCAGCCAGGACCCGATCCACATCGCCACCAGCAGGACAACCAGGTTCTTAAGGAGAACGTATGACTCCTTGTCTTCGCCGACGGGCGCCTCAGCCGCCGGTTCAGGCAGCTTCTCTTCAACGATATTCTCGGCCGTGACCGCGAGGGCGGCCTTAGGATGGGTGCGAACTTTTCTCAACCGGTGACGTTCGATCAGGGTGGTGCCGACGGGCCCGCCGATCAGCCCTCCCGAGATGATTCCGAACATCGCTGCGGCAACAGCAATTGTGGCTGCGCCTGTGACTCCTGCCTTTTCAAAGAGCGGGGCAAAGGCCAAACCTGTTGCCGGCCCTCCTGTCAGGGTGACTGAGCCGCTGAGCACGCCGAAGAGAGGATGGAGGCGGAAGAGCAAAGCGATGCCAGCCCCGAGCACATTCTGAAGGACGGCAAAAACTGTCGAGATGAGGAAGAAAATTAAAACTTGAGGCCCGCCCACCTTGAGAAGCCGCAAGCTGGCGCCGAACCCGATGGTGGTGAAAAATGCAATCATCAGCGGGTCCCGGAGGGTCGTGTCAAATTTGAAAAGCGTCACTCCAGACTGGCGGGCAATCAGGACGATGATGGCAACAATCAGCCCGCCGACAACGGGCGCGGGGACGTTGTACCTGGAAAGGGGCCGGATGACCCGGCAAAGCCCATAACCGATGAAAAGAATGACACCGGCAAAGGCCAATGTATGGATGAGGTCGAGGGCCAACATCGGAAGCTCTCCTTTAGTCCATTACATATATCGTAAGGCAAAGAATGAAGTCAAACAAATAAAATGAGAAATCTTTTAAAACGCGACTGGAATTTGATATGATATGTCAACTCAAAATGACCACTTTAAGGAGGGAAATTAATCCATGATGGAAACCCAGAACAGGCAATCTGTGGGCAACGGCCAAGCCGGCAAAACTCCGAGATCTCTCCCGAGAGTCCTCGGTTTGGTCGATGTCATTGGTATTGTTGTGGGGACGATGATCGGCTCAGGAATTTTTATCGTGCCCGCCTCTATCGCCGCCGGGCTGGAAGCCCCCGTAGTCATCCTCGCCGTGTGGGTCGTCGGAGGGCTGCTGACTTTTTTTGGAGCTCTCTCACTGGCTGAACTTGGCGCGGCCTACCCTCAGGCCGGCGGAATGTACGTTTTTCTACGAGAAGGCTTTGGGCCCCTGATCGGGTTCCTCTTCGGCTGGACCCTTTTCCTGGTTATTGATTCCGGAACAATCGCCACGCTCGCTGCGGCCTTCTCCACCAAATACCTTCCCTACTTCGTCAAGCTGCCCCCTTGGGGGACAAAGCTTGTTTCGGTCCTGTTCATAGCCTTCCTTGCGACCGTCAATTACATCGGCGCGCGCTGGGGAGCTAACTTACAGAACTTCCTGACCACAATAAAGTTTATCGCCCTGACGGGGCTGGCCGCCATCGTTTTCCTTTTCGCCAAGGGCAATGTCGCCAATTTTCACACGCCTTCCCCCAAAGGTTTTTCCCTCGACGTCATCGGCAAGTTCGGCGTGGCTCTCGTCGCCGCTCTGTGGGCATATAAAGGTTGGGAAACTTCCACTTTCAGCGCCGGCGAGCTCAAGAAGCCGGAGAGGAATCTGCCGCTGGGAATATTTATCGGGACGGTGGCGGTGATCTTTCTCTATCTTGCGGCCAACCTGGCTTATCTCTATGCCTATCCCTCGAGTTTCATCGCCACATCAAGCCGCATCGGAGCTGATGCCATGAATGCCGCTGTTGGGCCGGTCGGGGCCTCCATCATTGCCTTCATCATCCTTTTCTCCATCACGGGCGCTGCCAACGGCCACCACCTCACCAGCCCGCGGGTCTATTATGCCATGTCCAAGGACAAGCTGTTTTTCAAGACTCTGGCCAAAGTCCATCCCCGGTTCCTCACGCCTCACATCTCCATCGTGGCCTTAGCTGTGTGGAGTTCCGTACTGAGCTTGAGCGGAACTTTCGAGCAACTGTACACCTACGTGATTTTCGGCCTATGGATTTTTATGGGGCTGACTGTGGCGGCCGTGATCATCCTCAGGAAAAAGGCGCCCGACCTGCCGCGGCCCTACAAAACGTGGGGGTACCCGGTCACGCCTATCCTGTTCGTCTTCGCAGCTCTGTTTATCTCAGTGAACACCCTGATCAAGCAGTCCTTGGAATCTTTAGCCGGGCTGGCTATCATCCTGCTCGGAATCCCGGCTTACCTCTACTGGAAGCGCAAGCTCGATAAAAAATCCTCTGAATAAAGAATTCGTTTTGTTCGGTCTGGACCATCTCCGCTTGCGCGGCCCCTTTTTAGATGCCGGAGAATTCAGGCTGGTATTTGACGATACCGCTGCGCCCGGCGAGGGCACCGGGTCGCAGTTCAGCCACCATGAAATACTCTTCCGGGACATCCTGCTCATAACGGATCCCGTACGGTTTTGATGTCCTGAACCCGAAACGAGAGTAATAATCCGGCTCTCCGAGGACAACGACTACATCATGTCCGGCCTTCCTGCATTCCTCGAGGCCGGCGGCAATGAGTCTGCCGCCAATACCTTTTCTCTGTTCTTCGGG
>CAZOKP010000025.1:7353-30643 GCA_964580435.1 uncultured Eubacteriales bacterium
CGACAGTCCCCGCAACGCCCGCAGCGAATGGGGCGGGTGGGGGGGTCTTTTGCGAGGACGGACGGGGACGCGCCGTGACAGGACCCACCTTATAAGACTGCTCTATTATCACGGAATTTAGGATGCTTTCTTTCTCTCATTTGCATTCAACTTAAGCCCATATTACTATAATAGCCGCAGTCCTGAAAAGTCATGGAAGATCGCCCCGAGACATCTCCAGAAAAAACTCCGAAGACGCCTTATCTCCTGTTCGCCATTTTTGTCATTTTCATCGCCCATTCTCTGATCTTGCAGTGCCTGGCCGAGGACGCTTTTATCTCCTTCCGGTTTGCCAAAAATTTAGCCACTGGGCATGGTCTGGTCTGGAACTTGGGGGAGAAGCCTGTCGAAGGCTATACGAATTTTCTCTGGGTAATCATTTCTGCGGTTCTCATAAAATTGAGGCTGAATATTTTGTGGCTCTCTCAGGCCATCGGCATAATAGCGGGCTTGCTGGCCATCTTGTACACCTATAGATTTTCCTGGAGATTTTTGGGACTAAGCAGGTGGTTTTCCTTAATTCCCTGCCTTTTTCTTGCTCTATCAGGGCCTTTTGCGGCTTGGGCCGCGAGTGGCATGGAGACAAATCTATTTGCCCTGTTTGTTTTGATAGCCGCTTATCATTTTGTCAGCTTTTGGAAACGCACGGCGGCAAAAGATTTGTACTCATGTTTCATTTTCCTGTTTTTCGCCACCTTGACCAGGCCGGAGGGCTTCTTGATATTTGGCTTGATTTTTGTCCTAAGTCTGATTTTGTTCTTCTTGAATAGACTCTCCCTTAAAAATCTCCTCTATCCTTTGCTGTCCTATATCATCCTGTTCTTGGCTTACTTTGTCTGGAGATTTGCGTATTTTGGATACTTGCTGCCCAACACATTCTATGCTAAGACCGGCGGCTCGACTCTTCAGTATTTGAGGGGATTGGAATATGTGAAGTTTTTTGCTATTTGTTTTCTGGGGCCTTTCCTCCCGGTTGCGCTCTGGTTCATCGCTGCAAAAAGAAAGAACTTTTTCGGAAGAACAGGGTCCAGGGGCATCGTTGAGCATATTAATAAGAATCTCGGAATCTATCTGAGTCTCGTCATCTTCCTGGCGTATACGCTTTATATCATTTACGTGGGCGGCGATTATATGGCCATGTACAGGTTCTTTGTGCCTGTGCTGCCTTTCATGTATATCATCTTCTGTTTTTTTGTCGATCGAATTTTCAGGATGGCCGCCTCCTCCAAGTTGCAGAAGACTTGGCTCCTAATATTCATAATTTTCGCCGCCGTGGCCACTGTCATTCACTCGACCCCTTTGGAAAAGTCTATCTACAAGAAACCAGCTTATATGCACGGCACTTATAGGGGCGTCGAAACGGAGAGATGGCACACAGCAAGACTTGCACTTCTCGGAAAGTTCTTTGATAAATATAAGAATAATGCCGGCGAAAGCGTCGCCTCGACGGCTATCGGAATCATCTCCTACTATGCAGATATGAAGATCATTGATTTTTTTGGGCTGGTTGACCCCTATTTAGCGCATCAGGAGATCCGGAATGTCGGACAGGGATGGCCGGGGCATGAAAAAATAAACCTTGATTATCTTTTTTCCAAGAGGCCGACCTACATTATGTACCGGAGAGAATTCACCAAACAGCCGCGAGAAATGAAAGAGTTCTGGCGGCATCCGATTATTTTGAATGAATACAAAGTGACGGCCGTCTGGCTGAATGATAAGAAGGATAACGAAGAAGGCTACTTCTCTTTCTTAGAATTGAAGGACAAAAAAGGAGGAACAAATGCGACCGACGGAAATTCTTAAAGAAGAACATATGGCCATCAAGCTTATGCTGAAAATTGCCGAAAATGTCTGTCAGAGGCTCGAGCGGGGAGAAGCAGTCCCCCCTAAGCATCTTGCTGATATTGTCACCTTCATCAGGGGCTTTGCTGACAAATGCCATCATGCCAAAGAAGAAGGCTTGCTTTTTCCAGCTATGGAGAAAGCCGGCGTCCCCAGGCAGGGAGGGCCCATCGGCGTCATGCTTGCCGAGCATGAGCAGGGCCGGAATTATGTCAAAAATATGACGGATGCGGTGGAGAAATACCGCCCCGGCAACCAGGGGGCAGCGTTACAGTTTGTGGAAAATGCCAGGAATTATATTGCGCTCCTGAGCCAGCATATCGATAAAGAAGATAACATCCTCTATGAGATCGCCGACAAACGCCTTTCAGAAGTCGCCCAGGAAGAACTTAGAAGAGGATTTGAGAGAGTAGAGCAGGAGGAAATGGGGCCGGGGAAAGACGAAGAGTTCCATAAGATTCTTGAGCTGCTGAAGAAGATTTATTACGGCTAATCCAAGTATAGCTCGATCACCCGGACCGCAAGATCGACTTTATCTTCACTTACCGAGCTTTTCAGGTGCCTTGACATTCATTTTCGCCATGTTTTAGCATTTTGAACAAGGGGACGTGAGTTGCGATGAACAGTCTTCTTGGTAAAACGAATCCCTCTAGCCTTGCCCTCATCCCTGTCCTCTTCTTCTTCCAGTTTTACACACCGGCCTGGGGAGAAAGTAAAGCGGACGAATTGATGGAGCGGGCCAACCAGGTTTTTGGTCGACTGCCACCGGTCATAGCATCTGAAAAAAATTCCGTTACGCCGGAGAAAGTGAAGCTGGGGAAGATTCTGTTTTACGAAGTCCGCATTTCTGTCGATGGGACCGTGAGCTGTTCAAGATGCCATCCGTTCAGCCTGTACGCGGCCGATGGATTGAGGAAGTCCATCGGCAACCGATGCATAGTCAATTCCAGAAACGCCCCCACCATCTTGAACGCCGCCGCTCAGATTTCAGAACACTGGATAGGAAATCGGACCGATGTGGAAGACCAGGCCCGGCAGTCGGTCGTAGGTCCCCCTTCGTTTGGGATGTCCGCCCCTGAAGAAGTGGAAAAGAAATTGAAAGAGATCAAGGGATATGGTTCCCTGTTTAAAGAAGCGTTCCCAGACGACAAGGATCCTGTCACCTTGGATAATCTGGCTAAGGCGGTAGGAGCGTTTGAGCGAACTCTTGTTACGCCGTCTCCCTTTGACGCCTTTTTGGCAGGTAATCAAAACGCGATAGCCGAACAGGAAAAGAAGGGTTTAAGAGCATTCATGGAGGTCGGATGCGCGACGTGCCACTCAGGTGCATACGTCGGAGGGCAGATTTTCCAGAAGTTCGGACTTATCGAACCGTACTGGAAATACACCAAAAGCGAAGCGATTGACGAAGGCAGGTTCGCCCTTACAAAGAACGAATCGGACAGGTACGTATTCAAAGTCCCTGTCCTTCGAAATGTCGCCAAGACTCCCCCGTATTTTCATGACGGCTCCATGGACGACCTGGAGACGGCCGAATGGATTATGGGCAAGGCGCAGCTGGGAAAGGACCTTTCCAAAGAAGAGCTTGGCGATATCAAGGCATTTTTAGAATCCTTGACCGGGAGGATCCCCGAAGATGCTCTTAAGCTTCCTCTCGTGCCGTCCATGGAATGAGGAGAGGTCGGGGTTTAAGAGGGAACACAAAGAAAGGAGGTAGCACTTCATGAGAGATATTTTTGGTGTCGGTTTTTCGGTTGAGACGCGAAGGCAATTCATCAAGCGGAACGGATTGCTCATGGCTGCCGCATTGATGCACCCCGTCGGCCCGTTTGCGGAAGAGGCCATAAAATCGGAAATTGAGAAGAAGCGCCAGGAGAAAAGCGCTATAGAGATCTCTCCCGTTGAGGACCTGATGCGCGAACACGGAGTCCTCGCTCGAATCCTGCTTATCTATGATGAGATCCTGGCGCGGTTGAATAAGAGGACGGATTTCCCTCCAGAAGTGCTCGCCGAATCGGCCGGACTTGTCCGCCGGTTCGTTGAGGACTACCATGAGAAGCTTGAAGAGAAGCATGTCTTTCCCCGTTTCGAGAAGGCGGGGAAACTCGCCGACCTTGTCAGGGTTTTGCTCGAGCAGCATCAGGCGGGGCGCCTCCTGACGGACCGAATCAAGCCTCTTGTCGGTCCCTCTCTTTTAAAAAATCCTAACGAAAGAAAACAACTCGTACATTACCTGCAGCTTTTCGTTAGGATGTACCGGCCACACAAAGCACGGGAGGACACGATTCTCTTTCCGGCGTTTCATGCCATCGTTCCGCCGGAAGAGTTCGATGCCATGGGCGATTCGTTTGAGGACCAGGAGGAGAAGCTTTTTGGGAAAGATGGATTCGAGAAGGTCGTGGCAGAAGTCGAAAATCTCGAAAAAGTCATCGGGATTCATGAGCTCGGGCAATTCACGCCCAAGGGATAGCAACCCTCGCGGCGGTGAGGGAACGGCCCTTCTCCTCTCGGTCCTGATTCCTGAGGCGGGCTTGAATACGGGCCGGGTGGGCGCGTCGAGCGCCAATGCTATGCAGCTCGGAAGGGACTTATCGTTCTGCGCTGCGACTTCCTGAAAAAGGCCTCCTTGCATCGATCAGCCGGCTGCTTATAGAATCGATGTGTGCGCACGGCCGGATGAAAGGAGCTCAAAGGGCATGGAGTTATCCTTGCGGCAGAGACTGGCCGAAGTGGCCAAGCTCTTTCTTAAACTGGGCACAACTGCCTTCGGCGGACCCGCGGCCCACATTGGCATGATGCACAATGAGGTGGTTAAAAGACGCCATTGGCTGAGCGACCAGGAATTTCTTGATTTGGTGGGGGCGACAAATCTTATTCCGGGTCCGAATTCGACGGAGATGGCCATTCATATCGGCTTTTTGCGAGCGCGGTGGCTTGGACTTGTTGCAGGCGGCATGTGTTTTGTCATTCCGGCGGTGGCCATTGTGCTGGCGCTTGCTTGGGCTTACGTGCGTTTCGGCGCCAAGGTCGAGGCGTCCTGGCTGCTCTATGGCGTGAAGCCCGTGGTCATCGCCATCATCGGACAGGCCCTCTGGAGCCTAGGGCAAAAAGCCATCAAAAGCATCCCGACGGCGGTTGTGGGATTCGCGGTTCTTTTCCTGTATTTTTTTCGCGTCAACGAAATTGCCCTGCTCTTCGCCGGCGGGTTTGTCGTCATGATCGGATTGAATCTCGATCGTTTCCGCAAGCGGGCCGTGGGGGTCTTTCTGACCCCATTGGCCGGGCTGGGATTTTCCGGACTGGCTTCGATGCCCTTCAGCCTTCCCCTTCTGTTTTTCACGTTTCTTAAAATCGGGGCCGTGCTGTACGGCAGTGGATATGTTCTGCTGGCTTTTCTGCGGGCCGATTTTGTGACGCGCTTCGGCTGGCTGACTGACCGGCAGCTTCTTGACGCGATCGCCATCGGTCAGGTTACGCCCGGTCCATTGTTTACGGCAGCCACGTTCATCGGTTACCTCCTTGGTGGCGTGTCGGGGGCGGTGCTCGCAACCCTGGGCATTTTTCTTCCCTCCTTCGTTTTTGTCGCGATCTCGAATCCGATGATACCTCGGCTGCGTAAATCCCCTTGGGCGGGCGGGTTTCTGGACGGCGTCAACGCGGCCGCCCTGGGGCTGATGGCCGCCGTGACCTGGCAGCTCGGCCGCGCATCGCTTGTTGATCCGCTGACGATTATCGTGGCGATCGTTTCTCTTGGGATTCTGTTTCGATTTAAGATCAACTCGGTTTGGTTGATCTTGGCCGGAGGATTGATCGGTTTACTGTCCATGTTGTTAGGAAGGGGAGCATGAGGGAGTCACCCACTTCCCTGCCGAAGAAGATTTCCGCGCCTAATTCAAAAACAGCTCGATTACCGGGACCGTGACGTCTGGTTTCTGGACGGGCAGGCGCAAAATCAAGCCCGCGGCACCCGCGTCTTTCCTTTCGCCCGGCAGAAACCCGATCTCCGAGGAGCGTGTCTGCTCGATGAACTGGATTTCGGAAGCATCGTTAGGGAGCTGGGCGTATTTGATAAGGTGATTTGAAAAGGCCGAACGCGGAAAGAGTAGGGTTTGTCCGGGACTTCAGGATAGCGAGCCTGATTTTCTGGGCCGTGACCGCGGGAAAGCGAAGCAGACGCTTATATCCGATGGTCGTGCCTTTGGCGAAAGCTCGCCATCCCTTTCCGTCCCAAGCCTCAAGAGAGAATTCCTCCACTCTCTGGCCGACTCGGATGTGTTCCTGAAGCATAACAATATCGAATGTCCGCTCCTCCGGAAGCGTGAATTCGAGAACGGCGGGTTCAACTCCATCTTCTGTCGTCCAGTAAGTCATCTTATCCTCGTCGAGGACGAAGTCGAGTTTGTGGCCCTTGGCCTCATTGGATGCCTTGACGGCAGCGCCGCGGGCAAGATTCTTGGCCAATGTCTGGTCGAGAATCCGCCGCATGCCTTGGAGGCTTTTGATGTCGTTCTCGTGAATAAGGCCTCGTTTATCCGGCGGGACGTTGAGGAGCAGGACGGAATTCCGGCCGACCGAGCTGAAATAGATATCGACGAGCTTCTCCGGCGTTTTGACTTCGCCATCCTGGCTCTGATGGTAGAACCATCCCGGCCGCACGGAGACATCGGTTTCAGCGGGATACCAGGCCAGTGCCTTGGCGTCCTTGATTTTGTCCCGGCTCCCGAGATCCTCTGCAGTCATGTCTCCGGGAACGAAAAGGTCATCGAGGGAGAGCGGGTTTTGAGCGGAACGCGTCGCCTCCGGATTTCTGATCTCGACGGGAACAACGCTCCACTCGGTTTCCCGGCCGTATCCCGACTCTGTCCCGCCCCAGCGGAGGTCGGGCCCCATACCGAAGATCACCGCCCGGGGCTGGAGCTCCCGGACAACACGATAATAGGATGGCCAGTCATAGACCTGCCTCTTTCCGTTTGGCCCTTCGCCGCAGGCGCCGTCAAACCAGACTTCCGCGATTTCCCCGTAGTTTGTCAGGAGCTCGCGGAGCTGACGGCGGAAGTGCTCATTGTAAGCAGGGGAGTTACCGTACGTGGGTTCGTGCCTGTCCCAAGGCGAAAGGTAGATGCCCAGTTTTATCCCGGCTTCGCGGCAGGCCCCGGCCACTTCCTTTACGACATCTCCTTTGCCGCCACGCCAGGGGCTTGCTTTGACGCTGTGTTCCGTGTATCGGCTCGGCCAGAGGCAGAACCCGTCGTGATGTTTCGCCGTCAAGATGAGCATGTTTATTCCCGCGTCCTTGAGGGCCTTGACCCATTGGCGGGCATCGAAGTCGGTGGGGTTGAAGAGGGCCGGGCTTTCCGTCCCTTCACCCCATTCACGGTCGGTGAAGGTGTTCATCCCGAAGTGGGCAAAGGCGATGAAGTCCAATTCCTGCCAGGAACGTTGCCGCGATGAGGGCACGATGTGCGCGGCCGTGCGCACTATGCTATCCTGCGATTCTCCCGGTTTGATCAGGACGAAGTTAGGAGCTGGGGGCTGGTCCTCGGGTGCTTCTCCCGATTCTTTCAAAACGACACCTGTGAAGAGAACGCAGGCGAAAAGCAAGCAACAAAAACAGAAAGCATAAACGTTTTGTTTCATTTTTCCTGACCTGGCGGGATGTCTTTAACTTCGGCACCACGCATTGTGGCCGGGGTTTTAACGTTTTGGCCTTTTCCGCAGGCCGCGGACAGATTGATCCAGCCAAGGACAAGGAGGATGCTTGCGGCGAGAATCATGCGCCGCCTGAGACTCTCAGGATGGCACTTCATCAGCGGAGTCTCAACATATCACAAAGGTCAGGGAAAATCCAAATACGTGCTCCTGACCGGTGGCACCTCCATTTCTGCGGTGATTGAACAAGGGCATTGGGAAGGGCTTGGAGCCCCTCATCCCCCGCGCCTTTATTCGCTGCCGCGCTTGTTAGTTGAAATTTTGAAAGGAACATAAAGCGGGCAGAATCTGACCAGGCCGACCACTATGAGTGCGATCCCGAGAAGCCCCCACCAGTTCTTAAAATAGATGCCCGCCGCGGCGATAATCAGGCCGATAATGATGCGTATGCTGCGGTCAATCTTGCCGACGTTCTTTTTCATTTTTTCCTCCTAAGCTTTCAAAGTGCAGCAGCGAAATTTTCTCTTGGCTTTTTTGAGAAGATGAGTCATTTCTTCACGGAAGGCCTGCTCCTTATCAGAGGCCTGAGAATAAACCCTGCAGACGGCGGCCTCAGTGAATTCTTCCATTCTCGCCTGCGTCTTAGTGCGAGATAGGAACGGTGTTCCATTGTGGGTAGAAGCGAGCAGCCTGTCCGCGACTGTCCTGGGCCTCTGAGCAATTCTGTTTAGTGTCCGAAGCAGGCGGTCCACATCATTTTCATTGTTTTCAAGGCCCAGGCTCACCCTGACAAGACCCGGGATAATCACACTCGTGAATTTAGGAAAAAGGCGGAGGCCCAGGTCAGCTGCTTTGGCCCGAAGCGGATGGATCTTGAGCAGGCGCTTGACCAAGAGGTGGGCGCAATGGCAGCCGCTGCGCACGCCGATCCCACCGTGCTCGGCCAGTTCCTTGGCCACAAGGTTGTGAGGGACATTCTCCAGGTCGAAGGTTATAACTCCGGTCCTTCTCGGGAATCTCGGGGACATCGGGTCTTTCACACCGAAAACCCTGACGCCTGGGACCAGGGCAAGGCCCTCGAGCACGCGCAAGGTCAAGGCCCGTTCTTCCGCTTCGATCACGTCGAGGCCCACCCGCTGAAGGAGTACCATGGCTTTGCCAAGCGCGGCGATGCCCACGGCGTTTTCTTCTCCAGATGCCTTGATCGACGCCAACTCAGCCGGGTCGAAATGGAGCAGCCCTTTTCTGACCACGAGGGCCCCACTGCCAAAGGGCGCATACATCTTGTGTCCCGAGAATGCCAGGTAATCGATCCCGGATTTCTTCATTTCAACATGACGATGGGCGACGAGCTGCGCTCCATCCACTAGGATGAACGCGCCGTGCCGGTGCGCCAGCCGGCCTATTTCCTCGGCATCGTTGCACGCCCCCAGCACGTTCGAAGCGCCGCTCACCGCCACCAATCGTATTCGCTGTTTGCCGTGCGCCGCGTCCACGTTATACTCGCGCAGCAATTCCTCCAGAAGGTCCAGGTCCGCAAACCCCTCATCGTCCACCGGTAGCCGGATCAAACGGACACCTGGGAGGTAACGCCAGGGCAGCTCGTTGGAGTTGTGCTCGAGCCAGGTGTTGAGAATCACCGTCCGTGTGTCGCCTTCCGAATCGCCAAGGCCTTGAGCAGCAAGGTTGAGGGCTTCAGTCGTATTGCCCGTAAAAACGATATCGTACTCGTCCTGCGGCGCGCCCAAAAAGCCAGCACAGATTTCCTTAACCAGGTCGATCAGCTTGCGTCTTACCGGTTCCGGTGAGCTCCAGGTCCGGCACACGGCATCCCAGACAAGCGAAAAGGTCGGCGGACTGGCACCGTTGTCTAAATTGGTGAAAGGCCGCGGTCCTTCTGATGTCGGGACCCGCACACTACGTCCCACTACGGATTTCCGAAGCTCGTGTAGCAATTCTCGACCCGAGTGCTCTGACAATTCGTCGCGATGCAGAATCTCGGCTGCGGTCAGCATGGCTTCGCCCTGGACCTGGAACGCATTGCTGCCGGAGCTCCGAATAACTTGCAGGCCTATGGCAAAAGCAATGATATTGACGATGCCGGGCGTTCCAGCCTCAAATTTGTCGGGCGGGTCAGCCCAGACGACCGAGTTGGGCGATGCGATCTTGACCGTGCCTCCTCCGCTTTGAACCGGAATACCTTTAGGCAGGGCCTCCCTCTCGACCACAAGTGCCCGGACCCCAAGCGGTAAGCCCATCTCCGGGCTCGACACCATCTGAAAGCTTGCCGGCTCGAGCTGTGCCCTGAGAAGCTCCGCGGCTCTTGGCGAGCAGAAAGCGACCACATGCCCGCCATCGCTCAAGCCCAGGTCGTTCAAGATAATATCCCTGGCCTGCTCAAACAAGGCCGTGGTGACCATCGCGTTTTGACCGGACCCCCGGTGGACGTTGGCATAGGTCTCGAGTGCCGCCAGCACCCCGCGTTCCAATTCCGCGAAGGCTCCCTTAGGATTACTTGATCCGGCCATCGTTCTCACTGATGATCAGTTCCCAGCAGATGCCACGGTCTTCATTTTGAGGAATCCGAGATCACCGGCCCCAGGAAGTCTCTGACCATTCCGCCGAGCTCCTCGGCCTTGATGAGGACGATGCAGTAGAATTCGCCCGACCTTTCCCAGGAGATCAGGGCGAGTTTATCACCCGGGCAGATCTTGGCTTTTTCCCGGAGGTCCTTGGGAAGGACCATCTGGCCGCGTTCATCAACGCTGACCAACGATTGCACCTGGCAACAGTTTCCTTCCCCCATTTCCGAGCAATAATCTTCGAGTTTTTTCTTCTTGGCCATGACCGTCCCTCCTAAATCTGATAATTCTGATTTATCTGATTCATAAGATTAATATAATTAATCAGAATGGATTTGTCAAGAGAAAGTTTAAAATTTTTTTCAATCAAGAACAGGGAGGATTATCACTTTTCGCCGGAGTGGCCGCGGCTTTTTCCTGCCTTATAACGGCCATACTCTCGGAAAGCCTCGTACATCGCTCGGACATTCTCCAAGGGGACATCCGGACCGACTTCGCCGCAGGCGACCAAGCCTCCGTCCGAAGTGCCGCAGGCCTCGAAAGTGCGATGAACCTCTTCCTTCACCCGGGCCGGTGAGCCAAAAGGGAGGACATGCTGCCTGTCGATGTCCGTTCGGAAAGCGACCTTTCCTCGGGCGTTGGCGGCAAGCCAATCATGTCCGATAACCGCAACCTGGCAGTTGATAACATCGACGCCGGTCTCGATGAGGTCGCCGAAGATATCATTGATATATCCGTCGCTATGATACCAAACGTCCATCCCGGCCTCATGGACGCGCTCAAACATAGCCGCATAGCGGGGCTTGAAGACGCGGCGCCACACTTCGGGCTTGACAAGAAGGCTGCGCTGGCCGCCCCAGTCGTCGGCGAAATGCAGCCCGTCGTATTCGAGTTTTGTCCACTTGTCGAGCCAGCGTAGGCTAAAAGCGAGGAGGTCGTCGAGAAGCCTACAAAACGCTGGCGATTCCCCGGCCAGATCCATCATGAAATTTTCCATGCCGCGGAGCTGCTGAAGCTGTTCGAAGTAAGTCCCGCATGCGCCCCGGGCATACCAGCGCTCGTCGAACCCGCACATATGCCCGCTGTACTGGCGTGCTGAGGGAGGGCCGGCGGCGAAGTCTTCGGGCCATTTGTATTCCTGATAGCGGCTCAGGTCTTTGATCGGCCAGTCCACAGGGACTCCGCAGACTCCCATCCATTCGACCTGCCAGACGGTTCCGAAATCGTCCCGGTTGAGACCCTGTTTGTAGAGCGGCGGGAATTTCTCCAGAGGAAGGTCCCCCAGGTAATCCCAGCCGAAATCCTCGCGATATTCTTCGAGGATCTCTTCGAGCGCGCGGCCGTGTTTGAGCTGAGCCGCGGGCAAGACGGCATGAGAGATGGGCGGGCGGTCCGGCGAATGGAACCGGATAGCCCGCTTAACGCGTTCGCGAGAGTTCACAGGGGCTCTCCTTGTTAGGTGACCAGGGTGACGAGATAGGCGACGGTCAGGATGATTAGGGCGACAATCGTGATGCAGGAAATGATGTTATAGCCCTTATTGTTGACGTGTTCTCCCATCAATTTCTTGTTGTTGACCAGGATCAGCATGAAGACGAGGATGGCCGGGAGGACGATTCCGTTGACAATCTGGGAAATATACATCACCGAGAAAAGTGGTATCTTCGGGAGGAGAATGATACCCGCGCCCAGAAAGATTAACAGGGAATAGAGGCCGTAGAATTGGGGCGCCTCCGAAAATTTCTTGTTGACGCCGGTCTCCCAGCCCATGCCCTCACAGACAAGAAACGAGGTGGATAGGGGAAGGATAGAGGCAGCAAAAAGAGAGGCGTTGAGAAGGCCGAAGGCAAAGAGGGCCGAACAGTATTTTCCGGCCAGGGGCTTCAGAGCCAGGGCCGCTTCAGAGGCCGTGTCCACTCGAACTCCCGCCTTGAAGAGGGTGGCTGCGCAGGTCAGGACGATGAATCCGGCGACAACCGTCACGACGAGGCTTCCGATAATAACATCCAGGCGGGAATGTTTATAATCTTTAACCAGGATGTTTTTTTCCACGATCGAGGCCTGGAGATAAAATTGCATCCATGGAGCAATGGTCGTCCCGACCAGCCCGATGATCATGCCCAGTTGCCCCGAAGAAAAATCAAGCTGGGGCCGGACGATGCTTTTGCCGATCTCCGTCCAGTCCGGCTTGGCCAGAATCCCGGAGATAATATAGGTGATGTAGATCAGGCAGGCGTAAAGGAAAACTTTTTCCACCGACCGGTATGTTCCCTTGACAACCAGGAGCCAGACAAAGAAAGCGCTCAAGGGGACGGACACATATTTCGGGACATAGAAGATCTCCAGGCTGGAGGCGACGCCGGCAAATTCGGCGATGACATTCCCGAAATTCGTCAGGATCACGGCGAGAAGCACATAAACCGTGATTTTTACCCCGAAGTGTTCCCGGATGAGGTCGGACAGGCCTTTGCCCGTCACGACGCCCATGCGGGCGCTCATCTCCTGGATGATGATCAGAGCGATCATGATGGGGACGAGCGACCAGAGAAGTCTGTTGCCGAAAAAAGACCCGGCCATGGAATACGTGGCAATGCCGCCGGCGTCATTGTCCACGTTGGAGGTGATGATGCCCGGACCGGCTATGGCCAGAAAAAACAGGAAGCCCTTCCAGCGTTGCTTCGGGTTCAACTTGATCATTCGCTATCTCCGGCCCGGCTTTATTCTCAGCCCCTTCCTATTAGAGTTCCTTGGCCCTGGTTTCCACGATATCTTGGAGGGTAATAATTCCCTGGATGATATTTTCTGAATCGACCACGGGAAGGGCCAAGAGCTTGTATTTATTGAAGAGCTCGGCCACCTGGCCGATCGTATCTTCTGTCTTGATCTTCACCAAGTAAGGATTCATCAGCTTTTTCAGGGGCTCCTGATTGTTGCAGATCAGAAGCTGGCGAAGAGTAACGACCCCGACGAGATATTTCTTTTCATCCGTCACGTAAAGATAGGCGACCGTCTCGAGGGGATGGAACACTTTTTTGAATTCTTCGATGGCTTGGGCAATGGTTGTATCCCGGTGCAGCGCGATAAAATCCTTGGTCATAATGCTTCCGGCCGTTCCCTCTTCGTATTTCAGAAGTTCTTCGACGTTTTCGCGGTAGGGCTTCTCCATCCTCCGAATCAGCTTTTTCATCCTCTCCTCGGGAAGCTCGGCCAGAAAGTCCTTGGCCTCGTCCGGTTCCATTTCCTCCAGAATATCTGTGACCAGCTCCTCGGGGGTCGCTTCGATAAGGGACAGTTGGATCTTGGGGTCGACCTCCTGCAGCGTTTCAGCGGCCGTCTGCAGGTCCAGAGTCTTGAAAACGGAGGAGCGGTTGGCCTGGTCCAGCTCTTCGAGGATGTCGGCCAAGTCGGAAGGGTGAAGATCGCGCAATTTGCGCACCGTGACGTTCAGCTTCAGGTTCGCTTTGGGGTCGCTGGCCAGGGGCTGGACATATTTCCAGGAGACTATTTTTTCAGGATACTGGAAGGCAAAAAGCCAGTTGCTGAAAGAATCCACGGCCTTGATCCAGCCCAGGCGTCGGAGGATGCCGCGGATGCCAAAATCCACATGGACGATGCGGAGTTCTTTATTGGCAATGAGAAAGTGGATATCGTTCACCCGCTCGATCTTGGCGCCGTAGGTATCGACCACCTGCTTGTCCAGAAGGTCAGCCCGGAGAAGGATTTCCTCCCGGCCGACTTCAAGCGGGAAAAATCTGTTTTCGGCCCCCGCTTTCAAGATGATGGTGTCCCCGTTAAAACTTTCCACGTCAGCCCAGTCGAGGGCTGAAAGCTTCTTGAAACGGCTTCTCCTTACCGCCAGGCTGGTGACCTTGGGGAAGAGCTCTCCCAGCTTGACTTTGAGGTCATCGATCTTTGCGACTGGCCGGCCCTGGGAATTGATCACGGCACGGCCCTGGAGCTCGGAGAAAAAAATGAACCTCTTGGGGCAGGCCTCCTGGACGGCTCCCTTGTCCGCCGGCACCTTTTTTTCCATTTCGTTTCCTGGAGCAAGGTCCATTCCGGCACACCCTTTCTCTATTTCTTGAGCTTTTTCAATTGCTCGGTGGCGGTATCTATGGCCTTCTTGATCTCGATGTTATTGGGATCAAAGAGCAATATTCCCCGCCACAGGACGATGGCTTCGGCAAGATTCTTCTTGCGGTACTGCTCCAACCCTTTCTGAGTGAGCTGGACGCGGCATTTTTTGATCCCCTCTTCCAGGGCGTCTTTGGAAAATAAAGGCAACGGGTTCAACTTTTTATAAAGTGCATAATCTGCTATTAAAAGAGAATAGCCCTTTCCTGCAGAGATGTAGTCTTCCTTGGCCTCGGCTTCGTCAGCCCGGCGTTTGATGTCTTCCATCGCCTTCCTCAATGCCGCGGACACGCTTGCGTCATTGTCATACTCTGCATACGCCGCTTTATAGAGTTCCAGTGCTTTGAGAAAATCGCCCGTCTTAAGCGACTCCTGGGCCTGCCTTTTGCTCAGGCCCAGGCGGCATTCCTTAATCTGCCGGCTCAGGGACGGCGGCGAGAAGGACAGCGAGCTTTTTTCCGGTTTGAATCGGGAACAGTTTTTTTGCAGGAGGACGTAGTTTTTCTCCGCTGAGGCGAAGTCCTTTTTCTCCAAGGCCGAATCGGCCCGCTGCTTGATCTCCTCAAGAATCCTGACGCACTCTTCCAGAATGGTTTTTTCTTGGGGATACTTTTCCAAGGCCCTGTTGCAGGAATCAAGGGCCTTTTGGAACTCTCCTGCCTGAAAATATTGCCGAGAGAGGGAGATATCCGGTTCAAAGGTCGCTTTTTTATGAGCGGCGCATGAAACAAGAAGAGCCCCGGAGAGAAACATCGGCAACAGCAAAGCCTGACGGCAGCCGTTTTTCATGATTTTTTTTTGCGGGGTCATTGTAACACTTTTTCTGCTTTTTTCTCTAAGAGTTTTACGAACCTCACCGCCAGGTCGGGATGAAACTGTCTCCCGGCCAGTTCCATGATTTTTCTCTGGGCATCTTCTTCTGTGAGGGCTTTTCGGTAAGGTCGGTCGGAGGTCATGGCGTCATAGACGTCCGCCAGAGATATGATGGCCGCGGCCAGGGGTATCTTGTCCCCGGCGAACCCGTCGGGATAGCCTGTCCCGTCGAACCATTCATGATGGTGCCGGACGGCCGGGATATACTTGAAAAGAGAAGACGCCTTGGAGAGGATTTCGGCGCCGTACTCGGAATGTCTCTGCATCTCTCTGTGTTCGAGGGCGTCTAGCTTGCCTTCCTTGTGGAGGATGGAATCGGGGAGTTTGATTTTCCCTACGTCGTGGAAGAGACAGGCGATCTCGAGCTCCTCGAGCTCCTCTTTCTTAAAGCCCAATTCTTCGCCGAGCCCAAGAGACAGCTGAGCGACCCGAGTGGAATGGCCGAGGGTATAGTTATCGCGGGCATCGATGGCTGCTGCCAGGACGCGGATGATGGCGATATAGGCCTCCTCAAGGTCCTGGGCCGACTTGTTCAGCTTGTCGCGCTGGGCCGTTATCAGAGCGGTCATCTCGTTGAAGCTCTCCGTGAGCCTGCCGAGTTCGTCGCGGGAATAGACGTGCAGCGGCCGGCTTCTTTTTCCCTGTTTGAGCTCTGTAACTCCCTTGGAGAGTTCTTGGATAGGTCTGGTCATAAAGGAAGAGAGCAGAAGGCTGCTGGCCACGCCAAGAATGAGAATGACGGCGAAGACCGAGAGCGTTTTCTTCTGAACGTCCCGCTGAGCCGCGACCAGAGCGGATTTGTTTATTCCCAGGATGACAAATCCCAGGTCCTTATCCATGAACACCACGGGGCTTGACATTTCAAACAGGCTGCCGGACTTTCCTGAAACGTCTTTGATGACCGTCCCATCCTCGTTTCTTTGGATAACGGGGCCTTCCGCAGGGCTGAATTTCTGCCCCGCTTTCTCGATATCGCTATGGACGAGGATTTCGTTGGCCGGGTTGACGACGGCAATGTATTCGATGTCCTGATTGGAGCTCTTGATCCTATAAACGATAGTGTCGAGGCCGAGAAGATCTTGGGAGAGGAGGCTGTAGCCTGCCGAAGAAGCCATGCTCCGGCTCAGGGCCTCGGCACGCTTGATCATTTCGCTAAGGATGTGCTGGCTCATGATCCGGGCGGTGATGACATAAAAGACAAGAGTAGTGGAGACAAGGAGAAGGAGAGCGAACAGGGAGACCTTCACCCGGATTCTTTGGGAAGGCGCGATCATCTGCTCTTTTGTCATGACAGTCTGGCCGGGAACAACTATTTAGTCGGGACGGGCCTGCAAAAAGACAGGCTGAGCGTAGCAAAATCAGGTCGAATTTTCAAGAAAATCTCTCCATGTCTTTAACCCAGGCTCCCCCGGAATTGACATATTCCCTTACGGATTGGAGAGCCCCAGGCAACTTTTCCTTGGTCAGGGCGGTCTGGATGGAATCCGGGACAACGAAACGAAGAAGAAGCCTGCTTCCATAGCGGCCGAGGGTTTTGCTCGAACCGAAGGGATAGAACCTCCAAAAGCCTTTGAGCTCTTTGAGGTCGCTCCTGAAGTCAGGGTCCAGGATCCAGTAGAAATAGAAATTCTTCTTGTCGAAGCGGTGAATCTGGCGGTAGATGAACGTTTTTACCAGGATTTTGACCTTGAATTCGATGTTGTCTTCGGCTGGACCTTGGAAAACCACTGTGGCTTTTTCGACGTCATCAAGGTATTTGACCTGGTCTTCTGTTTTAGAGAGGAGCTGCCACACTTCTTCCGGTGGCTTATTAAAAACGAGCGCAGCCTCAATCAGAGTCCTTCCCTCGGGCGTCTTGACCACGCTTTCGGGCAAAATGATTTTCCCCTGGGCGAGCTTCTCTTGCTGCTCCAAGGTCAAACCGGCCAAACCGTCAGGTCCGAAGTCGGGCATCTCCTGGGGATGTGTAAGAATGGGCTGGAGGACAAATATCAGGATGAAAAGGATCTTGGACTGCTGGATGGCCGGGTGTTCGCTTTTCACTTTCTCGGCCCCGTCTCACAAATCACGTTCAGAGCTTGGGGAATAACCGTGAACTGGATTTTGTTGAAGACGGCCGTCTCCCCCCTGCCGCCGAGGATTTCCCCATCCGCTTGGACCTGGAAAGGTTGTGCCGACGAGATGACGTACTCACGCGACCTCAGAACCTGGACCTCTCGGGCTTTAAGATGCCCCCCTTTCCTGGACAAAGCGGCGAGGCGGACCAGGCGCGGAAGAGAACAGGACTTAATCAGGCAGGCGTCCAGCCGGCCGTCGTCCGGCCTGGCCGCAGGATTAATCATTCTCCCGGTAGCCCAGTACCGGATGTTGCTGAAAACAGCCAGGACAAATGGTCCTTCGACCTTGCCGGCCTCGGATTCTATGGTCAAGAACAGGGGAATTTTTTTGGCTTGGTAGGAATGAATAATGCCCAGTGCGCCGGCCAGACCTTGAATCTTTCCGAGACGAGGGCTGCGGACGGCCAGTTCTTTGACGAACCTGTTCACCCAGGCCCCCAGCCCGATATTGGCCTGCCCTACAAAATATTTGAGGATTGTTCCTTCTCTGGAGACGCAGCCAAGGTCTATTCTTGTTACCCGCCCGGCTTTTAGAGCCTGGCACGCCTTTTCAAGGGTGTCGACCTCAAATTCCCTGCTGATGTCGTTGGAAGAACCCAAACCGATCATCCCGAAATAGACATCTTCTCCTGTTTTCATGATCTCATCGACCATGATATGGAATGTGGAATCGCCTCCTGCTCCGACCAGGGTCTTGCCGCGGCGGACGTTCTCCCTGGTGAGCTCCTTCAAGTTCTCCTCGCTCCGGGTGACAACGAGTTCATGAGGAAGGTTGTATTTCGAGAGAAGCTGCTCCAACCGGTCTTTCTGTTTTAGGGCATTCCCTTTTCCCGCTGACGGGTTAAGAAGAATGATAATCCTTTGCTTGTCCATCTCCATTTTTTTTTAATCCAAATCTCCAACAAAAGCAAATCGGGAAGGAGGGCCTCTCTCGGCGAGTTTCAGACGGCCTGCAGCGTGATCGTGAGCGTCCGTTTTCGTCCGGACCGCATAACTTCGACATGGATCTTGTCTCCCACCTGGTAGTTCTCGAGAATTTTATAGAGGTCATTGGTGGAACTGATCTGCTTGTCGTCGATGGAAATGATGGTGTCTCCAAGGACCAGGTTGCCCTCATCATCATAACGAGTGGCCGCTATTCCGGCTTTGGCCGCTGCACCTTTGGGGTCGACGCCGATGATGAGCACCCCCTCGATTCCGACTTGCTGGGCCAGATAATCTTCGGCTACTTGAATGCCGAGTCCGGGCTGGATGATTTTTCCGTAAAGGATAAGCTGAGGAACGATACGGTTGACCGTATCGATGGGAACGGCGAATCCGACTCCCGCGTAAGCCCCTGATGGGCTATAGATTGCCGTGTTGACGCCGATGCATCGGCCGGCGCTGTCGAGCAGGGGGCCGCCTGAATTGCCCGGATTAATGGCCGCGTCTGTTTGAATGACACCCTGGATGGGCCGGCGAGTGAGAGATTCGATCTCCCGGCCGAGCGCGCTGATGACTCCTGTGGTCAGGGTCTGGTCGAGGCCAAAAGGATTACCAATAGCATAGACGGATTGGCCCACCCTGAGGTCTCGGGACGTTCCGATCCGGATAGGGCGCAGCTTTACCCTCGGGGCCTTGATCAAAAGGACCGCCAGGTCTTTGTCCGCCGCGTAGCCCACAAGCTCAGCCTTCCATTTGGACTGGTCGGATAAGGTTACTTGGACGTTCTGGGCTTCATAAATGACATGAAAATTGGTGACGATACGGCCGTCTTCGTCCCAGATAAACCCAGACCCGGTTCCCTGGGGGATTTCAAGAACATTGAAGGTGAACATGTCCCTTCGATATACGAGGGTGGTAATGTACACAACAGAGGACTTGGCTTCTTCGAAAATGTTTATGGCCGCCTGTTCCTCCGGCAGGAGCGGCCCCCGCGCGGATACCGGCCGCGGAGGAACGGATTGCTCGCGGGTCTGAGCGCACAGGCCAAAAGACGCCAGGCCGATAACAATAAGAAGCAGAAGGAAAAAAGCCTTTTTCTCAGTCAAGAGACACCTCTCAAAAAAATCTGGGTAAAATATATCCCTGCCAGGAGGGCGAGTCAAGGCGAGCGCGCCTGGGAATTTGCCATACTTTTGTTCCATGTGATATAAAGAGCTATAGAATTTTCGTCGATGGACCAGAAACACAAACCCGCTTATTCTCGTCTTTATTCTCAGTCAAGGGCGTCGATCGCCTCCATTCTCATCTCGCTCAGTGTCGCCCTGGCCTTTTTCTTTATCCTGCACAATTTTACTTATCTCCAATTTCCCAAGTACATTGACAAGCTCAAGGGAGACAGGGGAAAGGTCTTTGATCTTGAAAGAGAATTTTCTGTGGCTCCGGGGACGGAGGGAAATGTCTGGGAACTGGAGATCGAATTCTTTAACCGGGCCGGCCGCCCGTCTGCTTTTCGTGTCTTCATCAACGGGACGCTGGTTAAGACTCTCAAGACCGGCGGGAAAAGAATCGTCCTGGAATTTTCGACTTCCCTCTTAAGAGAGGGCAAGAATGTCCTAAAGCTCAGCTCCGACGCCGGTTGGTCGTTCAGGCGATTGAGGATAAAAAACATCCACGGCTATTCCTCAGGATTCCTTTCTGCCGTCATTTTTGAAAAGAACAATGTATACCCCGACGCTCAAGCGTTGCCTCCAACGCCTCTGTCTTTTCTCTTTTTAGCGCTTTTCTCCTTATCGGTCTTTGTTCTCAATATCATCCCAGTGGTGAGGACGTATCCTCCGCAGCGGTTTCTCCAGGCCCTGAGAAGGATACGATATTTCGTCCCGGGCCTTTTCCTGGCGGTCGTCCTTTTTCCTCTTTTTTCAAGATACCGGGCCGCTATCGAGCTCGCGTCCGTGGGGCGGTTCCTGGCTATTTTCTTTGCCCTGGCCTATGTTTTTGAATTGAAAGGAATCTTGGGCCGGGCCGCCCGAAGAGTGTCTTCTCTTGCCGGGATCTACGATGAGGCGAAGACGGAAGAGCGACTACGCTGGGAGAAAGGGGACTTGCTTCCGGGAATTCTTATTTTTTGTTTTGTCTTTCTTTGCCTGGTTTACCCTGGCCCGAAGAAAAGATCTGGAGATAGCCTAGAATATTGCGCCATGCTCGTCAGCTGGGCTGAGTATTTTAGGCCGTATGTCACGAAGGAATCGGGTGCTCGAATGGAGAAGAGGCTGGACAAAACCGGCTCGTCGGATGAGAGCCCCTTCTTTTCTTGGTCGAAGGAAAAATTCCCCGGCCTTCTGAAAAATGGGACAGAGATGGACCTGCCCCATTTCTGGTTCTACTCTTTGGGAGCGGCCGTCTTTTATTGGCCGGTGAGACTCGTTTCGCTGGATATCCGCCTGTGTTTTATGCTTCTTCATATTGTTTTGCTGTTCGCTGCTTTTCTTATAATCAGCCGCAAGTTGGGCCAGACGGCCTGCCTCAGCCTTTTCTTCATGATTTATGCTTCCCCCCTCTTTTGGTTCATCAACAACGTCCACGTCGAATTCTTTACGGTCATGCTTGCTCTTATCGGGATCACGCTTTTTGTCACGGAGGATTTTGCCGCCGCGGCTTTCAGTTTTGCTGTTGCCTCAACCCAAAACCCTCCCTTCGCCATCCTTTGCGTTCTTATCTTTCTTTTCGGTTTTTGGCGAAAGAAAGGGGCGCTTGTCCGGGGCCGCAGCCTCTTGATCTGGTCGGCTTCCTTTCTGCTGGCTTGTCTCCACCCGGCCTACTATTATTTCAGGCTGGGGATTTTGAACCCCATAGTGGGGACAAGGTCGATCGGAATCGGCAGCGACCAGTTTTCCTTAAAAAAAATGCTCTGCTTCATCGTCGATCCCGATATCGGCCTTCTGGTCAATTGGCTATTGGCGCTTCCTTTGCTCTTAGTTTTCGCCATTTTGACATTAAAAAAGCAGACTCATCTGACCCTCCGGACCGGGCTGTTTATCTGTGTTTCTGTGCCTGTCCTTCTTTGGGGCCAATCGCGGACCGGAAATTTAAATCATGGCGGCACCTTTAGTATTTCCCGGTATGCTTTATGGTATTTCTACGTATTTTTCTTGATGGCCTGGCAGATCGGGCTGTATTTTTCAAGGCGGAAAATCGCTGTTCAGCGTGTTTTCATCTGGGCCGTGATTCTCCTTGGGTTCGTCGGGGCGGTCGAGTTCTGGCCCAATCGGCCGGAAACGTACCTGCGTCCCACCTGGGCATCGCGCCTCTTGTACGACCGCTTGCCCGGCCTCTATGACCCAATGCCGGAAATATTCATCGAGCGCTACAGAGGAAAAGAAAGAAGGCTTCCTGATAATGTCTGGGCCGTCAGCAATGCCTCGGGGAACAAGATTCTTGTCGAGCGAACCCGGATGAGGAGATACCGTAAAGAAAAAGAGATTCCTCCCATCATGACCTGCCCCCAATTGGATCCGGTCCTTGTCTATCGGGAGGCCAAGAAGAGATTTGCCCGGACGCCCCAGAAAGATTACGTTTATATCAACGGCATGGGCAAAAAATTCATTCACGGAACATGATTTTTGAGTTCCCGGAGGAGGTATCTGATGTCATCGCGACTGGAAGAATTCCGCGCCTATCGGGAGAAAATGAACGATAAAATTTTGGCCGGCGGCCACCTGGGGACCAAGCGCTTTTTCAACCTGGACACAGCCGCCTACAGGGATGGGCCTCTCCCTGCGAAGACAAAGGAGCTATTGGGCCTGGTCGCTTCGGCGGTGCTCCGCTGCAACGATTGCATCGATTATCATCTCATTCAATGCGTCGGAGCCGGCTATGCCGACACCGAACTCCACGACGCCCTGAATGTGGCTTTAGTCGTGGGCGGCAGCATCGTCATCCCGCATCTGCGACACGCTTATGAGACGATTGAGCTTCTGCGCCGGGAGAAACTTTGACCTGTTTCCCTTACTGTGGCTGGGCGGCTGGCTTTTGAAGGATAAGGCTCAGGTAGGCCGATCTTCTCGTCTTGAACCTCTTATAGACCCGGGTGCCTATGCATCCGGCAAATTCAACGAAAACTCTGGTAAACAACCGAGGCGCCCTCTTCCGAATAAAACCGAGCTTCTGGCTGTGATCGGCCTCCAGCGCGGCAATGACGTTGGCCGTGATGTCGGTTTTCTTCAGGTGGATCAGGCCTGATCTCTCCAATTGTTCCTGGAGGAGACGGAGACACTCGTTGTCCCGGAAATCGGCGAAAAGGAAGTATCCGCCCGGCTGGAGGACGCGCCTGACTTCGGAAAGAAAGTTGTCCATATTGCTGTAGCAGTGGGAGGATTCGATGTTGATGATCACATCGAAGCTGTGGTCGGCGAAGGGAAGGGCTTCGGCATCCCCGGTTAAAAAGTCGAGCCCATCGACAGGGTAGGTTTTTCTGCAGAGTGCGACGCCGTTTTCGGAGTAGTCCAACCCGACCATGGATTTGACCCCCAAGTATCGCTTAATATAGTCCGCCCCACCTCCCCGGCCGCAGCCGATCTCCAGGACTCTCTGTCCGTCCATGGCCACGGCTTTCGCGAGATGGTGATAGAGCTGAATGGAGCAACGATTGGACTCGTCCGCTGAATTCAACTCCGGCGGCACGAACTCATGGTCTGTATTGGAAAAGCCATAGTTCATGAACTTCCAGTCTTCCCCACGGTCGTACCGGGCCATAAACTGGTAGAGGAAACGTTTGGTCGACTTTTGAAAACGAGGCGAGAAATCGACCAGTTTGGAGTAAAAAGCAAGAAACATGTATGTCCTATCCTCATCCGCCCTGAATTTTGGAGAGCACCGGTCTTTTTGGCCTTTAACCCCCTTGCTTGAAAGGGCTTACTTTATACGAGGGGACGGCAAAAGTCAACAAGACGGCAGCTCTATTACGAAAAGTGGGGTAAAGCAAAGAACGATAAGATAGGGAATATGATCATCCGCAATCAGCCTTGCTCTCGTTCAGGTTTTTTATGCCGTTCCTTCAGCGCTTTTCTCGGTGGCTGCGGAACCCGCCACGCCCGTCGGCACCCCGGAACTCTGTCACTTGCCCTCCTT
>CAZOKP010000026.1:0-30346 GCA_964580435.1 uncultured Eubacteriales bacterium
TCCAATATGTTTTTAACGGTGGGAACCCGGCTCCGGGCTTGCCTCTCCGATGCCGTTTAAGACATTGAATTGGCTATGGGCATCTACTCCCTGAGCGACGGATGCTTTTGGTGAAAAGACGTGGCCGTTTGGAAAGCCTGGGCCACGCGGAGCGTCTTCGCCTCTTCGAAGAGATTTCCTATAAAAGAAATGCTCGTGGGCATTGCTTTCTCGTTGAACCCGTTGGGCACGACTACCGCCGGATGGCCGGTGAGGTTAGTGAGAAGAAGGTTATTATCGCCGAATGATGGGGCGACATAAACGTCAATGCTTTTCATCTTCGCCGCCATCTCCTCCATAAGCCGTGTGCGCACCCTGTTGGCCTGGATGTACTCGACGGCCGGGATGAACCTGGCCTGGCGAAAAACATTCGGCCAGGCGTCCTTTCCCTGCCGGACCATCAGGTCATCTCGGTTGCTTAGCGTCAGCTCAGAGAAGGCCGCGGCCGCCTCGGCGTCCAAGATGAATGAAATATCCTCAACCGGCAGGTCTTCGGGTATGTCAAAGGGAATGAGCTCGACGCCCAGCGAACGCAGCACGCCAAGCGAGGCCTCATCGTTCTTCTTGGTTGGGGAATCCTCGTCGAAGGCTTTTTTGAGGTAGCCGATGCGCAGGGATTTCAAGTCCAGGACAGGATCCCAGTTGAAGGGGAGGTCCACAATGGTCAGGTCTTTGCCGTCGGGGCCGTAGGTCGCCTCGAACACAAGGGCGCAATCTTCCACCGAACGGCAGATCGCTCCGATCTTGTCCATGCTCCAGCTTAAAGCCATGGCGCCGCTCCGCGGGACCCGGCCGTAGGTCGGACGCAGCCCGGTCACGCCGCATTCTGTTGAAGGGGAAACGATGGACCCCCAGGTTTCTGTGCCTATGGCAAACCCGACGAGCCCCGCGGCTGTCGCCGAAGCGGAGCCTGCCGATGAACCGCTTGAACCCTCATCATAATTCCAGGGATTTCTCGTTTTTCCGCCGTACCAGACGTCTCCCCAGGCCAGAGCGCCCATCGTCAATTTGGCCACAAGCACGGCTCCGGCCTGTTCCAGGCGCTCGACGACCGTAGCGTTCATGTCGATCATTTGGTCCTTATAGGGCATTGCGCCCCACGTGGTTCTTATTCCTTTGGTGGCCAGCAGGTCTTTGGCTCCCCAGGGAATTCCGTGGAGAGGTCCCCGGTACCGGCCTGCGGAGATCTCTTCGTCTGCCGTTTTGGCTTGGCCCAGGGCCAATTCCTCGGTCAGGGTGATGACGCATTCCAGGCGAGGGCCGTATTTCTTCAGCCGGCCTAGGTACATTCGGGTCAATTCCATGGATGTCACCTTCCGTGCGCGGACGAGCTCGGAGAGAGCCGTCACCGGATAAAAGGCCAGGTCATCGAGGTTGGCGGGCCGTTCGATGGCCGTGTTGTTTAGAGGCGGGAACGGCTTCCTCTCTTTTTCGAACCTCATTCCGGGAAGAATAGGGCTGAATTGGACGGCCGGCGGAACGTCGTTGGGCAGAGGCACCCTATGGAGCTTCTTAAAAGCGGCGGCGTTCCCTTCAAGGTTTTCCCGCATAAGTTTTCTTTCCTTGGCCGTGAAGTGCAACGCGACAATTTTTTCGGCCGAGGCGATATCCTGCATGGTGATCTTTTTGCCTTTAAGGAAATAGAGGGCCAGGGCCCCGCCGACTATCAATACGGCGACCGCAGCGAGCACAAGAATGAACCCCATTCCGGAAGAGCCTTTTGGTTTTTTGCGATTTATCATCGCTTCCTCCTCGCAAGGATACTTATTAGAACAAAATCCTGCGTCCCAGGCAACTATACGGTATGTCAGCGAGGAGCCGAGCCCTTTTCAAAGTCCGCAGCGGAAATTCCTTGACACCTTCAGGACGAGTGTTATATTTTGCCTTCGAAGCGAGGCCCGGATAAGAGAGGAATTGATGACCGCAATCGAGCAATCGGCAGGCTTTTTCCACCCTTCCAGGGCCTTTTATCGATTTACCAACCTTTTCTGGATCGCTTCCCTCTCTTTCGGAAGCTATTTCGCCTACGACATCGTCAGTGCCATTGCGCCGACCCTCGTTGAAGAGCTGCATGCGGCCCGCGGCACGGTCGGCACATTTTTCACAATGTACAGCATCGCCGCCGTCATGGCGGTGTTCTTCGGCGGCCTGCTCGTCGACAAGCTGGGAACGCGCAGAGCCAGCCTTATATTTTCCGTGCTTGTGTTTCTCGGGGCGGCTCTGGTCTGGCGGGCCAAAAGCATCCCCATGTTTTTCGTCGGGCGGTTTATCTTTGGCGCCGGCTCTGAGCCCTTGATCGTGGCCCAGAGTGCCATGCTGGCCCGCTGGTTCAAGAACAAAGAATTGGCCCTGTCCTTTGGCCTCACCTTAACCGTAAGCCGGCTCGGCTCCCTCTTCGCTTTTAATACGGGCGAGCTCATCACCAGCTATTTTGGGAGTTTTCGATACGCTTTGCTGGCGGCCGTGGGCGCGTGCGCCATCTCCTTGGTTGGGAATCTTTTCTACATCATCATGGACCGCCGGGGAGAACGCGTGCTTCAGCTCAAAGATGAGAGCGCCGGTGAAAAGATCTCGCTCAAAGATATCAAAGAGTTTAAGCCGACCTTCTGGTACGTGACTTTCTTGTGTCTGACCTTCTATTCCGCGATCTTCCCGTTCACGGCCCTCTCGACGGACTTTTTTGTCGATAAATGGGGCATCGCCAGAACCGCAGAATCGGGCGGTGGTTTCCTGTATCAGGTCTTCAATAACCTCATCCACATGTTCAGCACAGCCGGGGGGATCAGCAGCATCATCGTCTTTGCCTCGATGATCTTTGCTCCCTTTGCCGGCAGCCTAGTAGACAAAGTCGGGAAACGGGCGACTTTGATGATCCTGGGTTCTTTGATCATGATCCCCAGTCATCTGCTGCTGGGCTTGACCAGAATCTATCCGGCCATCCCGATGGTCGCCCTAGGCGCGGCCTTTGTGCTCGTGCCCGCGGCGATGTGGCCCTCGGTCCCTCTGATCGTGCGCAAAGAACGGGTGGGCACGGCCTTCGGGCTGATGACGGCCATTCAGAACATCGGACTCGGCCTCTTCCCGCTGCTCAACGGCCTCCTCCGCGACCTGACCCATACCTACACGGCCAGCTCCATCATGTTTTCGAGCCTCGGCCTGTTCGGGTTGGCCTTTGCCATTCTTCTGAAAAGGGCGGATGTCCGCGAAGGCGGCGGCCTGGAGGTCTTGAAGCAAAAGACCGAGACACCGCCTTCATGATCCGCGCCGTCATATCCGACCTGGGCAAAGTCATCCTCTGGTTCGATAACAGTATTTTCTTCCGCAAAATGGCGGCCTACTGCCCCTATTCTGAGGAGGGAATTCGGGAGATCGTCCATCAGAGCGCGGAATTTATCGGCCTCTTCGATACGGCGAAAATAACGCCCCGGGAATTCTATTCGCGTGCGGTCGCCAAGCTTGGCGCCCGGGTCAGCTATGACGATTTTTTCGCCGCCTACAGGGATGTATTTTCGCTTAACCAGCCGGCTTTAGATGTCCTCAAAGAGATGCGGGGAAAATTCAGGCTCGTCCTCCTTTCCAATACCGACGTCGTTCGCTTTGGGTTCGTCAAGAGCAATTTCCCGGAAATATTGATCTTTGATGACTATGTGCTCTCTTTCGAGGTTGGATATATGAAGCCTCATCCGGAGATTTATCGCCACGCCTTACGCCGGGCCGGCGTCGACGCGGCGGAAGCCGTGTTCGTTGATGATCTCGAAGAGAATATCAAAGGCGCTGAAGCCCTTGGCCTGAAAGGCCTTCTCTACAAACCCAACACCGACCTTGAAAAAGAGCTGCGCGACTTCGGTCTCTCCTTCTAAATTGGGGACACAATATCAATTTCCGAATTTAGATTGCAGAAATACGCATTGTACTTATTGAACAGATTTGCTGTTTTGTTTTCGGTGCCCACGCCAACGCTGCCAATCAGAGGTGGATTTAAGCCGTCCGCTGGAGTGATTTGCTATGGAACGATTTATTTTTTCATAGGGTAGCGATTTGGTTCATTAAAAAATGTTATGTCCGCATACCCAGCATGTATTCTGCCAGAATGCGTCACACCTGCTGGAACATAATATCTGTCACCTTTTGTATAACTTTTTTCTTTACCCCCGATAACCAGATCAATTCTTCCCTCGAGAACAATTCCAACTTGAGCAGCATGAGAATGTTCTGGTAAATCCACATCCAGCTCAAATTCCATAAAAATTATCTGGTGATTTTTAGCTTGAGAAAGATAAGCTTTGATTCCTTTTATTGGAATATCGGCTTCAGGGAGATTTCTAATGGGTTCAGGGAACACTTCTGCCATCTCAGTATTCTCCTTTTAGTTTCATAACTACTAGTATACAACTTGCCATATTTGACTGCCATGATACTCAATTCGGCCGGAGGTCGCCGAATATCGCTTTGGTCCGCCGGATCGCGAGTGATGCCCAGGTAAGGGGTATACAAAATATGGGAGAGAGGAATATAGGGGCAAAAAAATTTCCAAAATAGTGCTTGACAATTACAATTGTTGTAATATACAATAATTGTATAATGAAACTGAATCAGTGACTCAACCGAAGGACATCCGAAATGGACCTTGAAAAAATCCGCTTTCTAAGAGAGAAATTAAGACTATTGGAGAGAGAATCAAACGACCCCTTCAGGTCTGATTCGGGCTGCTGCGGCCTGCCCCTGGGTCAATGCCATACACTTCTTGAAATCGGAAACAAGGGTGAAATATCGCTAGTGGACTTGGCTGCGAATCTCGGCCTGGACACGAGTACGCTGAGCCGGACGATCAACGGCCTGGTCTTTCTCGGGCTCGTCAACAGGCTGACTAATGAGAAAGACAGGCGATATGTCGCTATCTCGTTGTCCGGCCAGGGGCAAAAGGTTTTCGCTGAGATTGAAAAAACATTCAACGATTATTTCTCCGGCGTCCTGGAACTTATTCCGGTCGAAAAAAGGGACGCTATCATCGAAAACATCAGTCTTTTTACGGATGCTTTGCGCAAATACAATGATTCCTCCGGCTGCTGCCGCGAAGAACCGCCTTCAGTTAGGGGAGTAAAGAAATGAAAGAAGAGAACGAGACTCATCTCGAGCCGTGTTGCGAATCTTCGGCCTGTTGTGGCGGCGTTTCCGATAACACCGAACCGGAAGGATATATTAAAGAGTCCTTGAGTTGGGTCGACCGACGAATCGATACACCCGCGGGCTCGATCCCTATTGTCAAAACGGCGCTGAGCCGGGGCGACAAGCTCGGCATCGTCAAGGTCCGCTTTGGGTTCGGCCGCATGAACTATAAAGTCAAGCCCGGCCTTTATGGGATCGGGAATCCTGGTTCCGCTTCTCCTGTTTTCGCCACAGCCAATTACAAGCTGAGCTTTGACAAGCTGAGGAAAGAACTGGGCGGTCTTGACGCCTGGATCCTTGTGCTGGACACAGAAGGTATTAACGTCTGGTGCGCGGCAGGGAAGGGGACTTTCGGGACGGACGAGATCGTGCGCCGGGTCGAGGCTACGGGTCTGGCCAAAATCGTCTCTCATCGAACGCTCATCCTGCCCCAGCTTGGTGCTCCGGGTGTTGCGGCGCACGAGGTCACCAGACGCTCGAGGTTTAAAGTCCTATACGGGCCCGTGCGGGCTTCTGATATCAAGGACTTCCTCAAGGCCGGCAGCAAAGCTACGCCCGAAATGCGCCGCGTCCACTTCACTTTTCGGGACCGCCTGAATTTGACTCCGATGGAGCTGGCCGTGCCTCTCAAGTATTTTTTGATCGCGGCGGCAATTTTTTTGGCCTTAGATATTATCGGACTGCACGTTTTTTCCTGGCGAACTCTTGGACCTTATCTCGGCGCCGTCCTTTCCGGCGCAGTTTTGGTGCCGGCGCTGCTTCCCTGGATTCCCGGCCGCGCTTTTGCCTTTAAAGGCTGGCTCATGGGGATGGCCTGGGCCCTTTGCGTGAATCTGTTTGGGGGGTGGATTCTATCGGCGTCCCCGGATTGGCGGCAGGCCGTCGCCTATTTCCTGCTGCTCCCGGCGATTTCCGCCTTCCTGGCCATGACTTTTACCGGCTCTTCCACATATACGTCTCTTTCCGGAGTCCTGAAGGAAATGCGCTACGCGATGCCCGCCATCCTCGTTTCTGCCGGTCTCGGGCTCGCCCTCGTCGTGGTCGTGTTGGCCAGGGCTTTTTAGGAGATGGAGCATGAAAGAACATCGCTATCTCAAGAACGTTGTAACTCTAAGCTATGACCCGCAAAAATGCACGGGCTGCGGGATGTGCCCTGAGGTCTGTCCCCATGCTGTTTTTGAGATCGAAAACGGAAAAGCCCGCTTGCGTGACTTCGATGCCTGCATGGAGTGCGGCGCCTGCGCCAAGAACTGCCCCTTCGGAGCGATCTCGGTCAGGGCCGGCGTAGGCTGCGCCTGGGCCATCTTGCTCTCCGAAATCAAAGGGCTCCCTGCTCCTTCTTGCGGATAATCCAAACGCAATTATTGCGTTTACATAGTCATTGCGAGCGACCATTGGGAGCGCGGCAATCTCATCCTCCTAAGTTGGGATTGCTTCGTCACTTCGTTCCTCGCAATGGCAATTTAAATAGCGCGTTTGTATTAGTCAAATAGGGGGTGGAGTTTTTTTCGCCGGAGAAAGAGAAATTGGCAAATTGGATGGCAGTCGCCAAGTTTATCGGCGGATTAAAATGCTGCTCTTCTATTCCGAGATTATTTTCAGATAGACTTTCCTCCGGCGCGGACCGTCGAATTCGCAGAAGAAAATGCCCTGCCAAGTTCCGAGCGCGAGCCGGCCGTCCTCGATGATAAGCGTGATTGACGACCCGACCAGACTGGCCTTCACGTGGGCCGGCGAGTTCCCTTCCGAGTGGGCGTAGGAAAGAGTATCGGGAACCGCTTTCTTCAGCGTCATGAGCAGATCTTGTCTTACCGTGGGGTCGGCGTTTTCGTTGATCGTGATGGCCGCGGTCGTGTGCGGAGCATAAACAAGGCATAGGCCCGTTTTTATTTTTTCTTTTCTGACCTCTTCCTCAACCAGCGAGGTTATGTCGACGAGGGCTTCACGGGAGGACGTTTGAATCTCTAAAGTCTTCATTTGGGGCTCTCTTTCTCTTCCCTAGAATAGCCAAAAAGTAGTTAAAAAAAAAGGAAAAAATATTTTTAAAAAAGGTCTTGACAACGCAAAAAATTAGGTGTAAATTTTTGGCGCAATATACAATATTTAGTATTAAAGACCACCAAGATACACTAAATATGGCATTTGTTTTGGCGGTTTTTTAACCGGTTTCCGCTGTTTTGAGGGAGGAAAGGAGGCGCTCAATGGCTCGGGGTATTTCAAGAATCAAGAAAAGGGATGGGACTGTCGTCGATTTTGTCCAGGATAAGATCACCACGGCCGTCAGCAAAGCCATGGAGGTAAACGGCCTAACCGACCGGGCCGCGGCCAAAACGGTCTCTGATATCGCCACGTTTATGCTGGAGGATAAGTTCGGCGGCTATACGATTCCCTCGGTCGAGCAGACCCAGGACATCGTAGAAATGGTCCTGATGAAGCAGGGCTACCTCGATGTGGCCAAGTCCTATATTCTTTATCGGGAGAAGCACAAGGCCATCCGTGAAGCCAAACAGACCGGCATCAACCTGGAAAGGCTGATCAAGGATTATATCAACGATTTTGATTGGAAGGTCAGGGAGAACAGCAACGAGGGGGTGACGAGTTTCTCCGGGCTGAACGCCCGCGTCTCCGGCGAAGTGCTCTCCAATTTCGCCCTCAATCATCTCTATTCGGAGCGTGTTAAGATGGCCCATCAGGAGGGCGAGTTTCATATCCACGACCTCTCTTATCCCATTGTGGGGTATTGCGCCGGCTGGTCGCTCGAAAAGCTCCTCCGGAAGGGTTTCGGCCATGTCCCGAACCAGGTCCATTCCAACCCGGCCAAGCATCTCGAGACGGCCACCCTCCACATGGTTAACTACATCGGCACGATGCAGGGAGAATTTGCCGGCGCTCAGGCCTTCTCCTCGGTGGATACGCTCCTGGCGCCGTTCGTGAGGTCAGACCGCCTCGACTATGACCGGGTCAAACAGGATATTCAAAAGCTCATTTTCGGGCTCAACGTCCCCTCACGGTGGGGCTGGCAGACTCCCTTTTCCAACCTCACCTTCGACCTCACCGTTCCAGAGGACATGAAAAACAAGAAAGTTGTCGTCGGCGGGGAAGAGCTCGACTCCACCTACGGCGATTACCAGCAAGAGATGGATATTATCAACCGGGCCTTCCTCGAGCTCATGATTGAGGGCGACCAGAAAGGCCGGGTTTTCACCTTCCCCATCCCGACTTACAACATCTCCAAGGACTTTGTGTGGGATTCACCCCTGGCCGATCTGCTTTTTGAAGCGACGGCCAAGTACGGAATTCCCTATTTCCAAAACTATCTGGGGACGGATATGAATCCCGGCGATATCCGGGCGATGTGCTGCCGCCTTAACCTCGACCAGCGCGAGCTCATGCGCCGTCCCGGAAACATCTGGGGGCCGGGTGATTCGACCGGCTCGATCGGTGTCGTAACCATCAACCTCAACCGGATCGGGTATGAATCCAAAACCAGGGAAGAGTATTTCGGCAAGCTGAGAGAGCTCATGACTCTGGCCAAGGAGTCCCTGGAGACGAAGCGGGAAGTCGTCAACAACATGCTGGCCAAAGGAATGATGCCCTACACGCTTGTCTATCTCGGGCACTTCGACAATCATTTTTCGACCATCGGCATCTGCGGGATGCATGAAGCCTGCTTGAATTTCTTGGGCAAGGGGATCGGAACTCCCGAAGGCAAAGAATTCGCCACAGAAACTTTGAAATTCATGCGCAGCGTGCTCCAGGAATTCCAGGACCAGACCGGTAATCTCTACAACCTCGAAGCCACGCCCGCCGAGTCCACTTCTTACCGGCTGGCCCGGAAGGACAAGGGAAAATACAAAAACATCATCACCTCCGGCACGGATAAGCATCCCTATCTCACCAATTCCAGCCAGCTCAACGTCGACGCCACGCGGGATGTGTTCGAAGCCCTCCAGCACCAGCAGGACATCCAGCCCCTCTACACGGGCGGGACGATCTTTCATACCTTCCTTCCCGAATCCATCGACCGCGAGACCTGCCGAAAGCTGGTCCGCAAGATCGCCGGGACCAGGATCCCGTACTTCAGCATCACGCCCACATTTTCCGTCTGCATTAACCATGGCTATATCCGGGGGCAGCATCCGAACTGTCCCGAATGCGGGAACGTGACCGAGGTTTTTTCGCGGATCGTCGGGTATCTCCGGCCGATCAGAACCTGGAACGACGGCAAGCAGCAGGAGTTCAAGGATCGAACGCCGTATGAACGAATTCAATGAGCCATGGATTATCTGCTTTTCACTTACCCGAACTGCGATAAATGCGACGCTTTCAAGAGTTATCTGAAGGGGACGATGCTCCAGGGCCAGGAGCTGAGCCTTGTCCAGAAGGATGGCAAGCTGCGCGTCCGGGAATTCCTCGGCCAGATCAGGCGCGATGAGAAGGGGGTCATCGTCCTGCCTGTTTTCGTCCTTCGCGAGAACGCCCGGGTGCTCGGGATTTTCAACCATCACGCGGAGCTCGAAAGTTGGTTGAAATCAAGGGCATAGAGAAATTTGCTCCGCTTGATTTTCCGGGGTTCATTTCTTCCACCATCTTCTTGGGGGGCTGTAATTTTCGCTGTCCGTACTGCCACAATGCCGACCTGGTCCTGAAACCCTTGACGCTTCCGACGATGCCGATGGACTATTTCATCTCTTATCTCGATGCGCGCAAGGGCTGGCTCGAGGCCATCTGTGTGAGCGGCGGCGAGCCGCTCCTCGAGGAGGAGCTCGAAGTCCTTCTTCACGTCATCAAAGACAGGAACCTTAAGGTGAAGATCGATACCAACGGCTCTTTTCCGCTGAGGCTGGAAGAGCTTTTGAAGGCGAAGCTTGTAGACTATGTGGCCATGGATATCAAGGCTCCCCTGAGAAGATACAAACAAGTGACGCGTTCGGACGTGGTTGAGGCCGACATCGGGCGAAGCATAAAAGTCATTAGAAACTCTGCGGTACCGCACATGTTCAGGACGACCGTCGTCCCGGGTTTGGTCGGGGAAGAGGACCTCCTGGAGATTGCCGCGATGCTCAAGGGAGCTCGGGTTTTTCAGGTCCAGCAGTATTCCCCCCGCCATACCATCGACCGGAATTACCTGCAAATCGAGCCCTACTCGCGGGAAGAGATTGAAGGAATGGCTGAGATATTGAAGCCCTATTTTTCCGAAGTCCGGATTGAAGGGGTTTAAACCATGACCCTTAAATTGAAAGTGAAAAGAATGAGTCCCGAGGCCAGGCTTCCTTGTTACAGTCACCCGGGCGATGCCGGGATGGACCTCTTTGCGGCAGGAGAGGATGTGATTCAGGCCGGAGAGGTCAAGCCCGTTTCGACGGGCATTCAGATGGCCATTCCGGAGGGATATGTGGGGCTCATCTGGGACAAGAGTGGGATTTCGCTCCGAGGCGTCCACAGGCTCGCCGGAGTCGTAGATGCCGGTTACAGAGGAGAGGTCCGGGTTGTTATGGCCAACCTGGGCAAGGAGCCCTATGTCATTAAAAAAGGGATGAAGATCGCTCAGCTGCTCATCCAGCCCGTGGAGAGCGTGGCTATCGTCGAGGCTGAGGAACTGGACGAGACCTCCCGGGGTAAGGGTGGGTTCGGCAGCACCGGCCAGTTTTGACAGGGCCCGAGTTTTCTGTTATATCCACCTTGAAAAAGAAGAAAATGGTCATAATCATCATCGGCGTCACAGCCGGCGCGATCGTCGGCTTTCTTTATTACCGGTTCATCGGCTGTCGGAGCGGCACCTGTTTTATCACTCGAAATCCTTATATATCGACGATTTACTGGGCGGTGCTGGGTGGGTTGATGGCCAATCTTCTAAAGTAGATTTGCACTTCCTCAATAAGCAAAAAACTGGCTGGCCTCTTTATCTGCCCGCGTATGTCTCTAGTCCTTGACGGCCGCGGAGAATATAGAGTTGAACAATAACTTGAAGGTTGCTTTTGTCTGGCCGCGGTGCTGGACTCTGAACCCCAGGAGGATGACTTTTCCCTTCCCCAGCGGCACCTCGACGGCCGCCGCTTTTCCCCGGAGATATTTTTCTCCGACCATCCAGCCGCTGAGGACAAGATTTTCTTGAGAATATTGCGCGATCACTGAGGGCTTATCCTTCTCGCTCGATGCGGGCCAGGCGTTAAAGGTCGGGCTTTCGGCAAAGAAAACCGCGCCTTCCTTGGGCATTCCATAGGCCAGCGGGTTGTTCTGGTCGAAAACGGTGTTAAGGAGAAGCCCGGAAGCGAAAAACTCCTCCGGGCCGAGGCCCTTCAAGACGTTCCTTAACGGAAGATTGAACTGCTCAATGGCAAAGTCACAGGCTGAGCCCAAGGCCACCAGCGTGCCGCCCTCTTTGACAAAGAGACTGAGGTTCTCGACACCGGTCTGGGTCATGCCGCCAGCATACTCCGGCGGCATTGTCCCCTTGGGATGGCCGTGGACGATGGCATCAGGCGATTGGCTTGGCAGAATGATGACCTCAAAATGATCTTTAAGCTCGCCCGCCTTCATTTCGGCGTCATGGAGGAGCGAATAAGAAAATCCATGGTTTTCCAGGACGAGTTCGGTCCAGCCCTCGTCAATACTTGCCTCCCAGGATTGATAGATGGCAGTGCGGGGCTCTTTGAGCTTGGTCGGCCTGACATTGGACGGAAGCTCGATCTTCTGGATGTTGAGGTAAAGGTCGCGAGCCGCTTTCCCGGTTTGGGCGTCCGCTGTTTTTGAGATGGGTACAATAAACGTGCCCGGCGGGAAATCCGTCCTTCCGCTTTTGAACGGAGTCTGAGCCCGAGACACCTCGATGCCGGCTTTCCAGAGCTGGTTCACCGCCCGGGCTGAATTGTTGGGCTGGCAAGGAATGGCAAAAGCGTGGCCGCCTTGTCCCCCGATCCGCCCCTTGGGCCAGTCCGCTTCAAATACGCGCTCTATCTTTGCTTCGAGGGGTGTGTTCATCATGACTGCTTTGACACCCATCTGAAGGGGCAGCGTCCAGCCCAGGACATCATAAGTGTGGAGAGGAGGGATCTTCAGTTTGACCGGCTCGACGATGCTCTGCCAGAGGGAAGGATAGAATCTCAGGTCAGGGTATTTTTGGACCTCAAACAGGGTCTTCAGAAAGCGGCCAAAAGGCTGGCTTGTCGGCAAGACATATGTCCCTTGGGGATAGCTGATCCCGTCCGCCTGAAAAGAGCTCTGGCTCTGGTAGACTTCTATATCCAGAGTCATCAGGTTCTGGACAAGCTCTGATGTAACTCCGGGGTCCCTTTGCTCCAGAGGAATAATCCACCCGTAGGGCGGTTCCTTGGCATATCTCTCCATAGTCTCCTTGCCCATGGAATACTTAGCGTAGAGCAGTTCCTCCCGATGCTTGGCCGCAAGGTCCAGGACTGACTTGGATGCTGTCAAACAGTAGTCGACGGCATCCCGGAGATGCCACCAACCGCCTCGCCAGGGGTTGGTAAAGAACATCGAGCTCGCAAAGTCCTCGTACTCCTCCGGGAATTCGCCGGCGGGAAAAAATTGAGGGCTGGCATAGTTGTAGAGGAACGTTTCGGAGAAGGTGGAAATGATGTTGTGGAAATCGCAGACCTGGGTGACATAGCCTGGATACCAGGTGTCGAAAAGAAATCGGGAGATAACGCCCTGTTTCCCCTCGGCTTCAAAGGCCAAGGCCATGGTGGTCCCGATGACATTCTGCCAGCGGAGCAGCAGGGGATGGAGGTTGGGGTTGGTGGGCTCGGCATCGGGAGGAACAAAGATGAGCGTCGGATAAGGCGATTCCTGATGATGGTTATAGAAAATATGGGGATACCATTCATGATTGAGGATTTGGTTCATGTTCCGCGTCTCGGGAACGCTGAGCATAAAAGAATCCCGGTTGTTGTCGTGGCCGATATATTTCTGATAAAGCCGGGGCAGGGGGCTGGTTTCGTAGGGTGTCCCGAGGTTTTGTTGGTACCAGCGAGCGACCATGTCCATGCCGTCCGGGTTGGGGAGGACGAGCATGGCCACGACCTCATCCCTGATTTTTTTGAATTTTGGAGATTCATCCGCGGCCAGGTCATAAGTCAGCTGGAGGATATGCTGCGCCGGTGCGACTTCGCTGGCGTGAAGCCCGCCGTCAATCCAGACAATCGCCCTGCCTTGAGCGGCCAGCCTTCTGGCTTCATCCTCAGCGACGCCTCTGACCAGAGACAGGCGTTTGGAGAGAGCCTTGATCTCCTCGAGCCTGGCGATATTGTCCTCCGAAGAAACGGCGGCGAAGATCATTGTCCGGCCTTCTGAAGACCGGCCGTATTCAAACAGCTTGACCCGCCTGGTCGATTTCTCCAGTTCTTTCCAGTAAGACACGGCCTGGCTGTAGTCGATGAGATGAAAGTCGGCCCCGACGTTGAACCCGAAAAATGCCTCCGGAGCCGGGACTTTGTCGTCTGCCTCGGCCAAAAAAACAAAGCTGAGGATGAGCGATGAGAAGATCAAAAAGAAAAGAAAATGTTTTACGGCTGTGATTTTCATAGGGTTTTCTTTCTATTCAACGAGCAGAAAAGCGTACCGGTTCATCGTCTGGTCATATCTGGAGAGGACCTCGATCGGGTAGCCCAGCTGTTTCACCGTGGAATAAACGTCTACGGCCAGGGCGTCTGCTGTCGGCCGGGACATTTTCGGCTGCTTGCAGGCCTCTCTTCTCTCTGTACATTCGGCACAGATATTGCAGGTGTCCATAAAAAGAAGAAAGGCCTTTTCATATCCTGAAAGAAAAACGTCTTTCTCCATTTTCAGAAGGCTCAAGTTGACTTTCCTTGTCCAGGCAAAGCGGTCCTCCGGTTTCGCGACATTTTTTTCGAAATGGAAGATGACAGCCTGGCGATATTCACGGAAGAACCTCTCGCATTCGGAGACAGAAGGCACGTTGGGGGGACAGGAGGCCGTCTTCCCGTATTCGTCACATCCGTAGAGGCACTTCATGCGGGGCCATTGGGCCACCACGATTTTCTTGGGGTCGACCCACTTGAAATCTTTGAAGCCGTGCCGTCGGAATATGTTCGCCAGATCTTTTCGTTTGACCATGGCAGCCTCCTTGCCGGGAATGTTTATTCTGTAGAATTTTGTCTTTTCGCCACAGGCACGATGAATTATAATATTTTTGCTTTATCATGCCCATGTTTTCTTTGGTTTTTCTGGATTGCCGAAAATGACGAAATCGGCCGACCGCCGGGGAAAGCCCGACTTGAGGACACGTTTCTTTGTCATCCTGTGCCGGCCGGAGAGCCCGCAGAATGTGGGTTCCGTAGCCAGGGCCATGAAGAACACGGGGTTTGGGCTTTTGCGCATCGTCGGAGCGGAAAGAATGGACGCATCGGTATCCCGAACGGCTGTGCGGGCGAAGGATATCCTGGACGCGGCTTCATTTTATCCTGATTTGCCGACGGCCCTAGCTGACCTTAACGTTGTCTTTGCTTCGACGTCAAAGCCGAGAAAAAATTTTTCACTCCTGTCGCTTGAGGCGGCTGTGGACAGGATGTTTTCTTTTCCGCCCTCAGCCAGAATCGGGCTTGTCTTCGGTAATGAAAGAACCGGCTTAACATCGGCAGAGCTTCGTTCCTCGAATTATCGCTTCACCATTCCGCAGGCGGCGCGACAGCCCTCTTATAACTTGGCTGCCGCCGTGCTGCTCACCCTTTTCCACATTTTTCGGCACGGAACGCAAGGGCTCTCGCTAGCTGTCACTCCCAAGGACCTGCCTCTCTCGCAGGCCCAGCAGGAGGAGTGTATTCGTTTTGTTATTAATAAGTTAGAGAGGCGGGGGTTTATTCACCCGACCAACAGAGTTCACATGACAGAGAGGGTTTGTGACCTTCTGGGCCGGCTGACCCTCACAGCCAAGGATAGGAAATTGTTGCTGGCGATATTCTCGCACGTCGGGGACGGCTCTTTATAAAGAGCAGCCCCCATCTTTTTCTAAGGAGGAAGACATGAATAGGCCTGAGATCAAGGTGACCTTCCCCGGCGGATTCCGGGTTGATGCCGAATACAAGGGCTTTGCTGTCAAGACCGATCAGCCTGTTAGTGACGGCGGCGAAGGAACGGCCTTGTCTCCTTTCGACCTCTTTCTGGCTTCCATCGCCACGTGCGCGGGGTATTATGTCCTGGCCTTCTGCCGGGAGAGGGAAATCCCGACCGAGACGGCGGGCGTGGTAATGAGGACAGAAAAAGGGCCGGAGAGCAAGATGATCGACAAAATTGTGATTGACATCCATCTCCCCCCCGAGTTCCCAGAAAGATATAAAAATGCCGTCATCAAGGCGGTGAACAGCTGCACCGTGAAAGCTCACCTCATGAAGCCGCCAGCCTTTGAGATAGCGGCGAAGGTCTCTTCTTAGGGCTCAATCGGTCTTCAACTGCGGCAGCCAGAGATAATAAAACCCGCTTTTCAGGGTGGGCAGGATGTCTTCGATGCTTTTCCCCTCAAAAAAAGCAGGTTTCGTCAACTGGGCAGCGTAAAGATTCGTTTTTCTCGAGGGATAATAGGTATAGGTAACGACCTTGGCCTCTTTGAGAGAGGCCAGGGAGAGGATCTTGGCTAGGGCATTGTCAAAATAGCCGACTTCATCAATCAGGTGCAATTTCAAAGCCTGGGGAGCTGTATAGACCCGGCCATCAGCGATTTTTCGGAGCTCGGCCTCGGAGATGGCGTCCTTTCTTTTTTCATAGACGACTTGGAGGAATCTCTCATAGAGCTCGTCGATGATGCCCTGGAAGACCTTCTGCTCTTCCTGGCTCAGGTCGCGGAAAGGGCTCCCGGCGTCCTTCATTTCGCCTGATTTGATGACCTGCGTTTTTACTCCGACCTTGGCGAAAAGCTCTCCGACATTGGGAAAATAGGAGATGACGCCGATGCTCCCGGTGATGGTGGAGGGATGGGCAACAACATAATCGCAGGCCGAGGCGATGTAATAGCCGCCCGAGGCAGCCACTCCCATCATCAAGCCCACGACGGGGAGGCCCGTCTTCTTCTTGAACCTGACGATCTCGTGATAGATGATGTCGCTGGAGGTCACCTCACCGCCGGGCGTCTCCAGCCTCAAGATGATTCCGCTGATGCGTTTATCCTGGGAAGCCTGTTCCAGCCTGTAATAGACCTGGGAAAGAACGTCACCTTCTCGATTAAAAAGACTGTTCTGCCCTGAAGTGCTGATCATCCCTGCCACATCGATGATGAGGATTTTCTCTTTGACCTTGCTTTCGGAAAGGATAACTTCGCTGATGTTTTCAGTTCCCATAAAATCGAGATGAAAATGGCAGCCCCAACCAGTCAATAACAAGAACAAACCGGCCAGACAAGCCCAATTTTTTCTCATCGTGGTCTCCTTTCTTTGGAGCGGAAACGAATTATAACATAATCCGTCGCTGCGCTGAGTTGGAAAGGCTCTTTCGACAACTTGTAACAGGTGTCCCGATTGGGGTAATATCAAAGGCCAAGTTTATGACAGGAAGAGAGAAGTCATGGAAAGAAGAAGGTTTTTTTGGCTGGGTTTGGCTCTGTTGTTCTGGCTCGGTGTCCTATTGCAGCAAGGGTGCGCTCCTAAGAAAGTGGTCACCATCGCCCCCCGGATCACGCCGGTCTGGTTCGGGTTTCATGTTCTGATGGACAGAACAGACGGAACCGAGGAGTTGCTCAAAGAAATTCCCGCCCTGGCCAAATTAGGGGTCAATCTCCTGATCATCGAGGTGGACTACAATTATGAATATGTCTCTCATCCGGAGCTGAGGGGCGACGACCCGATCCCCAAGGAGGCCATAAAGAAGGTCGTCGGCGCCTGCCGCGACCATAAGATCAGAGTGATTCCCGAATTCCAGAGCTTGGGTCACCAATCCTGGGCCGAAAAAACATTTCCGCTCCTGGTCAAGTATCCCCGGTTCGACGAAACACCCGGCCAGTACATGGACAACAAGGACATTTATTGCCGGAGCTGGTGCCCTCTCCACCCCGAGGTCAATCCCATCATCTTCGACCTCTACGATGAGTTAGTCGACGCCTTTGAGGCCGATGCCCTGCACGTCGGCATGGACGAAGTTTTTCTGATCGCCAGCGATTATTGCCCGCGTTGTAAGAGCAAGAACCCGGCTGATCTCTTTGCTAAAGCCGTCAACGATTTGTACGGCCATATCGTCACTAAGCGCGGCCTGGAAATGCTGATGTGGGGAGACAGGCTGATCGACGGCGCCGCGACAGGCTACGGGGAATGGGAGGCTTCGATGAACAAGACCTATCCCGCGGTGGACATGATTCCGAAGGACATCATTATCTGCGATTGGCATTACGAAAAGATGAAATCTTATCCGTCCATCCCGATGTTCCTGGACAAGGGCTTTCGGGTCCTGCCGACGAGTTTCGAGAAACCCAAAGCCGTTCGCGCCCTGATCGACCACTCGTTGACCTTCTCTTCGGAGCGCATGCTCGGCCATCTCTGCACGATCTGGCGGGCGCCGAAAGAAAACGAAGCCGCGAATCGCGCCCTTGTCGCCGCCGCCAAAGAACTCCGCAAATACAGGCTGTTATGAGATCCAGGAAAAGCGATGGGACCGGGAGATGCTTCTTGTCTCATCGCTTTTGAACGACGCAGGCGATGAGGTATCCAAGGCGCCTCAAAGACGGACATTTTCTATAGAGAAAAGCAAAAGGAGAGACGAGCGGCCCCAGCAGAAAATTGGACCGCGGCCAGCGCTCGTGCCAGAAGAGGTCGATCATCCTCAGCCAGCCGGGGATAAAAAGTATGCCGGTTCGGCCGACCACCCGAAAGCCGGCCTCTTCAAGCATGCGCTCGAGCCGCTTCATCCCGAATGATTTTTCCTGGCCAAAGGGGTAGATATTGAGGCTGTTGAGAAGGCAGACTATGAGCGGCCTGAGAAAAGGGTCGAATGTATTCGGGACGCCGATAATCGCCAGC
Source organism: uncultured Eubacteriales bacterium (assembly GCA_964580435.1). Taxonomy (GTDB): domain Bacteria; phylum Acidobacteriota; class Aminicenantia; order Aminicenantales; family UBA8522; genus CAZKEW01. The sequence continues at coordinate 18,183 of CAZOKP010000026.1, forward strand.
CCCCCTTTTTTGAGCAGGCGAAAGCATTCCTGAATCGCTAGTCGGTACTCCGGAAAATGTTCGATCGTCCCCATGCTGTAGATGTAATCAAAGGATTCATCCTTGAATCCCGGAGCGCGCAGGTCGGAGATGATACAGCCTAAGGCAAGCCCCGTTCGAGCAAACGAGCTTCTGGCCTCCCGTGTGATCGGCTCTGAGATATCGAGGCCGAACGTTGCGGCTCCGAGCTCCGCCGCCCAGTTCAAGATCTGACTATTCTTGGCTTCATCCCAGAGGTCTGTTTTGAAGACTCTCTTGCCTTTGAGGTCGGGCAGATAGGTCTTAAAGAGGATCTTCTCGCACTCGGAATAGTACCGGGTGGATGGCGCGCCGATAAAGGGCCGGATAAAAGAGCCCGTCCAATCCCAAAAAGACCTCAGTGCATCTTTGGAAGATTGTCGTTCAGGACGGGACAATGGAGATTTTTCCGTCGCCATGATCTTGGATCGATCCCTTCCAATAGAATTTTCTCAACCCGGGCCAATTCACGATTTTCGCCTCGCCCACTTTTTCGCGTTCGATTCGCGCCGCAAGTGTCTGAGAATACGCCTGCCAGGAGGCGAAAACACTGATCTCGTTTTTATACCCGAGCCCCCTTAGCTTCAGACGGATGAAGTTTCCTGCCGTGCTGAAAATTCTCCGGCCGCGAAACTCAGGAGCCGTATAAGCTTCATCGAAGTAGACTTGCCCGGGGGAGAGGAGGAGAGTCCGATGAAGATAGGGAAGATAAAGGGATTTCACAAACATCCAGCGGACATGAATCGGCTTGTTTCCGCTCCAGCCCAAAAAGCAGAGATGTCCCTCCTCTAAGCGTTTTTGAAGGACCTGAAGCTCGTAATAATGAGGCCGCAGAGCCATGAGGGTAGGCAGCTCCTTTTCCGTCGCCAGTTCAAGGCGCAAGGGAACTGCCGTGGGAGACTCCGGTGCGAGATCTTGAACGGGCTTGGAACAGAAAAAATATCGGCGGACAAAAAGCCAGGGAACAATCTTTCCCAGAAGCCTGCGCCAGCCAAATCTTTGAGCCAGGTCATGTGCGGTCAGGCACTTGCTTCTGAGGCTGGAAGAATAGAGGTTGTTCTCTGGCCCTTTCATTGCGGAAGCGTCTTCTTTTTTTCATAGGCAGAGCGGACATGGGACCGCAGGACTCGGAATTTTCCGCCCGGGCCCGGCTCGATTTGGCTCACCCGTTCGAGCAGGAAGGTCACGCCTGGGCCAAGCCGAGCCTGGATTTCCTGCTTCAGCGTATGGATCTTGTCTCCAGCGGGGAAATTGCCCGAGACGACACGAAGCGCGACCTCGTCCTCTCTCTCCTGAACCAGTTCATACCGCTCTACCCAAGGGGCTTTGTCATGAAGGATGTAAGCAATCGCGGAGGCAAACAATTCCCGCCCTCCCGGGAGGATAAGATAATCGGTCTTTCTCCCGTCCAGAGCGGAGATCGTCGAGAACGGAAGCCCGCACGGGCAAGTCTCTTCTCCTGCTGTGACTTCATCTCCAAGCTGGAAACGGATAAAAGGCATGGCCAGGAAATGGAGGCTCGTCCCCACGACCTCCCCTCGTTCCCCCTTGGCAGCGGGGGACCCGTTTCTCAAGACTTCGAGAATGAGGCTGTCATCACAGATATGGTATCGTCCTGTCTCAGGACATTCCCAAGCGATGATATCGAATTCCTCACTCGCATAAGTGTCATACACCGGAGCCCGAAAAGCGGCGCGGACATCCTTCTTCATCAATGGAGTGGAGACTTCGGCTCCGGTCACCACGAAGCGCGGTCTGACTGGGTGGCTTGGCAGAAAGCGGAATTCTTGGCTCACGCGGGCCAAAACCCCGGCATTTCCAGTTATGGCATCCGGTCTTATCTCTAATAGTCTTTTGGCCAGGTTTTCAGGCGCGTCGAGGAGATGAAGCAGTTCCTGCCGGTATTGACCGAAAATCTGGAATATTCGCCAGGCTAATGGCATCTGCTTCCGAGTGCGAATCCCTATTCTCGCAACTTTATCCCGGCGACGCAAACCGTAAGCATGCATAACTCTCATCCTGAGGACGCCGGTGATCAATTCTTCGAAGGCCGTGCGACGCACGGACAGGGGCTCGCCGGTGGAACCAGTAGTCTTATGGACGGTCAACCTGTTGCGCCGGATTCCCAGGGCGATGGTTTTTTCCGCGGGCTGCTCCTGGAAGTCTTTCTTGGATGTTAAAGGAAGATATGAAAGGTCGGCGCATGTTCGGATATCTTCAGGCAGGACTCCAGCCTTATCCCAGATTTCTTTGTAGTGAGGGACGTTTTTATAGGCAAAAGAAAGAACCTTCTGCAACCGATTGTTTTGAAAAGCAACAACTCTCTCCCTTCCGAGGCGGGGATGGTTCCATAATTGGCCAAAAAGCCCGGGAATTCTTAAGATATCGGGCAACGCGTTGCTCCGTTTCTTGACTCTTAAATATCCTTTGTCATACCAGTTTTGTCAAGGCCATCATTCGCCTTGCGTGCAGGCCGGATGCATTGATGCCCGTAGATGGCGTTGAGGGACGCCGCCGGATCCGTTTTGGAGACCTCTCTGTTGACTTCAATTTGGGTGGGTGGTATAAGAACCTTGGCCAATTGTTTCATGGGATGAGCAAGAATTCATCGGCCCAGGGAAAGTCCGCAGCTGAGGCTGACTTTTGGCGTCAAAGGAAGAGTGAGATGAACAGGATCAAGTCCTTTGCCCTCAAGCATTTTGAGACCGCGCTGATCATCAGCATCCTTTTTGGAATCATCGTCATTGCTCTTCTGGTTCGTTTTAATTTTGCCTTTTTGAATTTTTTCTTCCTTCCGGTCATCTTGGCCGGCTATTATCTCGGGAAAAGGAAAGCCGTCCTGACGGCCAGCCTCTGCATCCTTCTGGTCGTCTTCTATCTCATCTTTTCCAGGATCCTTTTTAAGGATCTTCCTGCCCTCATTCTCGATGAGATACTCAATATCGTCACCTGGGCCGGATTTCTCATCCTTACGGGGGCCATCATCGGGACGATCGCCGCACAAAGAGAGACAAGGCTGAAGAGCTTGCAGAGGGCCTATGTCGGGGTTCTCGAGATCATGCTCAAATATCTCGAGGTGGCCGACGAGAAGAAACCTCATTCGCTGCGCGTTTCGCTCCTGGCGGGGAAGATCGCCAAAGCGGTTGGGCTGGCCACCTTTCACGTCGAGAACATCAAATCGGCCGCGCTCCTGCTCGAAACGGGAGACCTGCGGTCCAATATTCCGCTTTTTGAGCAAGTGGCCGCTTTTATGGAGAAAGAGGGGCAGGCCGTGGAAAAACAGGCCGAGAACAGAGAGCGGGTCCTTTTAAGAACGACGGCTTCGCTTTTAAAAGAGGTGGAGCCGATCCTGACCAACTATTTTCGTCATTACGTGGAGGAGGCGAACGTCCTGGACAAAGACCTGGAAAATATTCCCATGGGGAGCAGCATCATCGCGCTGGCCGATCTCTCTGACAGAATCTCAACGGGGATGCTGTTACCTCAGTGGAAAGGCGAAGTCCGGTCCTTGGAAGACATTAAAAAACTCTCCGGCCGCGCCTTCCCCCCTTCTGCAGTCCGGGCTCTCCTTCAAATAACCTCAGCGTCTGTGTGAATGGTTCCCCCGCATCCGGGCAGTCCCTGCGGGACGTTCTGGAAAGACGATGAAGAAGAAGAGAAGTCCGATCGTGGTTGGCCTGGACCTGGCCGGAGTGGCCCATCGTCCGACGGGCGTGTGCCTCCTCTCGGGTTTAAAAGCTCGAACGTCGCTTCTTTATGTGGACCGAGAGATCATGGCTTTCATCAAAGAAAGAAAGCCCGACCTTATCGCCATAGACGCTCCCCTTTGCCTTCCTCCAGGAAGAAAGTTGATGGCTGACAAAAACGGGCGCCATTTTCGTCCCTGTGATGAAGAACTGAGGCGGAGAAAAATACCGTTTTTTCCCATCACTCTCGGTCCGATGAGAGGCCTCACAGAAAGAGGCATAAACCTGAAGCGCCGCCTTGAGGCCGCAGGATTCCGGGTGGTCGAGATTTATCCCGGCGGAGCCCAGGATGTTTGGCGGTTGCCGAGAGCGAAGGCGAGCTTGTCCCGCTTGAGAAGAGGCCTGACGCGCCTGGGGGTTGAAGGGCTCAAGAAGGAGGCCAGCGATCACGAGCTGGACGCTGTGGCCGGAGCTCTGGTCGGCCTTCTTTTTTTGCAGGGGAAAGCCGAAGTCCTGGGTGATTTTGCGAGCGGCGCTATTGTTATGCCCGCGGCGGGCAAATCGCTTTGATGGCTCGGGGGAGGACCTTCACTTCGACCTTGTCCTGAATCCCCAGCGCCTCCCCGTGGTATTGAATGGGGAGATCCCTTCCTTTGATGGTCATTTTTCGAGCTTTGAAATGTCTCTGTGTGCGCTGAAAAAGGCCGAAATAGATGAGGGGCGCCACGAGCAAACTGGTCAGCCACCCGATCTCGAAAAAAGTGATATCCAGGTAGTCATCCTCCAGGCTGGCCAGGGGCGCGATGCGGCAGCTATAGCCGAAATAGTTCGATTTGGCCACGACGCAATCCAGCATTTTCAAGCGCAGCAATTGATGGTCGAACGGCTTGCCCTCATCATCGATTCCGTCCTCAAGCTCAACCTCAACCTCCCACCTGGGCAGGCCCAGGAGGAGCGTCCCGGTCAGGATATGGCCCCAGAACCCGTGGATCTTATGCTTGATTCTTTCCACGCTCACCAAGGCAGTGGCACCGATGCTGGCGAACCCGGCGATCTTTCCTTCTACATCCATCAGACTGATCTCTTTGGCTTCCCCTTCATAGAGAACCCTGACGGCCTTCTTGACATTTTTGGGGATGGAAAGCGATTTGCGGAAAGCATTGCCGCTTCCGAGCGGGACAATGCCGAACAAGATATCCTTCCCTCTCTGAGCTTCCCGGACGCCTTGAAGGACATCGGCGATGGTTCCGTCTCCTCCGATGGCCACAATTGTCTCGCTGCGACAACTGAGTTCGCGAGCAAGCTCGATGGTGTGTTCTTTTTCGGCCAGCACGTCATACTTTAGGCCGGGCAGATTCTCCTTCAGATACTTGTGCAGCCTTTTTCTTCGAAGCCATTTCTTCCTGGCCGCGTGGGGATTGATGATACAGGCCACGCTGCGGATATGTTCTTTTGGCTCGGTCATTTTGGACTCGCCTGACTCTGTACTTATAACACTCCGCCCTTTTCTATGTCAAAAGAGCGCGTCCTCCAAACTTGAGTCGGCCGGGATGCTTGACATCTGAGCCGTCATCAGCGGGAGATTTTTTTTGCCGCTTTGCCCGGTTGTTCCACGGGCCGGATTTTCCGGTTGAAAAGCGGGTCGAATTTCGCATTTCCATCGACATCCACGAACACAGGATTGGTTAGAGCATAGGGAAGCGTTCCGTTTTTGAGAAAGCCGCTCGAAGACGGCTCTTGGAGCACGGGGAAAAGCGTCTTTTTGCCCAGAACCTCGACACAGATGTAAGTGTCTCTGTTTAAGGTTAAGCTGATCTCTTTCTCGAATGTTACGCCCGAAGTCGTCTGATTGGGTACAGGAAAGATGTATTTTCTTTCTCCGTTGAGGATGAGCCGGAGCTCATCCACATCCACCCACGGAGCGCTTTGGATGTCGACCCGGATATCTACTTTCCCGTCACTGGCGGGGACGAGGTCGCCCGAAGAATACCGGCCGTTAACCTTAAACTCGACAATGGGGCCGTTGGTGACAAAGGCGCGGCCTTTTTTCAAGGCTTGGGTGATGGCGCCGCTGTCCAAGCGGTTGCCCTTCTCTCCGTCGTAGAAAACGTACGTCCTCGAAGAGCCGGTTTCATCCTTGTCGATGCCGTGAGCGTCCGAAGCCCCGACGATGGGGAAATAATATCCCCTGTTGAGGAGGTGAAACCAGTCCTCGATGGCCGCCGCGTTGGAGGAATAAAAATAGGGACCGTTGAGGACCTCGAGGAGGTCGAAATTGAGATTGAACGCGCTTAAGGCCGTAGCTGCCGATTCCGGGTCAAGATAGAGATTGTTGAAATACCCCAGGTCTCCGGCGCGGGGGTGGTTGACCTCGAGGACGGCCGCGGGATTTTTTTTTCGGCTGGCAAGGAACAATGGAGACGCCTCATCGGCAGCAGCAAGGATGGCGCCGTTGCCTTGCTCGCCCGGGCGAAATGCCATGGGATAGGTATTGTAATGCATGACATCGGCGACAGTGACCTCGCTGCCGAAGATGACGGCGAGCTCATCGCCGAGTTCGAGCTTTTTTAAGACCTCTGAATAATCGGTGACGGTGTTATGGTCGGTAGCAACGATGGCCTCGAGGCCTTCGGCCACCGCCGCTTTGATTCTTTCTGAGATGGAGACATAACCATCTGATCTTAGCGTGTGCATGTGAGGGTCAAGAGCGATAAGTCCTTGCGTGTCCACGGCGTGATCAACGATAAGGTCAATTTCGCGGCTCTCTTCTTCCACCACCTCGATGGCCCTCAGGTCGATCGTATGCTCGGGGCCGTGGGAAGCACAGACCAGATAGGTGCCCACCGGAAGATTGACCTCCAGCCCCTCCCGGCCGGGGAAGCAGGAATTCTTGAATCGCTCCCAGCTCCGTCCCGTCTCGACCGGGTTATCGGGCTGGAAATAGGGGGACCCGGTGGGGGCCAGGCCCATAAACGTGACCTTGCCCGGAAGGGATTCGCCGCGGCTGTTTTTGACCCGGACTTTGACCATGCCCAGAGGAGGATTCTCGAGGTTGCAGGAATTTTTCTCTCCCGGCTTGACCTCCATAAGCTCATCGACTATGGCGGGAAAGAAGTTGGCCTGGAAGCGGTAGATCCCCGGAGGAAGGGGGACTTCCGTTGAGAGAGGCTTTTCCAGGATGGCGCGGAAAAAGACGGACGAGGTCAGCGCTTCTCTGACCACAAGTTCCATCCAGTCGCCGCTGAAATTTTTGCAAGAGACAACCGCCTTCGCCGGTTTCGTGTCCAGGATCTCGTAGATATTTTCGAGAAGGCTAAAAGAGGAGGCATCCGTGAGCAATACATACCGGAGCTTGCATTCTTCTCCGGGGCCGAGCTTGCCCGGGAAGCGGGATTCCTCGTCATCTTCTTCAACGGGATTAAAGCTGATCCAACCCAAAGAATGTCCCTTTTTCTGATAGACGCGGAAATTCAAATTTGGAAATTTCTTTTCATTATACGGGTTGAAATAGTAGCGGTCATAAGCATCAAAAAAGAGAGAGTAACTCAAATCCTCGAAAGCGACCTTTCCCGCGTTTGCAATTGTGGACGTGATGTCCACCCGCCCTTTTTCGGGAGAGAAGAGGTAAGTCGTCTTGACCTGGGCTTTTCGTCCCTCTTTATCCTCAAAAAAACCCCGGGCTTCAAACCCGGCCTCGGCCCTTTCTGCGCCGGCTTTGATCTGTTCAACCTTGGAATAGACAACATAATGGGTTTTGTCCTTGACCCTCAGGACCGGGGACCCGATGTTCAGGTCGCTGGCCAGGTTTTTCCCTGCGGGAACAAAGCTAAGGATGCTTCCCATGGCATTTCCATAGGGGTAATTTGCGCTGGTGATAAGCAGCCTCGGAGAGGCGCCGATCAGAGCATAGGTCCGGCCGTCTGCAAGCAGGATATCTCCCCTTTGACCGAGCGAGCAGAAGGGCTCGGGCAGGTCTGCCGGGCTCTGGATGATCTTGACTTCAAAGCCTGCCCGGAGGAGAAGAGGCGATGCCAGGAGGAAAAGAATGACTAAGGCGCAGGGATTTTTCTTGAAGGCGTTCATTTTTTCTCCATGAGAAAAGGATGGGCTTCGAGTGCCGCCCAAAAAATGAAGCACCATTATATCACATTTGCATTAGAGGAGAGGTTCCGATAAAATCCCTTCTTAAAAATGGTGGCAGTCACAGAAATTAACGTGCGCTTTGGATGAAAAACCTGAAGAAAATCATCACCCTCACGGGCAAGAAGTTTCTGCTCAAGGTGGAAACGTCCCCTGATCATGAGGACTATGCCAAATATGAAACCCTGAGAAATGAGATCTGGGGATTTCCCGAGGATTACCTCCCGGGGCCGCGAAACCTGATGTGCGAGAATTTCCTCCATGATGGAAGCGCTCTATTTATCGCCGCCTACAGCGAGCAGCCGGAGGGAAAGCTCGACGACCACCCGGCCCATTTTGTCGGATTTTCCTACGGGTTTGTCGGGGTCAAGGACAAGGACATCGCCTTCCACAGCCTGAAGAATCTTTGGTTCTATTCCCAGTACACAGGAGTTAAAGAACAGTTCCGCGAGTCCGGGCTCGGTAGCGCCCTCAAGGAGTTCCAGAGGGAGACGGTCGCGGACGGGCTCGGGATTGACACGATCACCTGCACCTTCGATCCTCTGACCGGCGTCAACGCCTGGAGAAATGTGCACCATTTTGGGATGGACGTTTTGGAGTATAAGGTTGCGACATACGGAGAGTACGGCGGGCTGCTCAACCGGATGGATGTTCCGAGCGACAGGTTTTTCATGGCCTGGGACCTGAAGAAGAAAGTGAAGCGGCCGGCCAGAGCCTATGACCTTCTTATCTCCGAATCAAGGCTTGTGGTCGAGGCTGAGGAAAAGATAGTTGAAGGCCGAAGCGGGCCCGTCCAGCTCGAAATCATCACCGCTGCTGACCCGCACAAGGCGGAGAAGTTCCTGTTTGTCCGGATCCCGCGGGACTTTTATCTCATGCTCCGGGAGACGGATGTCGATGACGAGAACGTCCGGCGGATCCCTCTCGAGTGGCGGCTCGAGACGAGAAAAGTCTTCGAGACTCTCTTTAGGAGAGGATACAAGATCGTGGATTTTTTCCGGACAAGGGATGAGCCCGGGGGAAATTTTTATGTCCTCCGGAAAGAAGGAGGGAAGAAGACGAAGAAAGGAGATGAAGATGAAAAAAATTAGCCAGGACGTCAAGACGCTGATCCAAGACGCGATCAAACTGGAGATCAACGGGCAGGCCTTTTTTAACAAGGCTGCCGAGATTACCCACAACGACCTCGGAAAGAAGATGTTCGTCCGGCTGGCGCAGGAGGAAGTCAAGCATCTGGACACCTTCAGCCGCTTGTTCAGCACCATCATCGGGACCGAGGACTGGAAAAAACAGGTCAGGAGAGAAGAGTTGAAGGGTCCGTCGGCCGTCATCGATGAGCTGGCGCAGAGGATGAAAAGAGCCGAGGGGCAGAGTGAGGTCGAGGCCATTAGGATTGGCATGGAGCTGGAGCAAAAAGCCGTGGACTTCTTCACGAAATCCGCCGGGACCATGGACGATCCCGAGGCCAAAAAGATTTTTGAAAAGATCGCCGACGAGGAAAGGTTTCATTATGACCTCCTCCTGGCCCAGCATGATTCTGTGACCGGCTCGGGCTTCTGGCTCGACAGCTCCGAATTCCAGATGGATGGGAAATACTAAGGTCTATTCCCAGCTTATTCGGGTCGATAGACTCACCAAGGTCTACGCCTCAGGAAAGATCCGGGTCACGGCCCTCGACGAAGTCAGCCTCGAGTTTGAAGAAGGTCTTTTTGCCGCAATCACGGGGGCCTCGGGTTCGGGGAAATCCACCCTGCTCAACCTCCTCGGCGGCCTGGACACGCCGACGTCGGGGACCATCGAAGTCAAGGGAAAGAGAATCTCTGACATGGGGAAATACGAGCTTGCTCTCTACCGTCGCTACGGTGCGGGGATGATCTTCCAGTCTTTCAACCTGATTTCCAGCCGTACCGCCCTCGAGAACGTCGAGCTTCCGCTCGTCTTTTCCGGCGCCCTGAAAAAAGAAAGGAGAGAAAGGTCCAAAGAAATGCTGGATAGGGTCGGACTCTCGCACCGGCTCGGCCACCGCCCTCCCGAACTCTCCGGCGGTGAGCAGCAAAGAGTGGCCATCGCGAGGGCGCTCGTTAACAGGCCTCAGCTGCTGTTGGCCGATGAACCAACTGGAAACCTGGATAGCCGCATTTCCCTGGAGATCGTCGAGCTTCTGGCCGAACTCAACCGGAGCCAAGGCTTGACCGTGATTATGGTTTCGCACGAGGAGGCCCTGGCCGCAGAGTTTGCTAGAAAAATCATCCGCCTCCAGGATGGCCAGGTTATGGCTGAGGAAGAACGAAGATGAGGCTCGCCGACCACATCCAGTTCTCCTTCTCCAACCTCTGGAAGAGCAAACTCCGCACCTTTCTGACTACTTTTGGCGTGACCATCGGCATCGGGGCCCTCGTCTCCATGATTTCGTTCGGCAGGGGGATGCAAAAGAACGTGACGGAAAGATTCAAGGCCCTGGACCTGTTTAATTCCATTACAGTTCTTCCAGGCGGGTTTATGGCTGAGCGCGGAACTCATGACCCCGATGAACGGAGACCCGACAGCCCGCCGAGCGGCAAAGCGCAGAGCATCTTGGATGATCAGGCAGCGGAAAAAATCGCCGGGCTAAAAGGCGTGGAGATGGTCTTCCCCGAGGTCCGTATCCCGGCGCTCGTCAAGTTGGATGAAAAAGAAGAGTTCCGGTTGATCCAGGTGATCCCGGCTAACGTGGCTGCGTCCAAGTTGGTAACGTATCGCGCCGGCAAACCCTACGGCTCTGATGATGAAAATTCCGTTGTGGTCTCGACTTCGCTTCTCCGTCAATTCAACATCAACGATGCCCGGTCGGCCGTGGGTAGGGTTCTGGTCATCTCGTCGATCGCATTCGACTTCTCCGTTTTAAATCCCGAAGACTTGACGGCCGTGCTTCGAGGAGAAAAGCTTCCTTTTTCCAGGGAAGATTATAAGCTGACTATCGCCGGAGTCGCGGAAAACTTAGGCCTGGGTGGGCCAATTCCTATCCAAAGCGACATTTATATTCCTCCGGGGGCAGCCCGCAAAATGAAACGGCTGCCCTTCAGCAATATTTGGGATGTGTTCCGGGCGCAGGAGGGGAGGCTCGGGTATTCGGCCTTGAACGTTAGGCTCTCTTCGCCCAAGTTTGTCGACCCGGTGAAGAAAGAAATCCAGGAGATGGGGTTTGAGACATTCGCCCTGGCCGACCAGTTCCAGGACATTCAGAGAGGCTTTCTGGTCTTGGACATGATCCTGCTTGCGGTTGGCATGATTGCCATCGTCGTCGCCTCGCTTGGAATCATCAACACCATGGTGATGTCCATCCTGGAAAGGTATAACGAGATTGGGATCATGAAGGCCGTGGGAGCCAGCGACGGCGACATCAAGAAGATCTTTTTCTTTGAATCAACCGCCATCGGGCTCTTAGGCGGCCTCTTTGGCTTGGCCTTAGGCTGGGTGACGAGCGGGATCATCAACCGCGTCGTCAATTATTTTCTAGCCAAACAGGGGGTTCCGTTCATCAACTACTTCAGCTTTCCATTGTGGGTATGCCTGGGCGCCGTGGCGTTTTCGGTGGCAGTCAGTCTTGTCTCCGGAATCTATCCGGCTTGGCGTGCGGCGCGAGTTGACCCGGTGCGGGCCCTCCGCCACGACTGAAGTATACAACCGGTTCCGCTGGCAAATTTATGAGAAATTCGTTTTCGCCTGGGCTAGCTGAATGAGCGTTTAGGGGCCAATTTCGCCCCCTCCCAGCGTCATGGATGATAAATCGTATAAGATGGGATGTCAAGTTGCGCTTGATACAGCAGTAGGCGCGCTCAGAAGGCCCAGGAAGGCGCAAAAGCATGGTACGCTTGGAGGTCTCCCCTTGTGGAAAAAGACATTTATCCTGATGCCGTGGTAAAATAAGATGAGCTTTGAATGGAGGATCGGCCATGTGGAAGAAAGTCAGTTTTTTTCTTTGTTGTCTTTCTTTTGTCCTTTTCGGGGGAGACTCAGTCAAGCCGTGGAAAGACGTAACTCCGGCTGAAAAAGCCAAGCTCTCAGCGTATCTTAAGTCTCATTGGATGAGTCCGGAGGATTATGTCGTGTCGAAGTTTCGCACTTATGATGTGGTGTTTATCGGAGAATACCATCGCATCAAACATGATGTGGAGCTTATTCATCGGCTTATCCCACGGCTTTATCAGGCCGGAATTTATAGCCTGGGCATCGAATTCGCTTGCTCCGAATTCCAGGATCAAGCGGATCAGCTTGTTACGGCGCCGGAATATGATGCCGATC
>CAZOKP010000027.1:0-25388 GCA_964580435.1 uncultured Eubacteriales bacterium
TTCGTTCATTGTGAGCACGTCCTTTTCTTTTTCAGCTGAAGAACCGGAGCCGCAACCACAGCAGGAGGCAGCAGTGACGCCAGAAACAAAAAGTAAGCCTGTCGCCTCCTCCCCGCAAGGGCTCTCCAGCCTTGAATCCCCCATCACTTTCCTGGCCCGAAGCTGGGAAAAAACAGAGAACAGGATTTTTGCCACGGGCGATGTGGAAGTGTACTACAAGAACCTCAAAGTGTTTGCCGACCAGGTCGAGATCAATACCGAGACCAAAGACATCTTTGCCAAGGGGAATGTCGTCATCCAGCTGCCGACAGAAGTGGTGCGCTGCGAATCCCTTTTCTACAATCTGGACAGCCACCAGGGCAAAATGGAGAAGGCCAACGGGATGATGCAGCCGACCGTCTTTTACCAGGCGGATGAGATCGAGCAGAAAGCCCGGGACACTTATGAACTGACGAAGGCGCGCCTGACCGCCTGCACGCAGCCCACTCCCCGCTGGAATTTCTCCTGCGCCAAAGCCACCATTAAGAAGAATGATTATGTCGCGATGTGGAGCTCTGTCTTTACCATAAAGAAAATCCCGATCTTCTACATGCCCTATTTCCGCTACCCTCTTAACCAGGAGCGCTCGACCGGTTTTTTGATGCCGCAACTGGGCTACTCTGGGGCGAAAGGGTTTTTTTACGGTCAGTCCTTTTTTTTGGCCATGGCCAGGAATATGGACGCGACTTTCGACCTCGACTATTTTTCCGCCAAGGGGGTCGGGGGCGGTCTGGAATACCGCTACTTGTTTGGAGATGGAACGGGAGGAGATGCCAGGGTCTATTACTTTGTCTTCAAACCCGACGCCTCAGGAGAAACGTCTTCCAATGCCTATCTCGTTCGGTTCAGGCACAACCAGCCTCTCCCCGCAAACTTCCGGCTTGTGGCCAATATCGATTACCAGACCTCCATATCTTTTATGAGGGATTTTGATAATAATTTCAAGCGGGCGGCAGTCTCCAATTTTAAGTCCGAAGCCTACATCTCCAGAGCGTGGTCGTACTATAACTTCAGCTTGAGGGCCTCCCGGTTTGAGACCTATTTTACGAGTGTCAATAATTCTATCATTACTTATTATCTGCCCCAGCTGACGATCAACTCCTTCAAAATCAAGCTGTTCTCGCCGGTCTATTTTTCGTTTTCCTCCGCTTTAACCAGTTGGAAGTCCGGCTGGCAGAACGAGTATGACGCAGGCACAGAAAAATATAATAACAGCGTTTCTTTTTCCCCCGTCCTCAGCCTGCCGTTTTCCAAGATCCCCTGGCTCACCGTCAATACCAGCTTGACTTCGAATTTCGCTTATTACGCCCAGTCGTACGCGCCGAACACGCGCCTCATCATCAATGACCCCGTGTTCGTCTCCAATTATGAGGTTGGGGTCGAATGGACCGGGCCTGTTTTCTACCGGATTTATCAAAGCGCGCAGGGCGAGACGAAGATCAACCACGTCATCGAACCCACGATCAGTTACAGCTACGACAGTCCGGTGAACGAGGCCGACAGGATTATTACCCCCTACGGCTTCTTTCGTTATCATCAGCTCACCTACGGCCTGACCAACCGGGTTTTGGTCAAACGAGATATGCCGCGGGAAGTTTTTACCTGGGGGATAAGCCAGACGTACTATCTCTCGCCGGAGGACAGTTTAATGAAATATTATAATTGGCAAGGCAAGATTCCCCGTTACTCTGATATCACCAGCTATCTGAGGTTCTATCCCGCCGAGAAGTACAGCCTCGACTGTTCTTCAGGATATAACACCTACTTCAAGACTTTTTCGTACTTCCGCCTGGGAGCCAGCCTGAATTCACCCTCCGACCCGTTTTTCCTTTCGGTGAGTTGGTTTAAGAGCATGAGTCCTTGGTACAAGGATATCCTCGGTGATCGCCAGCAGATCAGTGCATTAGGCCGGGTGCGGATCCCGGGGCTTCAGCTTGAAGCGCTGGCGGACATCGACTACAACATTCTCGAGCGGAAAATCCTTTACTCGGGGGTTTCCCTGGTCTATCATTACCAGTGCCTTGATTTTAAGGTAGATGTGAGACAGTTTTATTACCGCACGCTGCCGGAAACCCAGTTCAGGATTTCCGTGGAGCTCGGAAACATCGGCAAGACCACAGACTTTATGGGAGGATTTGGTTTCTAGCATGAAAGGTTTGATTCTCAGCGGAGGCAAGGGCACCCGGCTTCGACCCCTGACCTTTACCCAGGCGAAGCAGCTCGTCCCCGTGGCCAACAAGCCCGTCCTCTTTTATGGAATCGACGCGCTTGTGGACGCCGGAATCCGGGACATCGGGATCATCGTCGGCGAGACCAAGGAGGAAATCAGGGAAGCGGCCGGAGACGGGAAAAAATGGGGCCGGGACATCAGGATCACTTACATTGAGCAGGCCGAGCCGCTCGGACTGGCCCACGCCGTCCTGATCTCGGAAGGTTTCTTGGGAGAGGAGCCGTTTGTGATGTACCTGGGAGACAATATTCTTAAGAGCGGGATCATCTCCCTGGTCAAAGAATTTGAGGAGCGCAAGCCCAACTCCTTGATTCTGCTGACGGAAGTCCCCAACCCCCAGATGTTCGGCGTCGCCGAACTCAAGGACGGCAAAGTCGTGCGGCTGGTGGAAAAGCCGAAAAAACCGGTCAGCAACCTGGCCCTGGTCGGCGTTTATATGTTTGACCGCCATATTTTCGAAGCGGTCAAAGCCATCAAGCCGTCCTGGCGGAACGAGCTGGAGATTACGGACGCGATCCAGTATCTGGTTGAGCACGGCTATGAAGTTCAGCCGCATCTTGTCTCCGGCTGGTGGAAGGACACGGGCAAGATCGAGGATATCCTCGAGGCCAACCGGCTGATCCTGGAGACCATATCGGGCCGGGTTGAGGGAACAGTGGATGAAACGTCCCGGGTCAACGGCGAGGTCATCATCGAGAAGGGCGTCTCGGTGCGCTCGAGCATCATCCGCGGCCCGGCCATCATCGGCTCCGGCACGGAGGTCGTCGACTCCTACATCGGCCCTTTCACTTCCATCCAGAAAGGATGTCGGATCATCAAAACGGAAATAGAGCACAGCATCGTCCTCGAGGGAAGCGAAATCATCGAGATCGGCAGCCGGATTGATCAAAGCCTGATCGGGCGGGAGGTGCGCATCTATAAATGTCCGCCAAAACCTCTCGCCTACCGCTTCATGGTCGGAGACAAGAGCGAAATCGGGCTTAAATAAGAGGCCAAGAACCAAAGAGCGGCATAGGAAGAGATATTAGGCAATGGTTAGATCGAACGTCATTGCGAGCGAAGCGAAGCAATCCCACGAAGTCATCGCGAGCATAGCGTAACGATCTCAGTTTAAGGAGCGAGCCATGATTAACGGCGTGAAAATAAAAAAGCTGAAGGTCGTCCCGGATGAGAGGGGGAGGTTGATGGAGGTTCTGCGCCGGGACGACGAACTCTTCCAGAATTTCGGCCAAGTGTACATGACCACGACGTTTCCCGGCGTGGTTAAAGCCTGGCACAAACACGAAAAGCAGTCCGATAACATCGCCTGCGCCGCCGGTATGATCAAAATGGCCCTTTACGACGGGCGGACCGGCTCTCCGACGTTCCGGGAAATCAATGAATTCTATCTGGGCGTCCATAATCCGCTGCTGGTTCAAGTCCCCGCTGGAATCTATCACGGCTGGAAGTGCGTGAGCCAGGAAGAGGCGCTCATCATCAATATCCCCACAGAAATGTACAATCGGGAGCATCCCGACGAGCAGCGCCTCGATCCGCACGACAACGACATTCCTTATGATTGGAAACGGAAAGACGGATAGGAATGATGGCCCTGAAATGGCTTTGCCGCTTTCCCCTCGGGCCGTTGTCAAAGACGTCATTGCGAGGAGCGAAGCGACGAAGCAATCCCGAGAAGAAGGAGATCGCCACGCTTTGCTCGCGATGACGATGTAACCATATTTATGCGTTTATATTAGGTTTTCATTGCGAGCGGAGCGAAGCAATCCGACGGAGTCGTCGCGAGGCATCGAAGATGCCGTGGCGATCTCAGTTCAAAGAGTAAGTTATGATTGAAGAAAGACAAATCGACGGTAAAACCCTTCTCGTCACCGGCGGCGCTGGGTTCATCGGCAGCAATTTCATCCATTATCTACTCCAGGGATATCCCCGGACAAAAGTCATCAACCTGGACAAGCTGACCTATGCCGGCAACCTGGACAACTTGAAGGATGTGGAGAAAGACCCGCGCTATGAGTTCATCCATGGAGATATCCGCGACAAAGAGGTCGTCCGCGGAATTTTCCCCCGAGTCCAGGGGGCGGTTCATTTCGCTGCCGAAACCCATGTCGACCGCTCCATACTGGATGCCGGGGAGTTCGTCCTGACCGATGTCTACGGCAGTTTTGTCCTTTTTGAAGCCCTCAAGGCGGCTCCGCACATTGAGTTTTTCCTTCATGTTTCCACGGACGAAGTCTACGGAAGCCGGGATAAGGGTTTTTTTAAAGAAACCGACTCTCTTCATCCGTCTTCCCCCTATGCGGCCAGCAAGGCCGGCGCCGACCGTCTCGCCTATGCCTATCACGTCACTTACGGCCTTCCCATCATCATTCTCCGCCCGAGCAATAATTTCGGCCCTTATCAATACCCCGAAAAATTTATCCCTCTCTTCGTGACCAACGCATTGGAAGATAGAGATCTTCCTCTTTATGGCAAAGGCACGAACGTCCGCGATTGGCTCCATGTTGAAGACAACTGCCGGGCGGTTGACCTGCTGATGCGCAGGGGGAAAGCTGGGGAAGTCTATAACATTGGCGCTGGTAACGAAGTCCGGAATGTCTCCATAGCTGAGCAGATCTGCGCCCTTTTGGGCAAGCCTCGCAGCCTGATCAAGTTCGTGCCCGACCGCCTGGGCCATGACCGCCGCTACGCTCTGGATAGCCGAAAAATCCATGCCCTCGGCTGGAGACCGGAGAAAAAGTTCGCGGAGGCGCTGGCCTCGACCGTCCGCTGGTATCAGGAGAACGAAGAGTGGTGGCGCAAGATCAAGGAGCGCAGCCGAGACTTTAAAACCTTTTATGATAATTACTACCGCGACAGGAAATAGAATATTCTGGCAGTTATCTGTTCTTCTTTGTCATTCCGTGCCGAGCGGAGCGGCCCGAGGACGTCATCGCGAGCTCTGAAGGAGTGAAGCAATAGGACGGAGTCGTTGCGAGGAGCTCTGCGACGAAGCAATCTCATAGAGCTGGACACTTTGCCTAGAGTGAGAAAACGACTTTCTATAAAAGGTCTCTAAAAATGAAGGAAATTGGATCACTTTTACTTTGTCTACATAATGACGAACAAGAGAAATACGGTTTTATATACAGGAATCACAAGTGATTTGAGAAGAAGAGTCTATGAGCATAAAGAAAAACTAGTTGAAGGTTTTACGAAAAAATATAATATTAATAAGCTTGTCTATTTTGAAATATTTCAGGATGCTTATGGTGCAATTGCACGAGAGAAGCAAATTAAGGGAGGGTCGCGATTGAAAAAAATTAATCTTGTTAGAAGAGTGAATCCGTTTTGGGACGATCTCTATTCAAAATTATGAGATTGCTTCGACATCTTCGATGTCTCGCAATGACTGGGTCCTATTGTTTCGCTCCTTCGGAACTCGCAATGACTATGAGATTGCCGCGCTCCCTTTGGTCGCTCGCAATGACTATGTCATATTGCTTCGCTCCTTTGGTCGCTCGCAATGACGAGAGGGAGACCCTGCTTCAAGAGCAGATGCGGGAGAAGACGACTTGCATACAGGCTATCGCAAGAGCAAATAATGATGGGAACAAAAATTCTCACTATTGGAGTAGCCAAAGCGCATTATCTTTCTGTCATTGCGAGTGAAGCGAAGCAATCTCAACGATGATAATGGAGGAAGAATGAGAGTCTTAATTACGGGAATCACCGGATTTGCCGGGAGTCATCTGGCCGAATATATCCTAGCCCATCACCCCGATGTCGAGGTTTTCGGGATCGTGCGCTGGCGGAGCCGGATGGAGAATGTGCTTCACCTCCAAGACAAGATCGAGCTGGTTGAGGCGGACCTGAAAGACATCGTCTCGCTCCGAAGCTGCCTGGCTCATGTCAAGCCAGACCGCATCTTCCACCTGGCCGCCCAGAGTTTTGTCCCAACCTCCTGGAAGTGCCCGGCGGAAACGTTCGCCATTAACGCCATCGGCCAGGTCAACCTCTTCGAGGCAGCTCTCAGCCTGAAGCTGTCGCCGCGGATTCAAGTGGCCGGCTCAAGCGAGGAATACGGCCATGTCAACCCGGATGAGATCCCGATGAAAGAGACGAATCCCCTGCGGCCCCTCAGCCCCTATGCCGTCAGCAAGGTGGCGCAGGACCTGCTGGGTTACCAGTACCATAAAAGCTACGGCTTGCGGATTGTCCGGACGCGGGGGTTCAATCATACCGGGCCGCGCCGCGGGGAAGTCTTCGTCACCTCCTCGTTTGCCAAGCAGATCGCCGAGATCGAAAAGAAGAGAAGGGAGCCGATCATCCATGTCGGGAACCTCGAGGCCAAGCGCGATTTCAGCGATGTCCGCGATATCGTTCGGGCGTATTGGCTTTGCCTGGAGAAAGGTGAAGATGGCGAGGTCTACAACATCGGCTCAGGCGTGTCGCGCTCGATGAGGGAGGTCCTCGATACGCTCCTTTCCTTGAGCAAAGTCAAAGTGCGGGTCGAGGTCGACCCGAAAAGACTCCGGCCTTCAGACGTCCCCATCCTTCTCTCGGACTCCTCGAAATTCATGAGCTTGACCGGCTGGAAGCCGGAGATCCCCTTCCGCCAGACGATGGGCGACCTGCTCGATTACTGGAGGGAAAGAGTCTAAGGAGATGGGCAGGACGAAGATTTTTATCACGGGCGCGACAGGCTTTGCCGGCCGCCACCTGATGAATGCCCTGCTCTCTCCGGAATTTGCTGTTTACGGAGCCTCTTTTCCCCAGCCGCCGCATCCTTCCGAGAAAAATATCTTCCTCCTGGACATGCGGTCGGAGCGGGATGTTTTTGACGTGGTCAAGTCCGTCCAGCCGCAGTGGATCTTTCACCTGGCCGCTGTCTCCAATGTCAAGTATTCCTGGGAGAGAAGAGCGGAAACCATGGAGACGAATATCCTGGGGACGTTCCATCTGTTTGAGGCCGTTAAAAAATTCGTCCCCGCCGCCAGGATCCTCTACGTGAGCTCTTCCGACATTTACGGGTTTGTTTCCGGAGACGAGAAGCCGGTCGAGAGGGCGTTCTCGGAAGAGGATCCCTTTCACCTCACGAATCCGTATGCCCTTTCCAAAGCGGAAGGAGAGCTTCTGGCCGGGTTTTATTCCCGGATTGAGGGCCTGGATATTGTCATCGCCCGTCCGTTCCCGCACACGGGCCCGGGTCAAAGCTCCGATTTTGTCTGCTCCGATTGGGCGCGGCAGGTCATTCAAATCGAACGGGGCGCAATGGCCCCCCGCATGCGGGTCGGGAACCTCGACGTCAAAAGAGATTTTTCCGATGTCAGAGATACGATAAGCGCGTATCTTTTGCTCATGCAGAAGGGGAGGAAAAGCGAAGTCTATAACATCTGCCGCGGCGAAGGCGTTTCTTTACGGGAGATCCTGGAGATATTCGTTGCATCCTGTTCAAAACCTGTCGCTGTCGAGCAAGACCCGGCCAAACTGAGGAAAGTCGATATTCCCTTCCTGGTCGGCGACAACCGCAAGATCAAAAGAGAAACGTCCTGGGAACCGCATATTCCGCTGGAGAAAACCCTCCGGGATCTCTTGGATTACTGGCGGGTGCACCCGTAATCAAAGATTCAGTTCAAGCTGGCTTTCCTGGAAATTCTTTCTTTCTTTTTCGATATTTTTGAGCATATCCGGAGTGATATCTCCTGTCGGGTAGATGCCGTCGAAGCAGGCCGCGCAGAACTTTTTGATTTTCGGGTTCCCGAGGCGGACGGCCGTCTTGAGATTGGCCAGCGGTTGGTAGATGACTTTGTCGGCGCCGATTTTCTTGGCGATCTGGTCGTAGTCGGCATCGCGGGCGACGAACTCCATCTTTGTCTGCATATCAATGCCATAGACACACGGATAACGGAGGGGAGGAGAGTAGGCGGCGAAATAGACTTTCTCCGCGCCGCACTCCCGGACGAGTTCGATGATGGCCCGGGACGTGTTTCCTCGCACAATGCTGTCGTCGACCAGAAGGACATTCTTCCCCTTGAATTCCGAGGCGATCGGGTTCAGCTTCTGGCGCACCGAACTCTTCCGTTTTTTGTCGGCCGGCATGATAAAGGTGCGGCCGATGTAGCGGTTCTTGACCAGGGCTTCCCTGTATTTCAGGTTGAGCGTCCGGGCGATCTCAATGGCCGCGTCCCGGGCCGAATCCGGGACGGGCACGACGACATCGATCTTGAGCTTCTGTCGTCTGATCTCTTCGGCCAGGAACCGGCCGAGTTCGACACGGCAGAGGTAAACGTTGACATCATCGATAAAAGAATCGGGCCTGGCGAAATAGACCCACTCGAAAAGGCAGGGGGTGTGGGGACAATGGGCAATCTTCTTGGAGTGGAGATGGCGCCGGCGGTCGAGATACAGGGCCTCTCCCGCCCCCACATTCCGGATCTCGCCGAAGCTCGTGATATTGAGGGCGACACTTTCTGAGGCAAAAGCATAAGAGGGATAAAGGCCGTCACGGCGCACACCATAGGCCAGGGGTTTGATGCCGTAGGGATCGCGGAAGGCGACCATCCCTTGTTCGGCGATATAGGCGACCACAGAATAGCTCCCCTTGACTTTTTTGAACACGCCCTCGACCGCCTTGAAAATATGATGGGGCTGGACCGTCTTCATCTGCTGGCCGGCCAGCTCCTGGGCGAAAACGTTTAAGATCACCTCGACATCGTTCTCCGAATTGAGCAGGCGGTGATATTTTTCAAAGAGCTCTTGCTTGAGTTCCCTGTAATTGACGACATTGCCGTTGTGAGCCATGATGATGCCGAACGGAGAGTTGACCTGAAAGGGCTGGGCATCCTCGCCTCTGCCGCCGCCGATAGTCGGATAGCGCGTGTGGCCGACACCGATGTTTCCCGTCAGGCGCTGGACATTCTCCACGGTGAAGATGTCCTGGACGAGGCCGTTGCCTTTCTTGGTGTGGAAGCGGCCGTCGTAGGTGATGATTCCCGCTGAATCCTGGCCTCTATGCTGAATAGCCAGCAACCCTTGATAGAGGTCCTTGAATACGTCCGTATTCCCGACGATGCCGATAACGCCGCACATTTCCTATTTTTATTATATTCTTAATAGGAATAGGACTCAACAGGCATCTTGGGTTCCACCCCTTTACGGCGATCGCACCGGTGTGAAATAATGTTTTTTTCAGGAGTCGGGAGATGAAAAGATACGGACAGGTGATCAGGGTCCGGCCGGAGAGACTGGAGGAGTATAGAAGGCTTCATCAAGCTGTCTGGCCGGAGGTTTTGGGCATGATCAGAAAATGCCACATTCAGAACTACTCCATCTTTTACCGCGACGGATATCTGTTTAGTTATTTCGAGTATACGGGCGATAACTACGAGGCCGATTTGGCCAAAATGGCGAATGACCCGAAGACCCGGGAATGGTGGACTCTCACAGACCCCTGCCAGCTGCCAGTCGGAACAGCTAAAAAGGGCGAATGGTGGGCGGCCATGGAGGAAGTTTTTCACACGGATTAGGGATCCGGCCGCTTTTCAGCAAACCGTCACCGCCAGCCCTTCAGAGCTGATGGCAAAATCGAAAAAGCGGGCCCGCTCATTCGGCGGATTTTCGACCAACTCCTGACGAGCGGCAAGCGCGTCCTGCGGTGACCGGCAGACGATCAGGAGAAATCCTCCTCCGCCCGCTCCGAGGAGTTTGGCACCATAGATCAGAGGTTGAATTTTCCTCAGAATCTTCTCGATCACCTCCGTGGTCGAATCAGGATCGATCTGCTTGTTCAGATTCCAGGCGACGTCGATCAATTCGCCAAATGTCTTCATGTCTTTGCCGGCCATGGCTTCTGCCATCAACGGCGGGAAGGCATGCAGCCTTTGCAGCGTTTCCAGCGCGGCCCTGTCTCGGTCGAGGTAGGTGCCGACGACATAATGCAGGATGTTCTTGGCCAGGCGCCGGATGCCGGTGTAATAGAGCAAAGTCGCCCCGCCGTTTGTCCCGGGATCAAGCAAATCCCGGGGCACATCATGAATGTGCGGGTCGGGGACCATTCCCGGCTCCGTGGTGATCATCTTGACGCCTCCCACCGCGCCTCCGATCTGATCCTGCCAGCCGCCCCCCGTGGTCAATTCCTGCTCCAACTGCAGGACTTCGTGGAAAAGCTGGCGCGGAGTGAGGCTCCGGCCCGTCATCCGGTGGACCACAGCCATGAGGACGGCACCCATGATGCTCGATGTGCCCAGACCGCTTCCGCTCGGAATAGCTGCTAGCGTTGTCAGCTCGATTCCGCCCCCGAATAACCTCAGCATGTCTTCGAGCCCGGTCGTTCCCCGCGGCCAGTCCGCGGCGTCAGGCGAGAATCCGCACAGTGCTAACGTGGCCTTGGCCAGGCCGAACCGGCTTGTGGGCATCCGGTAATCCAGGAGCTCATCGAGCTCCCTGATTGTAATCTGAACTCCGTGATCGATGGAGCTGATGCGGATCTCCGGCTTCTCGATCACTCGGGCATAGGCGTGGATGGGCGGCTGGCCATTGAGATTCACGGCGGCGTTGATGACGCACC
Organism: uncultured Eubacteriales bacterium; assembly: GCA_964580435.1. Taxonomy (GTDB): domain Bacteria; phylum Acidobacteriota; class Aminicenantia; order Aminicenantales; family UBA8522; genus CAZKEW01. The sequence goes on from CAZOKP010000027.1 coordinate 10,815, forward strand.
CGCCGTGTTCGAGAGAATAGGGAGGCGTATCAGACCACCCTCCGCCCAGGTCCAGCCTGGCCGGCGCCCTTCCCCAGATGATCTCATCCGTCCTCAGGGCGTTCTTGGGATAGAGGGGAAATTTCTCTTTGCTCAAGACGATCGTCCGGCTGATGTTCTCGAACGCGGCTTCCTTGGCTGACAGCGCCCAGGACCTGGCTCCCTTGGCCGGCTCCCAGGCTAAGCCGAGGCTGGCCAGCCAGGACTTGGCCGGTTCGGAAAGTCCTGCATATGCCTCTTGGACTAGGTCTTCCCAGTTTTGATCACCCTCGTCAATCCTTCTCGACACGGCCGAGCCCAGGGTATGGAAAATCCGGGAGAGTTCGAGTTGTTCCAGGTCCGGAATGGAGTTCTTTCTTCCGAACTGAGACCAGGACTCGCCAAGAATCTCCGCCAACCAGTGGCGGCGTTTCTCCAAACCCAGATTCTGGAAAATAAAAGACAATTCCAAACTTGAAAATTCGCTCTGAGGACGGAAGATGCGCCGCAGAGACCTCCGCAGCTCTTCGGTGCGGTTCTCGCGCCGCCTTCTATGAAATTCTTCTTGGGAAACCAGGACCGCCATTTCAGCGAAACTGTAGCGGTCGGCTTCGAGCCAGCGCTTTTTCTGCTGCGGCGTCGCTTTGGCCGGATCGACCATCCAGAGCCAGTCTCTTGAATCCTGAGGACGGGAAACGGAAGGGAAAATCCGGCCATGCCAGACCTGTCTTTCTTCTGGCGCGGCCTCTCCATCCCAGATGTCCTCTTCTGAGGCCCCTATGCTGTGCAGCCAGTCGGCGAGAGGAAGATTGGCCAGGCTCGCGCCTTCGGAAATAGACCTATTGAAGACGTCATCAATACCATAGCAGCGCACAAACCAGACTTCGCCTCCCGTTCTGTCTTTTCCCTTCAGCACATCCACGACTGTTTTTTCCGGAAAAGCAATAGCTTCATCGACGTCGATGCCGATGACGACATTCTCGCCTCCGAGAGTTAGAGCCGACCGGATACGGCATCCTTCCACCCATGAATTGGCTCCGATGATGCAGTCCTCCCCTGAGATATCATTATTCATGCTCAGACAGGACGTGGAAGGCGGCGCGCCCGAGTCCTGACTCAACAGGTCCTTGCCGCTTCGAAGTAGCTGCCGGGATGTCCCGAAATGGAGGAATCCGCACCTCGGCACAACGGAGACGGAAAAAGAGATTCCCGACAACGTTTCGAAAATACGGCGGAGATAGCGCTCTTCCAACGTGGAGCCGCTTCGTCGAACGGATTTCAGATAATCTGCAAAATTCGCCTCCCTGCCGAGAGCGCAGCAGATTTCGCGGTAAAAGTCGAGCCCCGATTTCTTGACCGCTTCGCTGAGCCCGCCTGCCCATACCAGTTCACCCTCAGCGCTGAGACGGATCTCAAAGGTTTGAATGAGGTCGAGCGCGGCCCTGGCGTCCAGGCTCATGACTCCGATATCCAGGACCGCTAGCCCATGGCTTAGAACGGCCCGTTTTTCGGTCTGCTCGACGACGGAAGGCTTCTGGAGAAAAAGCCGGACATTCCCGCTTGAATCCAGACAGAAAACGCCGTGGTCTTTAGCCAATTCAGGCACGGCATAGCAGCCCAGGCCGGTGATTCCGCTGCTGGATAACTTGACTTCGCCTCCGTCAAAGGTCAGGAGCACATCTCCTGTAGTCACAACGATTTGCCCCCGGCCGGGCGAGGCAGGCGGAAGGCTAAGATAAACCGGGAGCTCGCGGTCAAGAAGCGTCAGGCCCAGAGCCCTGTCTGACTCTCCGGGGACCGGGATGAGGACCTTGCCGCAAGGTCCGTAAGCGGGAATCCGCTTTGAATCGCCGCCGGCATGAATGATCAGTATCCGGAGTCCGGCCAAAGTCTCCTGCCAGGCGCTTGGATCCTTAAGCTGTGAGGCTTTTCCGGCCAGCTCCCGGCTGAGAATTTTGAGAAGACAGCAGATCGTGCTCCCGCCGCTTCCGATCCGCTTGTCTTCAGGGTCAGAAATGGCCAGGACTTCGCGGACTTGGGGAATGAAACCCAATTTTTTCCGGAGTTCGAGTTGGCTGCGATAGGCAGAAGCCTGGTCTTCGTTGGAGGCTGTGACGACGAGATAATCCCAGGACCAGTGGTTCACTTGTTTTTATGGGCGTCAACCTGGGCCTTGACCCAGGGATAGGTCCGGGCGAGGCCGTCGCGCAAAGAGAATCGGGATTTCCAGCCGATGGACGAGATCCGGTCGACGCGAAAATTCCGGGCTTTGACCCCGACCGGACCTTCGACGTGACGGATCTGTATTTTTTTCCCGGCGACGGCGGCGATAGTCGAGACCAGTTCATCCACGGAGACATATTCCCGGCGGCCGATGTTAACCCCATTTTCGAGGTTGGAGTCCAGGAGCATCCGGATTCCGTCGATCATGTCATCGATGTAAGTGTAGGCGCGCATGGCCGTGCCGTCGCCCCAGACCTCGATAATGCCGCCGTCTTCGGCTTCAGCGATCTTTCGGCAGAGCGCGGCCGGCGCCTTTTCGCGTCCGCCCTGCCATGTCCCTTCCGGGCCGTAGCAGTTCTGGAACCGGGCCAGGCGGATGGCCATACCGAAGCGGCGGCCGTAAGCCATAGCCATGCGCTCGGCATAGAGCTTCTCCCAGCCATATTCATTATCCGGCCTGGCCGGGTAAGCTTCTTCCTCGGACAGCTCCGCCTCATCAAATTCCATGTCTCTATAGACGCAGGCGGAGGAAGAGAAGAAATAGCGCTTGACCCCGGCGTTGACGCTCGAGTGAACCATGTGGATATTGATCAAGGCGCTGTTCCGCATGATCTCGCATTCGGCTGCATGAATAAACCCCATTCCGCCCATGTCGGCTGCCAGTTGATAGACCTCGTCAAAAGCCTGACCGCGCGGCCCCCGGACGGCCGTCTGACAGTTGTTTTCTTCTCTCAAGTCCAGGATCAGAAATTCATCCGCGGCTGTCGGAGAGAATTCCGGATACTTCAGGTCGGCACCCCGGACCCAGTAATCTTCTTTCTTCAGCCGCTTGGCCAGATGGCTGCCGATAAACCCGCCGGCTCCGCATACCAAAGCTTTTTTCATGGCTTTTTGTTTCCCTTTCGAACGAGAATCGATCTCCGTGTTTGCCCGGCCCCGGCCGGGAATTTTGCGCCCCCATTTATACCACAGAAAAAAATGGAGTTCAAACCCGGGCTGATCTTCCCGTAATGCTCGCCCAAGCCCTTCTCAAAGTCCGTCTGCCTGGATTTGGAGATGATACCCCGGAGACGGGAGACCTCGAGAAGGCGGCCCGCGGATTATTTGCTGAGGGAAAGGCGACGCGGCCTTGAGCCGCCCGGTTCAGGGCTATCCAGGGCGGCTTGGAGCTCCTGCGGGGAAACGCTGGCCGTGCCGATTTTCCCGACGACGATGCCGGCGGCAGCGTTGGAGAGAGAAGCGGCTTCGGCGATGGAGGCGCCCGCCAGCAGCGCCAAAGAGGCCGCTGCAATGACCGTATCACCCGCTCCCGTGACATCAAACACTTCTCTGGCCACCGTCGGGATGTGAAGAGGCCGTTTCCCTTTTTCGAACACGGCCATGCCCTCTTCCCCGCGTTTGATAATGAGGTAGCGGCTGGAAATGAGGGCCAGGATCTCGTCCCCGGCCTTTTCGACCTGAGCGTCGGTGCGGCATTCATGGCGGACAATTTTTTCGGCTTCGTGGTGATTGGGCGTGACCAGGGTCACCGGCGAGAACAGAGAAAAATGTTCCACCTTTGGGTCGACAAAGACGGGAAGGCGATGTTCCTTGGCAAAAATGAGCGCCTGGCCGACCAGCGAGGGATTGACTATTCCCTTGTTATAATCAGAGATCAGGATTCCTTCGTATTTCTGGCTGCGGATGAAATTAAGGATCCTTTTTTCGAGGTCGACAGCAAAAGGCCCCTTCTTTTCCAAGTCGACCCTGACGACTTGTTGGTGGTGGGCGATAATCCGCGTCTTGACGGTGGTCGGCCTGGTCTTGTCGATAAAGATGCCGCGGTCATCAGGAACGTTATTTTTGATCCAGTGCCCTTCCTCATCGTCACCGACAATACCCACGAGAAGAGGGGCCGCTCCCAGGCTGAGGAGATTTTGAGCGACGTTTCCGGCTCCCCCCAAACATAATGAATCCGCTCTGACTTCAACCACGGGAACAGGAGCCTCGGGCGAGATCCGGGAGACATTGCCCCAAATGTATCTGTCGAGCATCAGGTCACCGAGGACTAAGACCTTTCTCTTCTTGAACGCCCGGACAATGCGGCTGAGTTTCTTGGAGTCGGGAGTTGCGTTTTTCATTTTCCATCCTCTTTCAAAAATATAGGGTTGGAGATGATCCAGGGAACGTCCCGGGCAAGGGGAGACCAGCCTTGGAGATACATTTCAATCCGGTATATCCCGGGCTCCTGTGCTATCAGACTAACTTCTTTTTCTTCCGAGCTCAAGAGGGGCTCTCCATCGTGAATAACGCGGGTTTCCACTTTAAAGGGGAAAGGCGCCCTCACTCTCAGGGTGACCGGGGCTTGCGGGTTAAAAATGAGCTGGCTCCCCATCGGGAGTCTGGCCCGTCCTCGCTTTGCCCAAAAAAGAAAGCCCCTGGCCGAGTGGGCGGCATCGATGGCGCTATAAAACCTCCCCTGGCGGAGAGCGCTGAAGACCTGGGCTTTGGCAGTTTCGAAATCTTGAGAGAGAGGCTCTGGCATAAGGACATGGAGCCGAAAACAGGAGAGAAGGGCGGAATATAACATGTGGGCATCGGCGCTGAAATATCCGGACATGGGATGCTGCCGGCTGAGTTCATCCCACTTTCTCAGGGTCTTCTCGGGCCTGTCGATTATTTTGAGCAGATACAGCCCCGGCTTGACAAGGAGCGCCGGGAGGTAAGGAAGCGAAGAGAGAAAGTTTTTCCTGACCATGGTATCGGCGTCGATGATTTCGATGCCCGAATAAACGGCTCGTTCTCCCCACGACCAGCGAGTCTTGGAAAAGGGATGGGCGATGATGGAAAAACCGCCGAGGGCTTTGACCTCGCGGCTGGCCCGTTCGGCATTTTGCGAAAAAAACAAGTGCGGAAGATTGAAATTTAAAGCCACGAGATGGCCGCGGCTCACCGAGAGTTCACTCCCGGCGAGCACAAGGACCTTATCTTTCCACCCCTGGCTGGCCAGCGACTCCAGATTAGGCTTGCCGTGGTCGGCCAGGATGATGAAATCCAGGGATTGACGTGCGGCGATCGCGGCGATTTCTTCGGGAGTGCTGCGCCCATCGGAAAATGTGGTGTGGATGTGATAGACGCCTTCGATTTCAAAAGGCCGGCTCTGTCTTGGGGGGACCTTGGCCTGTGGCTCTTTGTACCGGAGAAGAGACGAGCCCAGCCAGACAAAATACATAGCGAAAAGAAAAAGGACCGCCGCTGTGATTCTCTTTTTCTTCAGGTTCAGCTTCATTCTTTGACCAGCTTGGAGGCGATGGGCACGGTGATAAGATAGAGGAATAGGACGGTGATCTCGGAATCGGAGAAGTTGTACTCAAAAAAACCGGCTGTGACGAGGGCCAAGATCGCCGCTCCCGCAGCTGCCGCGTAGGGAAAAACGGAAGAGTCACGGTTTTTCAGGAGCGGAAAGAGGGAGAAAAAGGCCCAGCCGATGAACGCGAGCCAGGCCAGGAGTGTGGGGATTCCCCGTTCGGCAGCGATCTGGATGAAATTGTTGTGCAGGTGGACATTCTTCCTGGCCTCCTCGGAGAGCCCGTACTTCGGGTCCTGAAAGACCAGGTCCACTGTGTCCGGGCCTGTTCCTAGGAGAGGAAAGTCTTTGATGATTTTTATTCCCGCCTTAAAGTATTGGATTCTCGTCTGGTTGGAAAAATGCTTCGGATTGAAGATGCTCAAGGCTCTGTCCCTCACCCCCCGGGGGCTGAGGAAGAAGAAGAGACCGACGGCTACGGGGACAAGGACGAGGGCCTTGGGCTTGTAGAGATAAAGGAGGAAGGCTAGGGCTACGACGAACCCAACCCAGGCGCTCCGCGTGAGAGTCAGGCCCAGCGCGAAAATGGCCAAGAGGAAAGCGACTCCCCAAAGCCATCTTGCCTTATCACGGCAGAAGAGAAAAAGGCTCAAGGCCGCACAAATGAAGAGGAGCAGGACTCCCGCCTGGGTCATATAGTGGCCCATAAAACCCTGAATGCGTTCCCCCGGCCGGGCCCTGAAAATCAAGTAGCCGATCGAGTAAAGCGTGCTAAGAAATCCGGAGGCGAGAAGGGCCGCGGTTGTCGTGGCGCGGCCTCTGCGGGTTGCCAGCGCTGTCATGACGATGGGGATAATGATGTAGAGGAGGAGCTCCTTGGCGTGTTTCAGACTGATCTCGGGATTCACAGAAAAAAAACAAGCCAGAAGCGATAATCCCGAATAGACGAGCAAAGGCCAAAAGAATGATGGGAACTTGGGCTTCTCTTTGTTCTTGATGAGCGCAGAGACCCAGAAGATGAAGGCAAGGGCAAGAAAGGACTCCATGAAAGAAATCGAGACCAGAGAGAAAAGCAGGCAGCCCGCCAGGGCAATAAGGAGAGGAGATTGCCAAAGGCTTCTTTCTTCTTGATTTTTAAGGACTTTCATGGGACTCAAGTCCATAGCTTAGCCCAAGGCCCGGAGAGATTTCAAGCTTGAAGGAATTTTTGGCAGGCCTCGAAGACCTCGGCAGGCTCGATGTTTCTCAAGCAGCGGAAGTCTTCCGTGAGACAGCGTCTCTGCTTGCAGGGGCGGCATTCAAGCTCTTTCTCGATGAGGATGGCTTTTGCCCGCCAGGGAGCGAAGTTGGCCGGCAGCGTTGGGCCGAAAAGAGCGACAATGGGAGTCGCTGTGGCCGCCGCGATGTGCATCGGCCCGCTGTCCGGCCCGACAAATAGAGCAGAGCGGCCGATGACTTCCAGGAGTTCGCTTAAGTTGGCCTTGCCCACGAGCGAGAGAAGAGGCGCCTGGGTTTGAGCGAGGATCTCCTCCTCCCTCGCGCGGTCTTTTGTCGAACCGACCAGGATGATCCGGATTCCAGGCAGGTGGGCCAGCATATTCGCCGCCTCGATGAGGTTCTCCGCGCCCCAATCGCGGAACTCGTTCCCTGCGCCGATGTGAAGGATGATAACCCTGGCGGGTTCAAGGTCGTTCTCCGCCCAAAAATTATCGATCCTTTCTTTTTCCTCTCTCCGCGCCTGGGGAAGGAGAAGCGATGGCAGAGGCTCGAGAAGCGTGATCCCCATGGCCTTGACGAGTTCGGCGTGGCTCTCGACGCTGTGAATGCGTCCGTCTTTGCGGGTTCTCGGGACTCGGATGTCGTAGATGAAGCCCTTGTATTTCAATTTGTACCCGACCTTGAGTTTGGCGCCGGAAAATAGGGCTAGAAGGAACGCGCGCGGTCCGCCATGGAAGTCAATGACGATGTCATATTTTTCCCTCCGTATTTGCCTAACGAAGCGGAGGAAATCGGCGAGGCTCCGGCCGGAAGGAATAACGATGACCTTATCTAAAAGGGGATGGCCCTCGACAAGCCGCCTGTAGGGCTCTTCGATGATGTAAGAGAGGGAAGCCTGGGGGAGAGCCTCTTTGAGCGCCGCAATGGCAGGCGTGGTCATGACCACGTCGCCTATGCGCCTCAGCCGGATGAGGAGAATCTTGGACAATGCGGAGGAGTCAGTCTTTGGTTTTTCTTTCCGGCTCAACCGAGGCCTCTTCGATCAGCATGACCGGGATGCCGTCCCTGATTGGATAGACACGGTGGCAGCGGACACACTTCAGGCCCTTCTCGTCTTCAGTCAACTTAATGTCAGCCTTGCAGAGAGGGCAGGCAAGAATTGCGAGAAGCTGAGGGTCTAAAACCATGATGGTCTCCTGTGTCGCTTTGTCGCGATTATCTTATATCAGATATCTCCCGGTCGTCAAATAGGCTCGGGGTGTGGGCGGAGTTGGATTATTTGCATCTTATGCAACCCAAATCGCTCCCGCATTTCCGAAAACATATTTTGGTTCAAAATTGAAGGAGCTGGCGTTCGCCCTGATAAAGAATTGTTTTATCTGGTTTCGCTGTAATTTCTATTCCGATTCCGTGATTCGGCTTAACCAGGACGATATTGAAAACCCGCCGCTCCAACATCCCCGGGAATGAGCCTTTTCGATCATCAATAATGAGTTGGCGTTTGGCCTCATCCCAATGGAAAGCAATAGTCGCGGAAACTCCCTTTTCATAGTTATAATTATCGTTCTCATCTTCATACAAAACAAAATCAGCATCAGCGCCTGGATAAATGCGCAGTTCAATCGGATCGGCTGGCTTTTCATCGGAATACTGAATGAAAGGTCCCATCGGAATAATTGAACCGGCTTTAACCAGCAAAGGAATTTTATCGATGGGGGCATCGGCGACAATGGTTTGACCACCGGTCATGGTTTTCCCGGTCCAGAAGTCGATCCATTGATGCTGAGCTGGCAGATAGACCGACCGACCCGGGAGGCGGTGTTCAACCTCTTGCTCTCTGGCAAATATTTCTGGCGTCTTCCAATTCAGCTGCATTTTCGCCGCTCCCGTGGACCGGTTCTCCAGTTCGAGAACAAAACGATATTCCCGACCAGCTTCGAGATCAACACAATCGGTATATTGCTCTACGCTGGTATAAACAATGGGCAATTGTTTGCCATCCAGAAAAATGCGCTTGGCGTCGTAGCTGATGAGATGGAATTGATGCTTTCCGGATTGTGTGGGAATTAATTGTCCTTGCCATCGAACCGCGAATGTGGAATCTGTCATGTAATCTGGGCGTCCCGTGTACCAGAGATGGTCGATTTTGGGTTCGACCTGTTGGTGGGTGAGATTTTTATATTCAGGATCGTTGTAGTATTGAGCCAGAAGACCGGGCTGTCCATCTGGTGTTTTAAAATGCTCCGGCGGAATAAGGACGCTTGGCTCTGGCGAGCGATGGAGCATGTACTCCGTCACAGGACAAACCATTAAGGCTGGACCAAACATGAATTGATCGCCAATGGTATAAGTTTTTTGGTCGTCATTGAAATCCATGGGCAAGCCGCGCAGGAGAGTATAGCCATCGTTGGTCACTCGCCAGGCTAAGGAATAAATATGCGGCAATAATCGATAGCGGAGTTGATCAAACTTAATGAGCGGAGGAATAAACTCGCCGAACTGCCAGATTTCACGCGAGGTTTCTGAGCCGTGCGATCGAAAGATGGGACAGAAGGCGCCGAACTGGAACATGCGGGTGTAAAGCTCTTGATAAGCGGGATCTTTGCCACCACGAGTAAAGACGCCACCATAAGCGCCGATGACGAAAGCGCCGATATCGAACGTCCAATAAGGAACTCCAGCCATGCAGAAATTAATACCCGCCGCAATCTGCTTTTTATAGATATCCCAACTGGCGCCGATATCGCCCGACCACGTCGTCGCGGCGCAGCGTTGCTGTCCTGCGTAAACCGAGCGGGTCAAAATATGAACCCGCTTTTGGTCGGTGTCCCGGCGTTGATTTTTATAAAGCGCCTCCGTCATGGCAAGCGAATAGGCATTCAGATATCGCGCCCAGGAGCCAAGATAATTTTTGCCGATCTTTTTCATTTCATATTCTTCAGCGTCTTTCGTGGTCGCATTCACAATATCCGGCTCGGTCGAGTCGATCCACCAGGCATCGACCCCTTGAGAAAACAATCCTTTTTTCGCGTACTGCCAGTAGAGGTTATTGGCCTCTGGATTATAAGCGTCATAATATTTGAATCCCCCCCAACCGATCCGATTGAAGAGATAACCGTTTTGCGCCATCTCTTTGGAGATCGCCGTGTGGGGTCCCAGCCCCGGCCAGATGGAAATCATGATGTGGAAATGCTGCTGATGAATCTGGTCGATCATCTCCTTGGGGTTGGGATATTTTTTAGCATCGAAGAACAATTGCCCCCAATTGGCTGGGCCATCCCAATAATCCCAATCTTGAACGATATTATCGATGGGAATCTGCCGCTTCCGATACTCATGGACCACGCTCAACAATTCCGCCCTGTTTTCGTAATGCTCCTTACTCTGCCAGTAGCCGTAAGCCCACTTTCCATACATCGGCGCCGGGCCGGTGAGTTTTCGGTAGCCAGCGATTACCTCATCCATATTTTTTCCAGCGATAAAATAATAATCAATGTTATCGGCAACCTCGGACCAGAGCGAGGTTCCGTTCGCATTGTCCTCAAAAATCGTCTTTGAGCAATTGTCCCACAAAATTCCATAGTTCTGAGTCGAGATCAGAAACGGCGTCACTGCTTCGGTATTGGCTTGCACCAATTTCACGGTGCGACCGCGATAGTTCATGTAGCCATCCTGATGCTGGCCCAGACCATAAATACCTTCTGTCGGCGTCAGGTTAAAGCTTTGTTGGATACTATATGCTTTTTCATATTCCATTTCGACTAGCGTGATAACAGCCTTCTTAGCCTCTTGAAGAATGATTCCATTATCCTGATTGAGGTATTCAATTTTGCCGTCTTTTTTGCAGATCGTCACCGAAATCTTTTCTGACCGAATGATCAAATGCTGATTATTTTCCTGAAAGTCGATCTTCAAATCGGGTAATTCATTTTGAACGACGATCAGGCTTTTTTTGGCAGATGAGCCATCAGGCAGCCATTTCACTACCCGAACGATATTATCCGCATAAAACTGTACTTTCAAATTCAATGTTTGGGTTTCTAGCTGAATGCCATTTTGAATGCGTTGTGCGGTTGCCTGCTTTGTGGCGCATGCCCAGGCGATAAAGGTGAGAACAAAAGTGGACAGAAAGAGACTTCTAATTTTCATGGCAGCTCGTCCTTTACAATTGGTCGGGCCCATTGCCAATTTGCCCTCCCGTTGATTTTTTTATCACAGCGCCCAAATAATGCCGTTAGAAATAAAATTTGTATTTGTTTAGCCATCAGTCTTCTGACAACTGATTTTTACAGTATCTCCTTCCAAACCGTCTGATGTTGCTTTGAGAGTAATTTCACCAGCTTTTTCAGTTGATTGGATAACCACCAGACAAAGTCCATTAAATGCTTTCCGATATTTTGCTTTAAACGGCTCGTGACTTGTCTGGCAGCCATTATCAACGCCAGCAATAATTCCCTCGCCTTTAATTTCAAAATTGATCAGGTTATCTGCCCGTGGCAGCAAAGTCCCGTTTTGATCCAATACTATCACGGTAATAAACGACAAATCTTTTCCATCTGCATGAATAATATTTCGATCCGCCTCAAGGGCGATTTTGGCAGGTGCGCCAGCAGTCTTGACTTCTCTGGTGAGAATATCTTTACCACCACTTCGACCAATGGCAGTCAGTGTGCCCGGAGAAAAAGATAACCGCCAAGTCAAACACAGATCATCACCACTTTTTTTCTTGGTGCCCAACGATTTCCCATTCAGAAATAATTCTACTTCTTCGCAGTTGGTATAAGCCCAGACATCGACCGACTCTCCTTCATTCCAGTTCCAGTGAGGGAACACGTGCAGAACCGGTTTATCAGTCCATTCACTCTGATACATATAATAGGCATCCTTCGGGAAACCAGCCAGATCGATGATGCCGAAATAGGAACTCCGAGCGGGCCACCAATAAGGCGTCGGCTCGCCCAGATAGTCCCAGCCAGTCCAAATATACATGCCAGACAGGAAGTCATATTTCTTCACAATGCGCCAGGTTTCTTCGTGAGTCGAGCCCCAGGGCGCACTGCAATTATCGTACGCCGAACAGGTAAAGTCAGCATTACCGGTTTTAAAGGGCTGGTCCCAGCGAACGGGCCAGCGCCGGATAATGTCCGATGGCATATCATAACTGCCCCGCGTCGCCAGCGCTGAAGTGGTTTCGGTGGCAAGAAAGCATTTGCCGGGAAAGGTCTTCGGGAAATCGGCAAACTTGCGCTGACTATAATTATAGCCGATCAAATCGAGCGGACCAGATTTAATGACTGGATTAGATGGCTCTGGACCATTGCATGCTGAAGTAATGGGTCGCGTGGCATCCAGACGCCTGACCAGGCCAGCTAATTCCCTGGTGATTATTACACTACTGCTGTCCTGCAGGTACCATTGTTCGACAACCTCGTTCCCGATGCTCCAGATGAATACACTCGGATGGTTGCGGTCGCGCAGCACCATGTCCTCCAGGTCTCGCCGATGCCATGCCTCCCAATTCAGTGCATAGTCGTAGTCGGTCTTTTTCTTTGCCCACATATCGAAAGCTTCATCCAGCACAATGAAGCCCATTCGGTCGCACAAGTCCAACAATTCCGGAGCGGGTGGATTATGGGACGTCCGAATTCCATTACAGCCCATTGCTTTCAATATTTCAAGCTGACGCTCCAATGCCCGAGTATTTATGGCAGTACCAAGACAACCCAGATCGTGGTGATTGCAGACGCCGAGAATCTTGGTCGGTTTGCCATTGAGAGAAAAACCTTTCGCGCTATCGAAAACAAAGTAGCGGATGCCAAAAGTCGTCTCATAATCATCACATATCCTATCATTGTATATCACCTGCGAAACAGCCTTGTAGAGATAAGGATTTTCCAGCGACCACAGAGTTGGATTTTTGACAACCACCTGCTGGCAAATTTCACCAACAGAATTTTTAGCGATCACGCTATCAACGGCAACTGCGGTGACCTTTTTCCCAGCAGCATCATAGACAATTGTCTTCAACGCAATCGGCTGATCCTGTTGGGTAGCATTTCGCACTTTAGTTTGCACTGATACTTTAGCTGATTGCTTAGATACTTCTGGTGTCGTGATAAAAGTGCCCCAATGATCCACAGAAATTTTTTCAGTCGTCACCAGCCACACATTGCGGTAAATTCCCGAACCAGAATACCAGCGCGAATTGGGTTGCTGCGAATTATCGACCCTGACTGCCAATAGATTTTTTTCATCCCCATATTTCAGAAACGGCGTCAGCTCATAGCGAAATGAGCTATAGCCATACGGACGTTTGCTAAGGTAATTGCCGTTAATCCAGACCTCACTATTGCGATAGACACCATCGAAATCAATAAAAACCAATTTGCCCTGATGCGATTCTGGCACGGTAAATGTTTTTCGATACCAGGCAATGCCGCCTGGCAGCGCGCCGCCTCCCGGCGTGGCGGGATTATCCTTTCTGAATTCGCCCTCAATGCTCCAGTCATGCGGCAGATCGAGCACGCGCCATTGGGAATCGTTTAGTCCTGGTTCCTGACCTTTGGTGACATCTCCCAGATAGAATTTCCAATTCTTGCCGAAATTTTCGATTTGTCTGATTTTGGATGAAGAGGTGGTGCAGGAGCTGAGGAAAAGAACAAATAAAGTGTTAAAACAGATGAAGCGGCATAAATGTGTCTTGATCTGTAGTATTAATTTTTTCATCGGCAATGCTCCTTATGATCTCAGTCTTGATTGAAAAGAAATATTATTTATCTGTTTCGCCATCTGGAGTTGCTATATCAATAAATTTTAAAAGATGATCAAACATGCTCTCAGACCATGTTTTATCTATACTTATTACAGGTTAGAATTTCAAACTTATTCCATAACATATTTCTGGTCGTGCCGGCAAATGTGAATTGGATCTACTGCCAACCGCTCGAAATGTTTGATTGTGACATTCACTTTAGATTCAGCCGTCACATTCCGCTGAGACAGGTTGAAAACCGCAAGAATCATCTTTTTGCCTACGGCTCCGATAATTACGAACGGATAGGTGTTTTCACAGGCAACGATGGGCAAAAATTCAGCTTTGGCTTGGCGGTCGAGCGAGCGTCTTTGTGAAATGTCCCCACGGCGAAGTCGTTGAGGAAGGCGATACCCTTATCGTGCTGCCGTCTTGAGGGCAGAGGGTAGGGGGGAGAGCAGGCGTGGGCTCGAGGGAACGCGGCGATATGGAAATGGGGTTTGATTTGTGATTTAATCAGTCAGAGGAAGATGGACGTTTGCTTCTTCGGCGGCTATGATGCGGCCTATCCCCGTAACGCCATCATCCGGCGCGGGCTCGAAGAAAACGATGTCGCTGTTTCCGAATGCCGGGTCAGTCCCGGAGGGCGATTCTGGGCTCGGTATCCGCTCCTCTTAGCGCGCCGGCTGTCCCGTTCCCGAAAAACCGCAGCGCCTCCTTCGTTTCTTTTTGTTCCCGAATTCTGCCACAAGGACGTTCCCCTGGCGCGATTCCTTGCCCGGTTGTCTTCAAATAGGCTCATCTTCGACCCCTTGGCTTCCCGGTATGAGACGAAAATTCTGGACAGGCAGATCAACCCGGAAGGGTCGGCAGCGGCTTGGTGGAACAAAGTGATCGACCGCTGGTCGATGAAACTTCCCGACCTCGTTCTCGCAGACACCCGGGCGCACAAAGACTATTATTGCCGCCGGTTCGGTCAGGACGAGCGAAAAATTGAGGTTTTACCCGTGGGGTTTGACGACCGCATTTTCAGCAAAAGCTTAGCTCACAGCCGGACGACTACTCCTTTGGGGGAAAA
>CAZOKP010000027.1:25488-29749 GCA_964580435.1 uncultured Eubacteriales bacterium
GGCCGGGTCGTTCCTCATAAGGTGTTCCAGTCCATGGCCCTCCGCAAGCCAGTGATCACGTCCCGCACGCCGGCCGTCGAAGAATTCTTTTCTCACCGGAAGAACATTTTTCTTTGCGAGAAGGGGGATCCGGCCTCTCTGGCCCGGTCAATCCTGGAGTTGAGAGACCAGGAAAGCCTGAGGGAGGAAATCGCCGCAAAAGGGTTCGAGCTTGTCTGGGAGAAATATCATCCCGGCGCCTTGGGTAAAGCTTTAAAAGCAATGCTGGAGAGACATTTTTCGGGGCAGTCATAGGAACCGTCATGAATGAGCGTTTTAAGAACGAGCCAAAAGAGGCCGGAGGCGAGCGTCCGCTCGCCCTCGAAGGATACAAGGGCATGATCCAGGCGTCCTATAATGACCCTCTTTTGCTTCAGGCACTCCGGCGGGCCGATGGGCTCTGGAGTTATCCCGGCGTCGAGATCCTGGCCGACAAAAGAAACCGCCTGGGGGTCTTCCGTTTTCCTTTTTCCAGCGGGCAGATCAAAGACATTGTCGTTAAAGAATATTCATCCCGGGGCGTGACCAAGCTCAAGAGTCCCTTTTTGCCTTCCAAGGCGGCTCGAGCGTGGTGCGGCGCTTTGGCCTTGAAGCAAAGGGGGCTTGAGACCGCCTTGCCGGTGGCCTATTTTGAAAAAAGAAAGTCTGGCTTTGTCTGCGAGAGTTTTTTCCTCTCGGAGAAAATAGAGGGAGCCGAGGAAATTCGGGCACTTTTCCGCCGCTTTGCGCTAGCTGATTTGGGCCCCCTTCTCTCCTCGTTGGCGCGGCACGTTTCGCTCTGCCATGATGCGGGCATCCTCCATCGAGACCTCTCGGATGGGAATATTTTGGTAAAGAAGGATGAAGAGAAGAACTTTGTCTTTTATCTTCTTGATACGAACAGGATTCGTCTAAGAAGAAAGATCTCCAGGTTGGCGCGGGTCAAGAATCTTATCCGTTTGGGAATTCCTCCTTCTGCGCAGAAGCCGTTCCTTGAGCACTATTTTGGCGAGAAGCCGCCGGGCTTGCCTTTCTGGGTCTGGTATAGAATAAACAAAGCCGTTTATACCGGGTCCGTGAAATTGAAAAGAATGTTGCGCCTGAGACAACTCGCCCGCAAACTCGGAGTCCAGTAGGATGGCCTTTCCTTTTGAGTGGAACGAGCCGGCCGGTCAGCCGCACAATGTCGCTCCCCGCCCGGAGCGCTTTCGTCATCATTTGAAGCATGCGGAAGGCTATGTCGAGCTCGTGGGCTCCAATCTAGCCGTAGCCCTATCGGCCCTGCGGCGATATCGGCGCTACAGGCGGACCTTTTATCAAAAGCCCGTTGAGCTGGGCGCGCCTTTTGCTGTGTCGGCTTCCCCGGCGGGAGACAAGAATGAAGACGTCATCGAGAGCCTCAAGGCCGCAGGAATACGGCAGACGCTGGTCAGGCTTCCGTCATGGGAGAGGGACAATCTCTCCCGATATGAGGCGTTCTGCCGACTTCTCCGGCGCGCGGAGATCGATGTCGTGGCGGCCTTGCTCCAGTGCCGCGAGGATGTCCTCGACCCGGCGTCCTGGGGACTTTTCCTTGAGGAGGCCTTTTCCCGATTTTCTCCGTTCTGCTCTTTTTTTGAAATCGGTCACGCCTGGAACAGGACCAAGTGGGGGGTCTGGGACCACAAGGAATACATTGACTTGGCCTTGCCGGCAGTCCCGCTGGCCAAAAAATATGGAGTGGGGCTTGTCGGTCCCGCCGTGATCGACTTCGAATTCCATCTCTATCCGCCTGTACTCAAAGCGGTCGCCTTTGAAAACGTGAGTTCCCTCCTTTACGTTGACCGCACCGGCGCGCCCGAGAATGCCCAATACGGCTGGACGGCGGCCAAGAAGGTCGCCCTCCTGAAAGCCGTTGTGGACAGCTCGGCCGGCGAAGGCAGGGATTGCTGGATCACAGAGATGAACTGGTCCCTTCAGGGGACAGGGGGATTTTCACCGGCAGCCGGGAGGCCCTGCGTGACCGAGGACGAGCAGGCCAACTACCTCGTCCGCTATTTTATCATCTGTCTGGCCAGCGGCCTCGTTGAGAGAATCTATTGGTGGCAGCTCGTCGCGCCCGGCTACGGGCTTATCGACAGCCGTGACACGCCCTGGCGGAAACGGCCGAGCTACTTTGCTTTGGCGACCATGGTCCGGCTGCTTGAGGGAAGCCGGTTCATCGGGAAAGCGCCGGATGTCAAGGCTGAAATTTTTCTCTTCCGCAAGGGAGAAGAGGAGTTCGCGGTCTGTTGGACGAGGAAGGGGGCCGTGGACCATCGTTTTTCCCGAACGCCGAAAAATATCCTGGGAAGGGACGGGAAAGAAGAGAAGATCCTCCCTGAAAGAATAAGGATCGAGGAGACGCCCCGGTATGTTTTTTTCCGTTAGGGTGCCGTTTAAAAAGCAAGAGGTCGCCGATTACGAGCGGCGGCGCTATCGCGGGATCGACCAGAGGATCGTCCATCGCCGGGAAGTGACCATTCTCAAAAGGCTGCTGAGGCAGGCCGAGGAGATATCCCCGGCGTCGTTGCGCGGCGGCTATGCACTCGACGCCCCCTGCGGCTACGGACGCTTCTCGGCCCTGCTTCTCGAGAGGGATTTCCGCCCGGTGAGCTGTGACTTGTCCCTGGCTATGGTCGAGAGCGCGCTCCAAAAGGGATATGGGTATACTATTCCGATGGGAATTGTAGCCAATATGACGGGGGGATTGCCTTTCCAGGCCAGTGCCTTTCCGCTGATTCTGTCCGTGCGTTTTTTCCACCATCTCCACGCCTCCGAGGATAGGCGCAGCGTCCTTCGCGAATTCGCCCGCACGTCCGCCGGATGGCTCATCGTTTCCTTCTACCAAGCCAATGTTCTTCACCGGGTTCAACGGAGGCTGCGGAGGATGTTCAAGAGAAGCAAGACGCGGATCAAGATGATCACACGCCGAGAATTCAAACAGGAAATCGGCGAAGCCGGGTTTGAGGTTAGCTGCATCGTCCCCCTGTTCAGGGGAATCCACGCCCACCATATCGCGCTTTTAAGGAAAGCTTAGAATTCGATCTTGATGCCCGCGCGCAGGCTCAGTCCGGAAAGGCCAAGCATAGCATTGCGATAGTCTAAGACCTCGGTCCCGCTGGGCTCGTTCTCCCGGACAAGGACAAGGGGTATTCGGCCTCCGCCGTTCGACGCGACCTCATAATAGTACAGTTTTCCCTCTTCACGAGAGGCGGAGCCGTCCGATTGGCGATAATTGTTCTCTCCTTCCAATGCGCCGATGTGAAGATGGCGGTAGCAGGCCTCGGCGAGAAGAGACACATGAGAAAAAGGTCTCCACTCAGCCCCGAGGCCGACCTGGTATCCCAGGCCGCTGGAGCTTGCGCTGCCGGCCCATTCCTGCCAGGAGTCCGTTTGTTCGGAGCGATAGAGGTAACCACAGCTCGCAAACGTATACTCGAGCCCGGCCTTCACATAAATATAAGATAAAGGATAGCACACGAGAGAAACGCTTATGGGCACAGCCTGGACTCGGGGCTCAGTCACATAGAAATCTTGGGATGCTCCAGCGGTAAATGAGACTGAGCTCGGTTTCTCGCCCGAGTAATATTCCGCTCCGAAGGAGAAGAAGAAACGAGAGACCAGAGGGAGCCAGATTTCTATTCCGTAGACATAGCCCAGGTGGAGGAAACCGACCGTTCCTTCCCCGCTGACGCCGAGCGTGTCCTCGTAGGTTTGAGCCATTCCCTTGGCTCCGGCATTCAGGTCGCCCACCGAGGCGTATCTTCCGCCGAACCACAGAGAAACATGGAGGCGTTCTGCCCTGGGCTTGGAGGCCGGAGGAGTCCTTGGCGCCTGAGCTTGCGATGGGACGGCCGTGGGCTCCTTGGTTTCTGGCTCGGCGGGTTTTTCCTCGGGGATTTCTTTGACCTCCTCTTTTTCTTCCGGGGCCTCTATGGCCATGACCAGGCTTTCATGAACATACCCGGAGAGAAAGCCTCCTGTATCTTGCGCGATTCTGACGGCGAACCATTCTCCCTGTTTTGTTTCCGCTTCAAGCAGAGTTCCCTCGGGCACCTGGAGGATGACGGCGCTGGTGATATCGGGTTTCTCCCGGATATTCGCCTGTTCTGCAGTCACGCGAAGCTGGATCGGGGCGCCCCAGAGCGCCGCGCTACCGAGGAAGAAAAGGACGCAGCAAGATACGAGAACTTTTGTTGTCATCGGCCGGCGCGCACTTTTT
>CAZOKP010000028.1:0-29383 GCA_964580435.1 uncultured Eubacteriales bacterium
ATGCACGAGTAAAGGACACATCTGAAATGAAGACTTTGACGTCTTTCCTGGGGATACAGGACAAAATCGCCACGGAATCAAACGCGCCGGGATGGTTAGAGGCCACCAGCAGCGGTCCTTCCAAAGGGATATTTTCAGCTCCCCTCACGATCGGCTTGAGCGAAAGATCAGGCAGAATCCGCCGGGCGCTGCCCGTTATTCCGGAACATTTGGCCTCACTGTCTGCGCTCGCGGCAATCCGACCGAAGCGGTTGGCTGGAGGCCTGAACAAAGGCCCCAGCAACCGGCGCATTGCGCCGCTGCGTGACAGTCCAAGGGCATAAAATATCTCATCGATGATTTTTTCTCTAAAGGCGAGAACTTGCCCCTGCGACGATGACTGATTCATCATTGAAAGCAAAAATCGGGCGCGTCGGCCGCCCGGCGAACTCTGGTGACGATTTCTTCGGCCTTGGACATTTGCCTCCGATGACTTAGATCAAGAATGGTATTAGCGCCTTCCGACTCTTCGGGTAGTCGGGGAAGGTACGATGATACCAGAGGTGATGGCTTCGAGCACGGGGAACCAGGTTAGCCATCGTCCAGACGGCAAAACCAAGCCCTGGGAGGGACCATGTGGCCAAGGCCCAGCTGGTCCACTCGATGATCTCACCCAAATAATTGGCGCAGGACACGTAGCGGAAAAAACCGCCCCGCGGTATTTTGTAGTCACTCTCGCCGGGCGCTCTGAGGGAGCGGAGAATGTGGTCGGAATGGATATTAATCACGAGCCCCGCCAGGAAAAGCGTGGCCCCTGCCAGAAATCGAGCGTCGGTCAGCCAAGAGAGAGAATAGCCCGATGAAAACTTAAAAAGCCAGCGGCTGTTCAGGTAGGCATTGATGGAAGTGAATGTGAAGGCCATGGCGATGATCGAAAGGGGCACTCCCCTTTCCCGGCCGCGGATGAGAAAAGGATAGACCAGGCTGCGCTGGATATAGTGGGCTTCCCAAAGAACAAAGAAGAGTACGGCCGGCAACCCCTTGTTATTTGGACCCAGCAAGAAAAAGAGCAGGAAGACGAAGAAAGACGGGCTTTCCATGAGAAGCCACCCCCACCGCCCCTGGATAATGCGTCCCCAACCCGGCCGGCTGTACCGCCCATAAGGGACAGTGACGAAAAAGATGGCCACGAAGGCGGCCGCAGCCAGGCTCAATAACACGATGAGCAAATACTTGTAGAACTGATACTCCGTCATGGCCGGCATGTCCCCGACACATTAAACCAGGCCGGGCCCGGAGTCAATCAGATTTTGACCTGCGGCTTCTCTTTTAGTGGGCTGAGCTATTTCTCGGGCCTTTTCTTGTACTTTTCGTACAAGTTTTCCCACCAGTTCGCCATGTCGATGAGCTTGCCGTTGATAACGAGGTATTTGACGTCGGACTTTATATCCAGAGGATCTCCCGTAGTTACGAAAAGGTCCGCATCCTTTCCGACCTCGAGGCTTCCCAGGCGTCCTTCCACTCCGAACATCTTGGCCGGGTTGATGGTCAGAGCCTTGATCGCTTCCTCATAAGGCAGCCCGAAAGCCACGGCTTTGGCCGCATGATAAGGAAGATCCTTTCCTAGGGCCGTATCATCGCCGGAGGAAAAGCTGATCCTGATGCCGGCCTTGGCCAGCTCGACGACATTCCGGTAAGGAGCGTCGTATCCATCCTCCGGCTCAGACGGGCCGACATACAGGCTATCGATGATGACCGGGATCCCGGCCTGCTTGATTTTATCGGCCACCTTGAACCCCTGGGCGCAGCCGCGGAAGATGGCCTTGAGTTTTTCTTCCTTGACGAATTTGATGGCCAGCTCGATGTCTTTGGCTTTTTCAACCGAAATAATGACGGGCAGAGTCCCGTCAAAAACCGGGGCCAGGGCCTCGTATTTCGGGTTGTAGTCGGGAGGTTTGAGGCTGGGATTTTGGGCGGCGAGTTTTTTGAGCTCGAGGTAACGGCGGGCCTCTTTGAGATAATCCCTGATTTTTTCGACGAGCTTCGACGTCACATCCTCTTTAGCCTCTTTTTGAGCCGCGACGCCCTCTTTCGGCGGCCGGGGCGTCATAGGAAAATTAATGAAAGACGTCGCCACTTCTTTGACCGTCATTTCCGGTACGGTCCAGCCGTCCATCTTGACGAGCGCGGAGAGGCCGGGAAAGGTTCCGCCCATGGGCGCAACAAGAGCCGTAGTCGTGCCGGTAACTCGGCCCGTCCCGAAATGGACAGAATGAGGGTTGATCGCCCAAGCGGCTTTGAGCTCGGGATTTTCCTTTCCCAGTTCCCGGACATCCACAGTGTTGGGGTTGGCTGCTATTTCTATCAGCCCATAGTGGGTGTACGAATCGAGGAAGCCGGGATAGACAAACATCCCGGAAGCGTCGATGACCTGGGCGTCCGCAGGAGCCTGAATATCCTTCCCAAGGGCGGCGATTTTCCCGTTTTCGATGAGGAGCGCTCCGGCCTCGATCTTTTCACCGACCACAGGGACAATCGTCGCGTTTTTTATAAAAATCCTCGGATTCGTGGCCTGGGCCAAAACTAAGGCGGCAATAAGCACAAGAGCAGCTGCCAAGAGTATGATCAGTTTTTTCATGGTCAAACCTCCGGTCCTTTTTTCTTCTCTGGTTCTATCTTTTTTTCTGCTTCTTTCTTTTTTTTCTCCTCCTCAGCCTTCTTCATGTCGTCGAGGTACTTGGCGCGGTCGAAATAGACTCTCCCGTCAACCAGAGTCATCTCGCAGATAGTGTAGGGATCAAGAGGATGCCGGTTGAAAACGGCCAGGTCCGCATCCTTCCCGATATCGATAGTCCCGACCCACTTTTCGATCCCCATGATCATGGCCGGGTTGAGGGTAATGGTCCTGAGGGCTTCGGACTCAGAGAGCCCGCCGAACCTGACGGTTTTCGCTGCGTCGTTGAAGAGATGGCGCATCCTCTCCGCATCATCGGAATTAAGGGCCACCAGGACGCCCCGCTTCGCGGACAGAGCGGCGGCCTGGGGCATAGTGTTGTAGGCTTCCCATTTGTAGGCCCAGAAATCGGCGAATGTGGATATGGCCACGCCGTATTTCACAAGCTCGTTGGTGATCCGATAGCCCTCCAGGGCGTGCTCAAAACAGACGAGCTTGACATTGTATTCCTTGCACAGGCGCATGATCGAGAGCATCTCTTCGGATTGATAGGCGTGGCAGCGGATCCACAATTTCCCCTTGAGGACGTCGGCGACCGATTCGAGGTGGTAATCTTTCTTCGGGTGAGCCGGCGGAGAAATCTTGCCTTTGCTTTCCTTGCTGGCCTTGAATTTCTTGTCATACTCATCCCACTGGCGCATATAATCTTTGGCTTTTTCGAACTCAGCCCTAATCGATTCTTCAACCCCCATCCTCGTCTTGGGGAAACGGGTTCGACCCGGAAGAATGAAGTTCGTCTGTTTGGGGTTTTCTCCGAGGGCCCATTTACTCGTCAGCGGCGCCCCCTCGAAGATCATCTCCGAGGCGCTTTTTCCCCAGCGCAGCTTGAGGACAACGCCTTTGCCGCCGATGGGATTTCCAGAACCGTGCATGGTGTGAACCGAGGTCACGCCGCCGGTGAGGGCATAAAAGATATTGATGTCCTCCGGGTTGATGACATCTTTGCAATCCACTTCGGCAGTGATGAGGTTTCCCATTTCGTTGACATCTCCCTCGAGAGCGATGTGGGAATGAGAGTCAATAATTCCCGGCATGATCCATTTCCCGTTGAGGTCGATGACGTCGGCATCGGGCGTCGAGGTGAGATTCTTCCCCACCTTGACGATCTTTGTCCCCAGGATCAAGATGTCGCCGCCCGGAATATTGTCGCCACTGATGGTGATAATGTTGCCGTTCTTGAGGAGAAGGGGCTTTTCGGCGGCGGGAAGGGATAAACCCAGTCCCAGAATGGATAATCCAAGAATGATGAATAGAGTTAACTTGTTCTTCACGGTCTTCCTCCTAACCCGGGATACGTTTGGCTGTGAATTCGGCCGAACCGGCTGTTCCTTGGACGACGGTGCCCCGCATGGTCTCTCCTTCGACGGTCGCCGAGAAGAAAAGGTCGATCTCCTGACCGCCCAAGGAGAGCGTCACTTCGAAAGAGACGTCACTGCCAGAGACAATGCCTCCGGTGAAGTCGAAGGCGCCGAACGGTGTCACAAGCTTGCCCGAAAGCGAGGCGTCTTCCTGGGCAAATTCAATCGTCAGCCGCATGCCCATCTGGCCTTCGACGAAGAGCTCCCATTTTCCCGATACATTGACCGTCGGTTTTTCTCCCTCTTTGGTCACGACCTCTTTGAGTTCGAATTTTTTGCCGTCGGCAAAAGCATATCTAACCTTGACCTCTTTGGTGAACATCTCGCCTTCGGTCAGGATAACATTGGCGACTTTTCCCCGTTCAATCGTTCCGAGCGCTTTGTCACCGCCGAAAAAGACAGCCGGGTTTTTGGTCAAGGCCTCCAAGGCTTTTTCTTTGGCCAGACCCGCATCGATCGCCTTCTGGATGCCCTCCATGAAGGACTTGGGGTCATCGGTCCCGAGCGAAGAAAAGGCAAAAGGAATCCCCGCTTCAGCCAACTTGGCGGGGTTTTTGGGATAAATCTCCTTTTCGGCCTTCTCGCGTTCTTCTTTGCCGCGCTGAGCATAGATGCTCGTCCCTGGTGCTTTGAAAGCCACGGTGCAGAGGACTCTAGCCTTAGAATTCTTGAGCTCGGGAATGGCCTCAAACGACTCGCCGCCGAGATCACAGATGAAAAAGCTCAAGTTGAAATCAGTGGCGAGGGTGAGGGCCCGCCGGATATCATACTGATTCCGGCAGAAAAAAATCACCGGCTTTTTCCCCGTGGCATAAGCGGCCATGGTTTCAAAATTGGCATTATATTCGGGACGGCCAAGGCCTTTCATTTCCTTGAGCCAGCGGGCCTCGGCTGAATCAAAGTAAGACACGTCGGTGAAAGCTTGCTTGAGGTAGGCATGGACGCCCATCAGGGAGTTCGGATACATCATAAAGTTCGAAGGAACGAAGCCTATCCCCAGACAGACATCCTTGAGAAAAAGAGCCTTGTTCTTATCAGGGTCGCTGAAACAGAAAATGGACGATTGCCCCGTGATCACACCTCGGTCCGGTATGACCTGAGCGGCAGTGAATCCATATTTGTAGTATTTTTCAAAGGCCGCCTTGCCGAGGTTGATGTAGTCAAAAGCCTTGAGACTTGGCGTAACACCCCTGTCTTTGTCGTTGAAATCTCCGGAATAGAGCTTTTCCATGTCAAATTTTTCTTCAGGAAGTTTGAGCAGCGATTGGCCTAGGCTGTCTGTGAATCCCGGATAAATGATGAGCTTGCTCCCGTCGATCACTTCGGCGTCCTGGGGAATGGAGATATTCACGCCGCAGGCTTCGATCAGGCCGTTGCGGATGACCAGGGTGCCTTTTTCAATCGGCGGACCGGTGAGAGTCATAATCTTGGCGTCTTTGACAGCCCAAACGCTGTGCAGGTCTTCTCCAGAGCTTGGGGATGGCTTAGCTAAAAAAATTAGGGCAACAAAGAAGACTAAAATCCCGCAAAAAGTTCTGCGCGTCATCAGACCTCCTTAAAGGGGATAAGATTCAGATAAAGATTAACCATTTTATATATATTTACGAGATATGCAAAAGAAAAGTTCCGAAAACAGGAAAACCGTGGGTCAAAGGCTTCTGGCGGGCAGCCGCGGCCTTCAGGCCTGCGCAAACGGGTCGGGGAGATTCTCTGGCGGCACTTCGAGCTTCTCGGGGTTTTCGATAAGATCGGTGAAGAGACCTATGGCACCGGCGTAATAGACCCCATCCGTAATGCGCTCGTCGACGCTGAAAGTCATATCGACGACGTCGTGGACCTCGAGTTCGCCGCGGTCATTGACAATCGGTTCCTTTTTGCGTTTACCGACAACAACGAAAAAAGGCGTGTTCCCCCACTCATACATGTGGTGGGAAACCGCATCCAGGCCGATGCTGCCCAGGTTGGCTAGAAACGCGCTGGAGTGGAACGCATCGCCCTTGATGAACGACGCGGGCAGCAAGCCAAAGTAATCGAGAGTCCTGATCGCCCACACAACCAGGCGGGTTACGGGCCCCGGCAGAGAAGTCAGGATTTCGGTTAACTTTTCATCAGACGAAGTGCTGCTCTGCTTGGTCGCCTTCACGGCAGAACTAACGGCCTCGATCACATCGAAGACTGTGGAACGCGGGTCAAAGGTGAGCTTGAGGGTGGTCTCGCTCGCTTGTTCGTCGAGCGCGCGCTTGACCACGAACGACAAGTCGACGGTCCGACGTTGATAAATATGACGCCCGGAGACGAAGCGGTTGGCATCCGGCCGCAGAGCTAGCGCGCGCACCGCTGCGCCCAAAACAACGTAGAACAGAGAAATTCTTTTCTCCCGGCCCGCATTTGCCTTTTCGAGCCAGCGAAGGGTGTTGCCGATTTTCAGGCGCTGCGAAGAAAATATCACTGACTCGGTTCGCGTCGGCATCAAGTAAGGAAATATCTTTCGAAAACCGGGCAGCTTTCTGAGCCGGACACCATCACTGCGATCGCCGATTGCCATGATGCCCCTCCCAACCCTTCTCAAGGGCAAGAATATCCATTCTTTCCACGTTCCGTTCCAGGCCAAAAACCTAGGGAAACGGGTCGCCCGCCACGCTAAAAATCTACTGCTATTCTATATTAGTGTCAATCTCAAAAGTAAGGCGGCCGGCGCAGCCGCCAAAGGCTTTCCCGCTTATTGTTTCTGTGCCAGCTTCAAGCGAACCCAGAGAGAGTGCTTTTTTGTGCTCGAACTGTAAGGGCTTGACATTGCATCATAGGCATGCAGTTGCTTCTGAGCCGGAGTTTCCCCAAACGGCTCGGGAGGAGCGTCGCTTCTGCCGGCCGTCGAACTGCTGGGCCCGGGGCTGTTGGCCATAGCCCTCTCCATGATTTTCGTCAGTCCACCCCACTCGAGACCAACATCGAGGTTTTTTCCCGGCTCCGCGCCCATTCCTGAGGGAAAAAGCTCGCGGGATGATAGAGGAATCCTGAACTCATAGGTCACGACAGTGCCCTGTCTGGTCACGTCGAAAGCCGGGGGCTCCGGGCCTGCCCCGGGTCCGAATGACGAAATGACTTCTCCCTTTCTGTTAACCGCATTGGCCTCAAGCAGGAAATGTTGACGTTCCTTCCAGAGCTCCTTCAGTTTTTCCTCCGTCACGGGTTCGCCGCGCTTCGCCATGGCGGTTACATACTCGTCGGTCGTGACATTCTTTTTGATGAACCTGACGCCGAAGTATTTTTTCTTCTTTCCGTCAAGCCCGCAATAGACCGTCATCCCCGTGGCGCCGACCGTGCTCAGCGACTTGGGATCCTTAAAAACAAACAGGACATAAAGATTCCGGCCGTCATTCCTGAAGGCATATTCAATTTTTAAGTCTTTATAAAAATAAAGATTGTCCGACGGCCATTCCGAAGCCAGGCCGTCCACAGTTGGAGGAGATGCAGCCCACTTGCTTTCCGCCGCTAGCTCGTCTGAAAAGGCAAATCCGGAGAGAAAAAGGGCCAAGCTCATGCCGATAACGGGGGCCACCAATTGATTCGTTCTCATTCTTCAGTCCCTTGAGTATAAGACACGGGATCAGGGATTTGCCTTCTCATCCGCCTCATGAGCAAGCTCGCTGAACACCCAATTCACACTGAGCGCCGTGTTTTGATCATATCTTCCTAAGTCCGCGTGTGTCAAATGCCCGAAAAGGGCATGGAATTGGGCGCCCATACTCATAGATCATACCAAAGTAACTATAAGAACATCGGCGCCCCAGGCCTCCCGGCATTCCTTAGCCTCTTCCAATCAAGGATCTTGACGCCGAAAAAATCGGCCTGTTCGGGATAGAGAGCCGTCAACCACTTCCTGCGAATCCTATCCCGGATAAACGCTAATAGCAACAATGCAACTTTCTTGATATCCCCGTTGTTAAAAAAGTATGGAAAGTTCGCTCATGCCCCTGAATTCGGAAACCGCGTTTTCAGCAAAGACCGCCTTCAAAAAATTTTTATTCATCCCTGTTAAAAATTTAGCATACCCTCTTGACAAAAGCCAAAAGAGATGCTAATATTTTAGCATGATAAAAATTTAGCATACCCGGAAACGGCCTGACAAGGAGGCCCTGATGAAAGCGCAGAAAAGCCTGAGCCGAAGGGAAAGGCAGATCATGGACATCATCTATGAGTTGAAGGAAGCCACGGCTCTCCAGGTAATGAAAAGACTTCCCTCTCCCCCGAGCTATTCAGCCGTCCGGGCTCTTCTCCGCGTCCTGGAGCAGAAGGGACACCTGAACCACCGACAGGACGGCCCCCGCTATGTCTTTGCTCCCCTGCTTCCGCGCGAGAAGGCCCGGCGAAGCGCCCTTCGTCATTTGCTGAGGACGTTCTTCGACAACTCCACCGAGGAAGCGGTCGCCGCGCTTCTGGATATCTCTGAGGATAACCTTTCCGAGAAAGACTACCACCGCCTGCTGGAACTGATACATAGAGCTCGGAAAGAAGGAAGATGACCATTCCCAGCCCCGGTCAGATCGACTGGCTCGCTCTTTTTGGCGAGTACATGATCAAAAGTACCTTCGTGCTTTCTCTTGCGCTGCTCGCCCTCGCGCTGTTGCGGAAACGGTCGGCTTCCTTCCGTCATTTCGTTCTTTCGCTCTTTTTTATCGGCCTGCTCTTCTTTCCGGTCTTCTCCTTTTTACCGGTCGGTTGGGAAACCCGCCTGCTGCCATCCAGAACGACGGGGCAAGGGAATTACCCGGCGTCCGCTGCCCATGAATCGCTCAGCGAAGGCCTCTTGGCGATTGGGATCGTCTCTGAAAAGACAGACACAGGCAGCACTCTTTCCGGCCCCCTCGAGGGCCCTCCCCTCTCCTCAGAATCTAGCCCCCGCGTAAGAGGCGGCCTCCTCTGGAAAAACTCGCTCTCTACCATCTGGCTCGCCGGGGCAATCATCCTCTTGTTGAGGCTAGGCCTGGGCCTCTTTGGAGCTTTCCGCTTGACAAGGAGGGCGAAAGTCCTCGGCGATTCCCTCTGGAAGATTTTGCTCGAGCGTTTTCTTGCCGCAATCCGCCTCAAAAGGAAGATCCGTCTCAAAAGCCACAGTGAAATCGCCATCCCGCTTACCTGGGGAGTGCTTAGGCCCGTTATCCTCATCCCAGCCGGCCATGAGAACTGGACGCAAGACCAGCGTTCCTCCGCTCTCCTTCACGAGCTTTCACATGTGAAGCGAGCGGATTTCCTGGTTATGGTGTTCGTCCGCCTGAGTCTGGCCCTGTTCTGGCTCAACCCTTTGAGTTGGTTTGCCTTCAGAATGCTGAAGAGGGAA
Organism: uncultured Eubacteriales bacterium; assembly: GCA_964580435.1. Classification (GTDB taxonomy): domain Bacteria; phylum Acidobacteriota; class Aminicenantia; order Aminicenantales; family UBA8522; genus CAZKEW01. The sequence goes on from CAZOKP010000028.1 coordinate 9,410, forward strand.
CAGGAAAAGGCCTGCGACGAATTGGTGCTTAAGGCAGGAATCAAACCGTCCACATATGCCGCCAACCTTCTCTTATTCAAGCGCGCCAGGGGATTTTCCTGGAACCCCTCAGTGGCGCTTCTCGGAATTCTGGGCCGGTCCCAGCTTAACGAGAGGCTGGTGGCTATCCTCAAACAAAAAATGACTGTCAAGGAGGTCAAAATGAAAACAAAAATCATGCTCGCGCTTTCAGTCATCCTGGCTGTTGCGCTCATCGGGATGGCCCGTCCTTCAGCTGTTCTTTCTGAAAATGTTGCGGGCTCCACCGTCATTGCTACCGCTCCGGCGAATGCGGCCTCTTCTTCGATCGAGGGAGCAAACAGCCAAGCGACGGAGCCGAACCAGGAGAAAAAGGCAGAAAAGCAGGAAGAACAGGAAAAGAAAAAAGAGTCCAAAATGGCCCCCATCGAAATCACCATCAAGCAAGGTGACAAGATAAAAACAATACTCGTGGAAAAGCCCATTACCATCAAAGCAGGCCCCGAGGGGACGATCGTCATCACCACATCAGAGGGGAAAGAGCTCAAGGTCATGAGAAGGGAACCGCTCCACCCCGAGATAGAGGAGGGCGATCTTGAGGATGTCTATGTCCAAGCGGAGCCGGATGTGGACATCGTCACGCCTTTGGGTGAGGACGAGAAAAAGGTGCATGTCGTCGTCAAGTCCATAGAACACGAAAAACCCCACCTCACTTGGGTCACCGAGCACTGGGAGCACGAGATTCAGGACCAACTCAGTGAAATCCATGAGGAACTGAAACAGGTCAAGGAGGGAAAGCTCGAAATCCAGGAACTGGAGAAATCGCTGGCAGAGCTCGAGGCGGAACTGAAAAAACTCGAAGAAATGCCTTCATCCCTCACGATCATTCGGGAGAAAGACTCGGGGAAAACGGTCCGCAAGATGTTCGTCGATGAAGACTCCAAAAAGAACATTCTCACCGTGACCGTAGGAAAAGAGGGGACATTATCTATTGTCTGCACGATCAGCCGCGGCGAGAAGAGCCGTGAGGTTTACGAAAGAGCAGTGGAAAGAATAAGGAAGCAGCTGCCTGAAGGCTACACCCTCGAGCCCGAGTTCATCGAAAAACCCGGTACCATAATCCTCAAGATCAAAGGCCTGGAAGGCAAGGGAGCCCCAGAGGAGCTCGTCCGAAAATTCGTCGATATCCTCAAAGAAGAATTAGAGCTTTGATTCTTTGGATCATGAGTCTGGCATTCTCGTTTTTGGAGTTTAGCTCGAGCGACTTCTGATAGTTCTTCAAAGCCAGCTTGCTTTTTCCAATTTTCATGTAAGCCTCGCCAAGGCTGTCATAAACATTGGCGGAATTCGGATGCAGCTCCACGTTCAGTTTTAAGACCTCCACCGATTCTTTGAGCATCCCCTTGTTCATTAACCTGTAGCCCATCGCGTTGAATTCATTTTCGTCGAAATACAACCCGCTCTTCTCATCTCCCATGAGCTCCCGGTACTTCTTCAGGCCAGCTTTAATTCCGCCTTTCGAGATTTCCTGTTCGATTCTGTAAGCGGCCGACCCGTTGATAATCCTTTCCACCTGGCTCAGCCGCTCCCGGACCATCGCCGCATCTTGGGGCTGGATGCTGAGGAACGCCTTGTAATAATCCCTGGCTTCCGCAAAATCTCCCTGACTTCGGCTCAGCTCTCCCAAGCGCCAGAAGGCATTGAGCGAGGCAGGATAGAGATCCAATTGATATTGGAACAGCTTCCTGGCTTCCTGGACCTTGCCCTGTTCGGACAGGTGATCGCCGGCAAATGTCAGCGTCAGTTCCGGAGGTTCAACCGCAAAGCCGTATTTTGCAGAAAGCTTTTCGTAATAAGCCTTCACGCCGTCGAGGCTTTCCGGCTGGAAGCCTGCGGGCAGCCGGAAGCCGGCGAAATAAGCCCGTAACGCCTCAAGGACCGGAACGGGCGTGATGAAAAAACCTGACGGCTTATTGATAACCATCCTGAAGTCCAGGTTCTCTATTTTTCGGGATTCAACCAGGGCAAACAGCCGCCTGGCCTGCTCCAGCGCTGCTGCCCGCTCGTCCTCCTCACAGGTGAAATAGAAGAACTTTTTCAAGGAGGTCGTCTTCGCGAAAGACTCCTCCGCTTTGCCCAGCAGCCAGGAAGCGACGCGCTCATCTCCCTCAAAGGGATTGGTGGCGATAGACACGTCGAAAAGCTCCGGGCTCGTCATCAGGGTGTAGAGTGAGAAATGCGCTCCCGCCTGAGGCCCGGCAAGGATGCGGAACGATTTGGTGCGATAGTTCTGGTCGATAAACGGAAAAAGCTCTTCCTTGAAGAAGCGGATGAATCTGTCCGCACCGCCCGCAGACCCGTCCGCATTGAAAGCATGGTTGTCGCGATAGCGGTCGGTGTTGGCCACACCGACGATGATCATGGGAGGCGCCTCGGCCGTCTCTCCCAGTTTATCGCAGGCGATCATGGCCGGAGCGATATAATCGACGATGTTATCCCCGTACAAGTGATAAAGGACAGGGTAGCTGATCTTATCGCTCTCATAACCCCGCGGAAGATGGACCACCAGAAGCCGGTCCTCGTTGAAGACTTTCGAATGCAGGACCCGGTATTTGCCGATGATGACATCTTCGCCGTCCTTCTGGGCCAGGCCGCGTTGTGAAAAAAGTCCCAATAGAGCAAAAAGGACGATGGATGTCCTTATGAACCGATGAATCTTTATTTGAGTCATCTTGGGCCTCCGTGGATTATTCAAATTTTCAGATTTCGAGCTTCAACATATAGATACGAATCCCAAATCCTTATGATTTCAGTACGGCTATTTCCACGAATGGAGCGCCCGTTCCATGTTTTTGGCAGGTATCTCGAACCACCCCACAACGTTATTCTTTTGCTCCATAGATACTCTCCTTCTTAACGTTGGACATTCGGCCCCTACCCGGCCAAAAATGTATTGTCGGTGGATGTCCGGTATCAAGAAAAAGCAAAATCCGCCCTACATCCCGTACATCTGGATGATTTCCTGCTTGGTCTTGCCCAGGATGTCGAACTTCTTGCCCACCTTGATGAAGGCGTCCAGGGCTTTGTCCAGGTGATGGATTTCGTGGCCGGCTGAGATCTGCGTCCGGATGCGGGCCTGCCCCTGCGGGACAACAGGAAAGAAGAACCCGATGGCATAGATCCCCTCGTCGTAGAGCGCCTTGGAGAAATCCTGGGAAAGCTTGGCATTGAACAGCATCACCGGGACGATAGGCGTGTCGCCTTCTTTCAAAACAAACCCGGCCTCTGTCAGGCCTTTTCTCCAGTAGGCGGCATTTTTCTCCAGCTTGTCCCGGCGCTCGGTGCCCTTGCTGATGGTGAGCTGGAGATGGGCTTTTGTTCTACTTGCTCTCGGCCCACTTGTCGGCATCTGGGCCATGGCCAGGCTCCGCAGTCTTCCAGCATCGGTGAAGATGTCCTGCGGACGAAAATAAAAATACGCGATCTTCCTATTTCCTGATTATCTTCTGTGCACCATGGTCGTCGAGGCCTGATCCGTTGGCATGACGATCATCTCGCTGATATTGACATGGGGAGGCCTTGTCGCACAATAGACCATGGCATCGGCGATGTCGTCCGGCGATAAAGGCGTAAGCCCCTGATAAACCTTTTCCGCCCGTTCTTTATCCCCACGGAACCGGACCAGGCTGAATTCGGTCTCCACTAGGCCTGGGTCCACGCTCGTCACCCGCAGGCCGGTTCCAAAAAGGTCGAGGCGCAGTCCTTTTGATAAGGCTTTAACGGCAAACTTGGTGGCGCAATAAACATTGCCGTTGGGATACACTTCATGACCGGCGACAGAGCCGATGTTGATGATATGGCCCCGGCCCCGCTTCACCATCCCCGGAATGACGGCACGGCTCACGTAGAGCAGGCCCTTGATATTCGTGTCGATCATCTCTTCCCAGTCGCTGATCTTTCCTTCATGGAGCTTGTCCAATCCCCGGCTGAGGCCGGCGTTGTTGACGAGAACTTCGACGGCCTCCCATTCGGACGGTAGCCCGTCCACTGCCCGCCCCACGGCTTCCTGGCTGCGGACGTCGAGTGCCAGGTTATGAACTTTGCTAGCGTATGTCCGCATCAGCTCGGCTGCCAGCGCCCTCAGCCGGTCTCGGCGCCGGGCGGCCAAGATCAATCTCGCGCCCTTCGCGGCAAACGCCCGGGCGCACGACCTGCCTATACCAGAACTCGCCCCGGTTATAAAAACGATTCTGCCTTTCAACGAATACATCGGATCTCTCCTCGATCGGGCTTGGAAAGGGAAAGGATAAATGACCCTCCGCCTTATGTCAAATCCAGCCCCTCCCCTATTGCCTTCGGTGGGAGCCTGTGCTATAAGTATGACTACTTTTAAACCAAAGAAAAAATAATCTAAATTTGGAGGTCATTGTATGGCAAGAGAAACGAAGAAAATTATGGTTACGGGCGCGGTCGGCCAGATCGGCTCCGAGCTCACCATGGCCCTGCGCAAGAAATATGGCAACGATAACGTCCTGGCCACCGGCCACAAAACCCAGCCCAGCAAGCAGCTTCTCGAATCCGGTCCGTTCGAGTTCATCAACGTATCCAAGCGGGAAACAATCGACGAGATGATTAAGAAATACAAAATCGACACCATTTACCATATGTCGGCGATTCTCTCTGCCGTTGGAGAAAAGAACCCACAGCTCTGCTGGGATGTTAACATGAACGGCACGTATCATATCCTCGAGGCCTGCCGCGAGCACAGCCTGGTCAGAGTTTTTGTCCCCAGCTCCATCGCCGCTTTCGGCCCCGAGACTCCCACCGTCAATACTCCCAACGACACCATCCTCAAACCCAAGACGATGTACGGGGTGACCAAAGTCGCCGCCGAGCTCCTCTGCGATTATTATGTGAAGCGCTTCAACGTGGATGTCCGTGGCTGCCGCTATCCCGGCATCATTAGCTACGAGACCCTTCCAGGCGGCGGGACGACAGACTACGCCGTGGCCATTTTCTTCGAAGCCGTAAAAAACAAAAAATATAAATGCTTCCTCAAAGAAGACACCCGGCTGCCGATGATGTATATGCCGGACTGCCTCAAAGCCACCTTTGACCTGATGGAAGCAGACTTTTCCAAGTTGAAACACCACTCTGACTTCAACGTTACAGCCATGAGCTTCTCGGCTGGGGAATTGGCCGCTGAAATCAAGAAGCATATCCCTGAATTCACTTGCACGTACGAGCCCGATTTCCGCCAGGCCATCGCTGACTCATGGCCGGATTCGATCGACGACTCAGTTGCTCGCAAGGAATGGGGCTGGAAGCCGGACTACGACCTGGCCCGGATGACCGGGGACATGCTCAGCGTCCTGCAGAAAAGACTGAAAGAAGGCACCCTGGTATATTGAAGGCGCCAAGCAGGAAGAGACGCGGAAAAGAAGAATCGCAAAAGCGATCAGCGTGTTGGCCGAGGGAATCCAGGCTAAATAGACCGTCCGCACAGATTCGTTTCAAGGAGGGAGGAGATGAAAAAGCCATCTTTGTACTTAGCGTTGATTCTTACTACTACGATTACAGCCGTTCCTGTATTGTCGGGTGCGGAAGCCACGCGGCCTGCCCACACCTATTCTATCGTCGCAATAGACAAAACAACGGGTGAGCTGGGAGCGGCCGTGCAGTCCCATTGGTTCTCCGTCGGGTCGATTGTCCCCTGGGTGGAGTCTGGAGTCGGAGCTATCTGCACTCAATCCTTTGTTGAAGCTTCCTATGGGCCGCTTGGTCTCGAGCTCATGAGGGCCGGGAAGAGCCCCGAAGAAGCGCTCGCCGGGCTTCTCAAGGCCGATAAACACGAGGACGTCCGTCAGGTTGCCATGGTTGATGCCCAGGGAAGAGTCGCTGCGCATACGGGCAAGAACTGCATCCCAGAGGCGGGCCACTACGTCGGCGATGGTTTTTCCTGCCAGGCGAATCTTATGCTCAAAAATACGGTCTGGCAGGCCATGGCGCGTGCTTTTGAAAGCACCAAAGGAGAACTCGTGGACAGGCTCATGGCCGCGTTGGAAGCAGCAGAGGCGGAAGGAGGCGACATTCGGGGGAGACAGTCAGCAGCCATCATTGTGGTCAAGGGGAAAAGCGCGGGAGTCTGGTGGAAGGACCGCCTTTATGACCTGAGAGTCGAAGACAGTCCCGCTCCCTTGCCGGAACTCAAGCGCCTGATCCGGCTGACCAAGGCCTATAACTCCATGAACTTGGGGGATGAGCTTTTGACAGAGAACAAAGTCGAAGAAGCAATGAAGGCCTATACAAGGGCAATGGAGATGTTCCCGGATAACGCCGAGATGGTCTTCTGGCCAGCCGTCACTCTGGCCTCTATCGGCCGGGTCGAGGAAAGCCTCCCGCTCTTTAAGAAGGTCTTCGCCATAGATTATAACTGGGCCATCCTGGTGCCTAGGCTCCCTCAGGTCGGGCAGCTCCCCGACGACAAGACAATCATCGACAAGATTCTCTCGCAGGCGCCAAGAAAATAACGTACGACGTGGAGAAAAAAATGACTCATCCCTTTAACGGCAAAGTGAATCGCAGGGAATTTCTGAAGATGGGCACTGCGGCCGGCCTGGGCGCCGTCCTGAGCAAGGCTCATGTGCCCGCGTTTGGCGGCGAGCCGGCAGGAGGTGGCCAAACGCTTGTAGAATTAAAGGTCCCGCCCACCAACCCTGTGCGGATCGGTTTCGTCGGAGTTGGCAACCAGGGATCCGCCCATGTCCAGAATTTCCTGAAGATCGAAGGCGTCGAGATCAGGGCCGTCTGCGACATTGTCGAAGAAAAAGTCGCCCAAGTCGAGCAATGGGTCGTTGAAGCCGGACAGCCGAAGCCCGAAGGCTATTCCCGCGGCCCCCGGGATTTTGAGCGCCTGTGCGACCGGAACGACCTGGACCTCGTCTTCACGGCCACTCCCTGGGAATGGCATGTGCCGGTGTGCGTTGCCGCCATGAAGGCGGGAAAGCATGCCGCTACGGAAGTTCCAGCGGCCTATACCGTCGAATCCTGCTGGGAGCTTGTGGAGACCGCCGAGAAGACGCGGCGTCACTGCATCATGATGGAAAACTGCTGCTATGATCGTCCGGAAATGCTCTGTCTGAACCTCGTGAAAAAAGGACTCCTCGGGGAAGTCTTTCATGCTGAGGCCGGCTACCTCCACGACCTTAGAGGAGTCAAGTTCAGCGGCGTCGGCGAATCACTCTGGCGGCCGCAGCATTCGATCACGCGGAACGGAAACTTGTATCCGACGCACGGATTAGGACCGGTCAGCCAGTGCATGGACATCAACCGCGGCGACCGGTTCGATTACATCGTCTCGATGAGCAGCAGGTCCATCGGATTGAACCTTTACACGGCAAAAAAATTCGGACCCGAGAGCCCGCAGGCCCGCCAGAAATATGCTCTGGGCGATGTCAACGTCTCTTTGATTCATACGGCCAACGGCAAAATCATTACGCTCTACCACGACACCTCTTCTCCACGGCCCTACAGCCGCATCCACATCGTCCAGGGAACGAAGGGTCTGTTTGAAAAATACCCGGACAGGATTTTCATCGAGGGCCGCAGTGCGAACGATGATTGGGAGCCGCTCGACACTTATTACATTGAGCATGACCACCCGGTCTGGAAGGAGCTCGAGGAGCGCTCCAAAGGCGCCGGCCACGGCGGCATGGACTTTATCGAGGACTTCCGCCTCATCGAAGCCCTGCGCAACGGACGGCCGCTGGATATGGACGTTTATGATGGCGTTTCCTGGAGCGTCGTCTCTCCATTGAGCGAGAAGTCGGTGGCCAACCGCAGCAAGCCCGTCGATTTTCCCGACTTTACGCGCGGCCAGTGGAAGACCCCGCGGACTCTTCATGTCATGGACGTCTAAGGCTTAAGTCTACGTCTTCAATAGTTTCGATAAGATAACTCAATAAAAATTTGAGGATCGGACGGGAGCGAGGACGCGCCCGAGCGTTCAACGGAGGACGATTCTACGGTCGTTCCACTCGATGATCTTCATTTCCATGTCATAGACGCTCTTGAGCAGCGGCTCCTGGAAAACGTCAGCGGGTTTTCCGGAGGCCACTACCCCACCTTTTTTCATGAAGACCATATAATCGGAATAACGAAAGGCCATTTCCAGGCTGTGAAGGGTGACCAGAATCGTCTTTTGCTTCTCGAGCGCCAGCTTGCGGATCAATTCTAAGATCTCCGTCTCGTGTTTGGGGTCGAGGAACGTCGTCGGCTCATCAAGGAGGAGGATATCCGATTGCTGCGCCAGCGCCCTGGCTATGAGCACGAGCCTCCGCTCGCCGCTGCTGAGCTCGGAATAGAAGCGGCCAGAATAGCTTGTCAACCCGACGAATTCGATGGCTTCGTCAGCGGCTCTAATGTCTTCCCTCGAGGGAAGGGCGAACGGAGAAACGTAAGCGACCCGGCCCATGAGGACAAAATCCCGGACAAGGTAGTTAAACGCCGATTCGTGCTCCTGCGGAACATAGCTGATGTGTCGCGCCCTCTCCTGACTTTTCATCAGGGCGATGTCTTCGCCGTTAATGAAAAGGGACTTTTTCTGGATCGGGAGGAGGGCCCCGATGCACTTTAAGAGAGTGGTCTTGCCGGCGCCGTTCGGCCCGACGATCGAAGTGACTTTGGAGACCTCGAAACCGAGCGCATCGACGTGAAGGGAGAAGTCCTTGTAGGAAAAAGTCAGGTTGTTGACCCTCACGCTCATAGCCAGACCTTCCTGGTTTTTTTCAAAAGGAAGATGAAGAGGGGAATTCCGATGATGCTGGTAAAAATTCCGATCGGGATTTCCAGAGGGGAAATCCCCCGCGTGATGTCGTCGGCGATCAGCAGAAAACTCGCCCCGGCGGCCGCCGAGAGAGGAATGACCTTCCGGTTATCAGCCCCGACCATTAGCCTGACGAGATGAGGCACGATCAGGCCGACCCAACCGATGATTCCGGCAACGGCAGTGGCGGCGGATGTGATGAGAGTCGTAGCCCCTATGACAAGCATCTTTTCCCGGCGCACGTTGACACCCAGGGCCCTGGCTTCCTCGTCGCTCATGGAGAGGACGTTCATCCGCCAGCGAAGCAGGAGAAGGACGACCAAGCCGGCCACCATGAGCGGGAGGGAAATCGCCAGGTCTCTCCATGCGCCCAGAGACAAGCTTCCCATCAGCCAGAAAAAGAGAGCCTGAAGAGCGTACGGGGTGGCAAAGAATACCACGAGAGTAAGAAGCGCCGAGAAAAAGGCGGAGACGATCACGCCGGTCAGGAGGAGCGAAATAAAGTGCGATTCGGCGCTGCCGGCAATAAAAAGAACGGCTGCGACGGCGGCCACCGCGAAAAGGAACGCTACGATCTGTGGAGGAAAAGCCCTTCCCAGGAAGACGATGGAGATTGCCGCGCCGAAAGCGGAACCGGAGGAAATGCCGAGAATATATTCATTGACCAAAGGATTCTTGAACAGGGCTTGAAGGGATGCTCCGGACACTGACAGCGCCGCACCGGCGGCGAGGCCAAGAAGAAGCCGGGGCAGTCTTATCCGGATGAGGATATCCCTATAAGCTCCAGGGACATCGGGAAACGAAGAAGGAGAAAAAGCAGACAGCAAGGTCCGGATCAAACCTCGAGGCGAAATAGAATAGGTGCCGATGCTGAGCGAAAAAAGGAAAAGCAGAAGGGGAAGGAGAAGGAAAAAAAAGAAAAGGAGCCGTGTTTTTTTACTGTCTTGTCCACTCATGGAGATTCAGGAGCTTCCAAAGAGCGCTGAAGGCGCCTTCTTCGCGATAGAATTTGGTGAAGATTTCCTGGCCTTCTTTCGCCAGGTCGATCCGGCCGAATTTCTCGGGATAAAACATTCCGGCCAGATAAAGTGTCTCGACCAAAACTTCAGCCGGGTCCCACCAGTACCAGAACCCAAAAGTGTAATAAACCTGTTTGTACTTCACCGCTTCGACGGAGGACAGGCGGCGATCTTCAAGGACCTGTTTGACCGTTACCATTCTCTCTTCAGGAGGGAAATTCCCCTGGATGAGGATTATCTTAGGATCCCACTTGAGGATCTGTTCGAGAGTGACGACCGTTTGGACAGAGCCAAGGGATGAGGGCAGAAGATTCTCTGCCAGGTTTATGCCGCCGGCGCTGTTGACAGGCTCATAGAAAACTGGAGTTCGGGTCAGTGAAGACCAGAAAGAGAGGTATATTCTCGGCTTCTTCTCCAACGGCACAGAGGCGGCGTGCTCGGAGACGGGCCGAACCTTTTCCTTGAAATACGCGACGAGTTCTCGAGATCTGTCTTCGAGGCCGGTTACGGCGCCGACAAGCTCTATCTCTCCAAGGAGCTTATCGAAGTGGCCCAGCGAAGAGAGGGCTATGACGGGAATCCCCAGGTTTCGCTGGATGGAATCAGGCGCCTGGAACTCGGAGGGGGAAGCAAAAACGACATCGGGGTCCAGCCGGACGACCAGTTCCTTATTCACGCTGTCATCGGGCTTAGAGACGACGGGAAGGCGGGACTCCTGAGGATAGATGATCTTAAACAGGCGATCGTCATGACGAAGGAAATAATCGATCCCAACCAGGCGCTCCCCTGCTCCCAGGGCAACAATGATGCGCGTGATCTCCGGTTGCAGGGAAAGGATCCTTTCAACTTTCGCTGGGATGGTGACGGTGCGGCCGAGGCTGTCCTTGAAGGTCATTCTTTGAGCCTGGGATGCCGGTGCTGCAGCACGGGCCATTGAAAAACTGGCGGCCAGGCAAAGAGTGAAGCAGAGGAAGCATCGGATTCTGTTTCGGGCCTTCATTTTTTGAGAGATAACGCCTTATTATAGGCAATTTCCCGGAAAACAAAAAGAGTAATCTGTATCCGTCATTGCGAGGAGCATTGCGACGAAGCAATCCGACAAAGTCGTTGCGAGCATTAGCGAAGCAATCTCAAACTGAGACCGCCACGCTTCGCGCGCGGCGAGAAGTCGGATTGCCACGACATCCTCGATGTCTGGCAATGACAAAAGGAGAATGATGTGCGCTGCAGGCCCGCTGGGACTTGCGCCGACCCATCCATCCATCCAATGGGATGTTAGGGGGAAGCAGCAAGATGAGGACAATAAATCTGATATGCCCTATTTAATTTCCTGGATTTGCAGTTCGTAGGAACCGTCCCTCTTATTTTGATTCAAATAATATATTTTATCGTCATGGATAGCATACTTATTTCTTGCTACCGAGAAATTGCTATAGAGCGAGTCGTAGGAAGGATCGAGGGGAAAGGCAAATGTTTTCTTTAAAACATTGCCGCTGAGGTTCATGATAACAAGTTCGTGGAGGCTATCTTTCTCGGCGTATGTTGAGACATAAATTTTGTTATCGGCAATTTTAAAGCTGAAAAAAGCCGGATAATATTCCCGGAATTTGAAGTTTGCCACATCGTTGAGCCATCCAGCTTTCTCTTTGATTTTTTCCATAAAATCAACAGCATAGCCATTAGGAATTTTGAGCTTCTCATAATCTTTGCTAATTTCGTAAAGCAAGTTCCCTTGAGAATCAAAGACAGAAATATGGAAGCCTTTTCGCGTGTCCGCAACAAATATTTTGCCTTCAGCGACGGTGAAATCTATGCAATCAGGGACGGCCTGGTAATCCTGCCTGGGAAGGGTTTCTTCCTTTTGCTTTATTTCTTCCTTTCTGCCCGCGGGAGGAGGCGGAGGGGGAGGTGGTGGTGGCCCAAGGATAGGAGTCTCTTCATAAAATTGCTTGATCGCACGGAATTCCGGATCATAAATACGCCCAAAATAGCGGAGAATTCCGTTGTCGATATCCGCTCGATCGGCAGCAAAAGTCACGTAATTTTCTCCAAGGGGAAGCAAAGGATATTCCAACAGCATAAATTTTCTAGGCAATGCTATCTCTTTCTGGAAAACGCCGTCTCTAGAGAAAACGAGCATTTTTCCCAAGTCTTCGACCCATATTGACCCATCAACTAAATTAAAACGGCCAGGGCCAAGCAAAAATTCACCCACCCCTTTTCCCTTCTGGCCGAACTTTTTCAGTAAGGAAAAGTCTTTCAAAGAAAAAATGGCGATGAACCTATCCTGCACTAGTTTAGGTCCTTCTTCCTCTGCTATATAAATCTGATCCTTGTCCACGGCCAGCCAGAAGGGTTCCATGCCAGCAGGCAGAGGAACGGTCTTCGCTATAAATTCTTGTACGAATTCTTCCGCCGTCAATGTCCAGCTGTATCTGCCAAGAAAGGCTACAAGGAGAAGCGCTGACAAAACGAGCAGAAGAACCATAGACTTTTTTAAATTTGTTTTCATAACTCTCTCCTTTGAGACAATATTTTTTATTCTTTCCTCCAAAGAGATGTGAGGCGTTGCCATCCCAATGGCTGCGGGGAGATGAGTTATCAAGCTGGTTTTTTGAGCTAAGGTAGCCAAGCATTTGGCATATGGGTAGGCGCCACTTTTTTGAATGGCATAGTTATCGCTAATATATTCCCTTGCAACAGAAAAGTTCGCGCTCAGAGCATAGGCAAGAGGGTTCCACCAGTAGAGGGCTATAACAAATCTCTGCAATATCCCGCTGACCTGGTCCCGATGATAGATGTGGGCCGTTTCATGTATCATGATGCTTTTGAGCTCCTCTGAACTTAGGTTTTGATACAGGGATAGAGGAAGGACGATCACAGGACGAAAGATTCCAAGAGCCATTGGACTGTTTATTGCTGGGGAGGTATAGACGGAAGGTAATTTCGTCTTTGGAAACGCTGTTTGAACAGGTTCCAAAAGCTCCGTTAATTCCTCTTCCCGAATCTCTAAAAGGCTGCTTCTGAACCTGGAAATAAAAGCCACGCCGTAGAAAAAGCGGCCGAGGAAAAACAAAAATCCCGTGATCCAAACTGGGCCGAAGGTGTTCAAGAATAGGAGCAGAGGATTTATAGACAGGAAGCTTAAAAAATCGGCTTTTTTCCCCGGTGGCACCAGTTGATTGTTTGAAGTTTTTTGTTTTTGAATGTCGATTCCGGTTTGGACTTTTTCCCTTTCGTCTAAGGTCTGATCTTGACCGGACGATAATCTTGAGTTCTCCTGTCGGATGGAAGGGATTGGAAATCTGTAAAGCGCCGCCTGGTTTATCTTAAAAATTAGAATCCAAATTGGCAAAAGGATTAAAAGAATCATCAATGTCATGAGGATTCCGCTTTTCAGGGGCATAGAAGCGCGCTTGAACACTTTCGTCAGAATCCATCCAATCAACAAAAGAACCGCGGACTGAGTCAAAAAACTAAAGACCCAGTCAGCGGTCTTTATGCTTCCCAACAAAGCATTGAGGATCATAGTTCACTCCACTTTTTCAGTTTCTTTGAGATATTCCATGATGCGCTTGAGCTCTTCACCCGGGATAGGAGCGCCAGAGAAGAGACACTTGACGAGCTCGGCATAGGAGCCGCCGAAAACACGATGCCGGATATGATGGAGAATATTCTCCTTAGCTTCAGCCTCCCCCTTAAGCGGAGAATAATAGAATTCTCTGTTCTCTTTTCTGTGCCTTAGCCATCCATATCTTTCCAGCCTCCTCATCTGGACCTGAATCGTGGCCCGCTTGAGCTTCTTTTTTCTGGTGGCATTTACTGCCTCGAGCACTTCATTGATTGTCACTTCCCCCTTTTGCCAGGCCAGTTTCATGATTTCCAGATTGGCATCCGAGAGCTTTTGAATATTTTTTTTACCCAACCCGTCCTCCCAGCAGAATCTTTGATGACATGTGTCATTTATAATATAGACGACAACTGTCATTTTGTCAAGTGGTTTTTTTCGTTTTTTCCTAGCTACGCAGGATCAGGACGGATCTCGGGAGGAGGACCGAATTCTAAAGAAAGCGGAGGATTCCAAAGAATTCCGGGCGATGAAAATCAGGGGTAGGCCAAAGGACGAGACTCCAGGCGCCATAATGGGGCGGGTTGGTCTCGTCTCCGCACTTGTAGAAGTTGGCCCGGGCCAGATGTCCCGGAGCAATTTTCGCGCCATAATATTTTTCAAACAGGGCTAGGGGCAGTCTATAGGTTAAGGTCCAGAACTCGGCCCCGTATGCTCCGTTTATCGGCTTCTTCACCGAGGTGACAATCTCAAATCCCTTGAGATCGCTTTCGGGGATGCGTGTGCGCCTGGCCCGATTCGGGCCGATGGCGATCAGCATAGCTCCGATAGCGTTCGTTTCGATATTGACGTAGCCGGTCTGCTTTTCAGGAAATGGGTCGATAAAAAATTCGACACAACTGTCCTTATAAACGGGGTCCTGGAATTTGCTGAACTGAATCCTGATTCTGGGCTCGAAAACTTTAAAAAACACGTAAAGATTCTGCGCGCTACTGCAGAGCCGTGCCTCTACGCGCGGCGTATAGCTGTTATCGAGCCAGAGGTAATGATCGATAGTCAGCGCAGGAAGCGTCTCCCAAAACGAAGGGTCCCCGGGAACGGCGAAATCCTTTTCTATTCTCGTTATCTGATATTCCGGCGGCTTGTTCATGCGCTCATCTCCTGCTCCAAACCCCCCAGCAATACAAATCAAGCCAAATAGGGGGACACAATACTTAATTAAGTACTTTTTCAATCGACTGCTTTCGCTCGGCGATAATTAAGTATTGTGTCCCCCTATTTCCTATTTCAAAAATTCAGGAAGGGCAAAGGCGGCCCTATGGATATCCAGGTTGTAGTACCTAAGCCCCCTGGGGAGTTCTTTTTGAAGGATCCTCAAAGGATTGATCTTATCCGAAAGGAAGACATAGCTCCACAGGCCCCCGGGATAAGTCGGGGCCGGACCCAGGTAGAAGGAAGCATATTTAAAAAGCCGCCTAAGGAAAGCCATTTTCTTTTGAAGGTGATCGAGATAGTAGAGGGGAGAGCCGGCTTGAGCGGCCACAATTCCACCCGGCTTCAAGCGCTCCTTAAGCCGGGCGTAAAACTCCCTTTGATGGAGAATGAGCGAGGGCCCGACCGGGTCAGAGGAATCGACCAGGATAATATCAAAACTCTGGTTGGATTCTCGGATGAACCGGTTCCCGTCGGCAACCTCGAGCTTGGCCCGCCGGTCGCGGAGGGCCGCATGGAGCCACGGGAAATATTTCTTGCAAGCCGCGATGACCTGGCCGTCGATCTCCACGAGCCTCGCCTGCTTCACCGGATAAAGGAGGACTTCCCTCAACGCGCCCCCGTCGCCGCCTCCGATGATGAGGACATCGTCCGGCGTAGGATGAGACATCATCGCCGGGTGAACGAGCATCTCATGGTAGAAAAACTCGTCCTTTGTCGTCGTCTGAACCAATCCGTCGAGCATCAGGACCCGGCCGAAAAAATCCGCGTCAAAGACTTCTATCTTTTGGTAGGGCGAATGTTGAGAAAAAAGGCGGCGCTCCGCCACAAAAAAAATGCCGTTTGCCGCCGTGTAGTATTCCCGGATCTCAATTGTTTTCTTTTTTGGGGGAGCGCTTTTTTCCGTCAACTTTCCTCCTTACTTTATAGACTAGTCGGCGTTGGGCACGGCGAGAATTATATCGACCGCATTCCCGGCTTGTCAATTCAGCCCCCATTATAGAAAAATAGATACTCTCGGGGCCAAAATTATATTGACAAAAACAAGGCCTCACAATTATAGTTAAGTCCTAAAAAAGGAGGTTCATATGTACGGTAAGTTACAGGAAAATCTGCAAAAAGAGATTCAGTCTATCCGCGACGCAGGCCTCTACAAAGAAGAAAGAGTCATCACGACTCCACAAGGCGCTGAAATCGGAGTCAAGGGACGAACAGTCCTTAATTTCTGCGCCAACAACTACTTAGGCCTGTCTAGTCATCCCAAGGTCATCGAAGCCGCCCACAAGGCCCTTGAGCGCTGGGGATACGGCATGAGTTCGGTCCGTTTTATCTGTGGAACCCAGGAAATCCACAAAGTTCTTGAAGATAAGATTAGCAAATTTCTCCAGACCGAAGCTACCATCCTGTATGCGGCTTGTTTTGACGCCAACGGCGGAGTCTTCGAGCCGCTGCTCTCGGCTGACGACGCGATCATTACCGACCAGCTCAACCACGCTTCCATCATCGACGGCATCCGCCTCTGCAAGGCCGAACGCTTCATCTACAAGCACGCTGATATGGCCGACCTGGAGGAGAGGCTCAAACAGACTCAGGGAAAGCGGTACCGCATGATCGCCACCGACGGCGCTTTCTCGATGGACGGCGATATTGCTAAGCTTCATGAAATCGTTCCGCTGGCCGAAAAGTATGACGCTCTGGTCATGATCGACGAAGCCCACGCCACGGGCTTTATCGGCAAAACAGGACGCGGGACTCCGGAATACAGGGACGTTATGGGCAAAATTGACCTCATCACCGGAACTCTGGGTAAGGCTTTAGGCGGCTCTTCAGGCGGATTCGCCTCAGGAAGGAAAGAGTTGATCGAGCTTTACAGGCAACGCTCAAGGCCCTATCTTTTCAGCAACACCGTTTCTCCCGTGGTCATCGCCACCTCTATCGCCATCTTTGATCTTCTCTCCGAAACGACCGAGCTTCGGGACAAGCTGGAATGGAACACAAAGTATTTCCGCGCCAACATGAGCAAAGCCGGGTTCGAAATCCCGCCCCGCGATCATCCGATCTGCCCGATCATGCTCGGCAAGTTCGAAAACGACGCTAAGCTCTCCCAGGATATGGCACGCGACCTTCTGACTGAAGGGATCTACGTTATCGGCTTCTATTACCCCGTTGTTCCCAAGGGACAAGCTCGAATTCGCGTTCAGCTCTCCGCAGCCCACAATAAGGAGCACCTCGATAAGGCTATTGCTGCATTCACCAAGGTCGGGAAGAAATACGGCGTGATTAAATAAGAACTAGCCAAGCGCCAGAAAATAAGAGAATCTTATTTCAGCAGTTCGTCCCTGGTCACCAGCGAAAGGAATCTATACCCCTTAGCTTCGAGATTCTCTCTTCCGCCTTCCTGGCGATCCACGATAGCCAGAGTCAGGACGACCTTTCCCCCTTCCTCTTCCACAGCCTGGCAGGCTTTAAGCGTGGAGCCCGCGGTTGTCACGACATCATCGACGACGCACACCTTCCAGCCGGGCTTAAAAGGGCCCTCGATCATCTTCCGCTCGCCGTGCTTTTTCGGCTCCTTCCGGACGATAAAGGCCGGCAGAGGACGGTCAGTTTCAGCGCTCAGGGCAGCAACAGCGCTGACGATAGGATCCGCTCCCAAAGTATAGCCGCCGATGGCATCAATCTCGAACGGCTTGAGGGCTTCAAGGATGAGACGGGCCGTCAGGTTGGCCCCCTCAGGGTCAAGAGTGGTCATTTTCGCGTCGATGTAATAGTTGCTCGTCCTTCCTGACGTCAGGACTCTTTCCACATTGGTCACCAGCGATTTCTGCTTGATCAGACGGATGTATTTTGCCTTCAGGTCTTTTTTGTCCGGCATTTATCTCCTCACTTCCGTTCAATCGATTTTGGTAATTTTAATATCCTGGTAGTACTTTTTCAATATGTCCTTGTAGCCCGCTCCAGCCTGGGCCATCCGGAAAGCTCCCACCTGACACAGACCCACGCCGTGACCCCATCCCTTTCCCGTGAAAACGAAATGGGCGACTTGGCCGCCATCCTCATATTCTTTGTCTAACGTGAATAAGGTATCTCTCAGCCCTAAAACCCAGCGGATTTTAAGGCCCTTGACAACCGCCTGGCTCTCTGTTCCGGATACCAGGAGCTCTGTAACCCGGTGCGATTCTCCCCTTCCCTGAATGGAAATATCCACAATCCGGCCGATAGGATAATACTCGTTGATCCTCCTCTGGAGGTCTTCACTGGACAGTCTGACCTGCCACTGATGGAAGGCCGAGCCTCGGTCAAGGACATTAGAATCAAAAGGAAAGAAGGCTTCAAGAAGCCCGACCTGGCCCTGGTTTTCGATCCATCTCACCTCCTCTCCTCCGAGGAGTGTGAGCCGCGAGGCCGGGTAGCTGTAGCCGTCTTGATTCCTGAAGAGAAAGACATCCGGGGAAAGGCCAAGGGTCCTGCGCTGGCCGTCCTCTTCCACTTCCAGCTGGGTTTTGGTCAAGCCGCGAAAAACTCCCTTATGGCTGGGGTCATAATAACTACGCACGGTCTTAGATAGTACGAAGGCCATCTCGCCCCGAGTAGCTAGCTTGGATTCGTCCGCTATCTGGGGCACTGAGAAAAATATGCCGCTGTGGATGAGATAGGCCAGGTTGTCCCGGACGTCTGGCCTAAGGGAAGGGAAATCTTTGAGGATAAAATCGACCTCGCTTTGGAGCATGAGATTTTTAACCCTGTCCCCCCACTGGAAAGCGCTGATGAGAAGGGAAGCCAGGTTGGGAAAAGTCAAGTTAGTTTTTTCCGGAGCGAAACTGTCATTCTTTTTTCCAAGGTAAACCAGCGTCCTTTTGATTTCCTCAACGGCTTCTTCGAACGGAAGCGGCTCTCTATAGTAAAAGGGGTCGGAGCCGGGCGCAATCACGTTCAAGCTGATAAGGAAGGCGATGTCTCGGTCGATGTTGCGGCCGTTGACCACGATAGGGAGGAGTGTCTGGCTCTCAAGAACCCATTCTTTTTGCTTCTCGTATGTGCACTCCACAGCTCTTAAATAAGGCTGGGCCTTCCCGCCGAAGACGTTCTCGTTATCTTCCGTCATTCCGCCGCACGTGCTGGTATAAAGAGCATCGATGAGTTTTCCCTTATAAAAAGCGACCTCTCCTTTTGTTTCCTCGACGGCCCGGTTGCTGAGCGGATGCTCGGCGCTCAGCCCGCCATAGACCTGGCACAAGGCCGTGTCGCAGAGGTCAAATCCCAGGTCCTCAGACTTTCCCAGATTTTTGACCGCATATGTTCTGGCGGCAACGGCTTGAGCCTTGAGCGCTTCATAAGCATTGAACCGATCGGGAGAAAGCTCACAGGGAACAACGCCCTTGAGATAGTTTTCCAGGTTCAAGATATTGACCAGGACCAGGCCTTTGCGGCTGGCTTTGAGGACAAAAATGCCCCGGTAGGAATTCCCGTTATAAGTCAGATAGCTCTCCGCGTTGGAGGGCACAAAGTAAATGACCGTCTCCTTGTTCAAAGTCTCGAGCTCATCATTGACCAGAACCCAGAGAGGATGAGACTCCTCTTCGGTGACCTCCTCGCGAAGAATCCAGGCCTCCTTGATACCGGCCTGGTTCAGCTTTTTTATAAACGCCAGGGCTTCGCCCCGGGTCAGGAAATCGCCCACCCGGACCTGGTAGGTTTCGTCCGACTTGTCCTGCCGCGCAGTCGTTACATAGACCTTTTGACCGATTTTTGGGCTCAGCTCAAGGGCCAGCTGTTCCGCTGCCTTTTTTTGATCTGTCTCAGCAACCTGAAGCGCGAATTTCTCCGTAAGCGGTTCCTTTTGTCCTTTGACCCGGATTTCATTCACATCCTCGGCCAATAACCTGTAGCCTGAGCCGACTTCATAGATTTTCATCCCTGAGGAGGCGCGGATGGCGGCTTCGTCAAGGTTGACCCCGAGGCCTACGCGGATGACGGGATTCTCGATCAGGAATCCATAGAAAAAGGAGTTTTCCTGGCCGAATTCAATCGGCCTTCCGGCCAGAAAAAAAAGAGCCAGGAAGGCGCAAAAAAAATATTTAGTATGCTGGACCTGTAGTTTTTGCATGAGCTGACAGATTTCGAGGGGGATTATAAAAGAAGCGAACTTTCCTTGTCAAGCGAATTATTCAAGCTGTGCTACCTTATCCTGTAAGTTGTACTATATATTGTATTTTCTTTGAGTCAATCGATGTCTTACTATAGCCGAAACCCCGCTGATTGTCAAGGCAAGACGGGCAATGATCATCCGTAATCGGCCGCAGCGACCATTGAAGGTTTAGCCTTCCTGAAGC
>CAZOKP010000029.1:0-28985 GCA_964580435.1 uncultured Eubacteriales bacterium
TCGGCGGCCTGAATGCGCTCGGGGTGTGGGCTCGAAGGCACGCGAATTTGCTCCCAGCGAGGCAAATTCGCTCGGGTCCTCAGCTCCGCTCTTCTCTCCCTTCGGTCGAGAAACCGTGCCCGCTCCGCTTCCGGACGGCCTTCTCCGCCCACACTCCTCGCCCTACTCATACACAATTATAAAGAGGCCTGCGGCTTCCCTCCCAAGCCGGGCTCTCAGGCTGATCTCCGCGTTATGGTCGCTCGAGCCCTTTTCAAAGCCCCTTTGCTGCAAAATGAAAAAACTTGGCGCGAGAGTGGGAACGCTGGATTTGACAGGAACAGCCCAATTCGGCTAAAAAAAGAGAGTGGCGCCGCCCCCTGGCGAAGAACTGAGGAGGAAGGATGATTAACGCGACGCAAATTCGAAAAGGCATGATGATCAAGCTCGAAGGGAACCTCTACAAAGTGCTCGAGGCCACCCATATCACGCCGGGCCGGTGGAAGGCGATGATCCAAACCAAGTTACGCAACATCAAAGACCAAAGCCTTCTGGATTACAGGTTTCGCTCCGAGGACCGCGTCGAGCAGGCGTTCCTGGAAGAGGTCGAAATGGAATTCTTGTACAGGAGCGGCGAAGACGCGATCTTCATGAACCTCGAAAATTATGAACAGATCCGGCTCTCGCCAGAAATCATCGGCACGAGCGTCAGCTATCTCGTGCCCAACATTGTCATCACGATCGAGCTGCATGAAGGCAAACCGGTTGGCGTCCAGCCTCCCCTGATTGTCGAACTGAAAGTGGTAAAGACCGAACCTTACCTCAAAGGAGCCACCCAATCGGCCAGCAACAAGCCGGCTACTCTGGAAACGGGGCTCGTGGTCAGCGTGCCTCAGTTTATCAAGGAAGGGGATATTGTCCGTGTGGATACAAGAGATGACAAGTACGTCGAACGGGCCAAAGGCAACTGAGGAGAGTCTGCGGGGTCAGAAACTTTGTCTGAAAACGCCGATATTGTGGTGCCGGTCTGTCACCCGGACGCTGATGAGATTATCCACGTTCGGCGGAAGCGGCACGCTGAATTTGAAGCTTTCCTGCTTGGAATCACAAATACCGTCGACCGGAAAGACGACCCGCCATAATCCCGGCCTGACGACATATTCGACTTTTTCGATCGAGGAGAAAGAGTCCTCAGCCTGAAAGGTTACGGCCAGTCCGCTTTTCTCTTTCACAGCAGAAAAACCCGTGATAACAGGCAGTGAATGGTCGATGACCAAGGGCTGGCTCGTCTTCTCAGCTTTGAGCTCCAGGCCGGCAGGATTGGAAGGCAGGTCTGAAGCTTCAAGCCTGACAAAATAACTTCCGTCGGGAAAAGTCAGCGTATCAAAAGCAAAAAGGGAATCGGTCAGCCCGTCCTTCAACGGGCGCCAAAAGGTCTCACCTTCTTTTTTTATGTAAAGGGAATAGGTCAGATCGTCCTCGTTCTCATCGTCGGCATCCCAGGTCACAGTCTGGTAACCTATTCTCTCAGCCTTCTTCGGCGTGTAAAATGATTTCTCTTCCCTCTTTTTCTCCTCTTTTGCCGGAGAAATATCCTCCAGGCCCCAAATAATCTCCTCCTGATCGGGTGGCTTGATATAGACCTCATTCGGCGGCAGGATCCCCAATTTTCTAATCTGCGGCGCGACATTGGTCTGGAGGAAAAAAAGCCCGATTCTTTGGAGCGAAGGCGAAACATTCCCGGTCTGGGTACGGAACAGCACCTTGAATTGAAGGTAGCGGGCTTTTGGGCTCAGGATTTGCTCGTCCGTTTTTTGAATCGGCGGAGACCAATCGCTCCACAGACTGTTGGGCTCAAAAGAATTGCCGCTCCGTGTCTGAACTTGAAGAGTTGTCCCAGCCGGGAGCGTCGCGTCAAATTCCATTCTTCCCCAGGAAGAGATGGTTATGCCGTCCAGGACATCGCTCACGTATTCTCCGCTCGACCGCTGCTCCGAAAAAATAACCGCCAGCCGAGACGGATTGTTGGCCAAAGCATAGACCTTCGAGTCCGAAGGGATAAGGGCATACACCTGCTCCGAGCTGCTTTGCAAAAGAAGAGAGGTTTTTTCCTCATTGTCGATCGCATAGACCCGACCTTTGTTACCAGTTCCAAAGACGAGCTTCTTTTCTGCTTCTTTCCAGAGCAGTGTGTAAATGAGCTCGTCACTAGATTCCCAAACCTTTTGGGCCATTCCGTCCGGGCGTATCCTGTAGAGCGCGCTCGGCTCCTTCTGCCCGGAGGCAACGGGGAGACGGAGAGACGGAGCGGTCGCGTCCGCGGTCACGGTCAGCTCGGTGGAAATCCTGCCCAAGACCAAAGGCTCGGCGGCATCGTCTTTTTTTGCCCGCGACGGGGAACCGCCGGCAGCGGCATAGATCTCGCCGTCCCCGTCGATGACGATGCTTTTGATCTCCTCGAACGGAGACTCAAAAAGCACGGTCGTCCTTCCTCCGGCGCTGATGCGGTAGACGACGCCAACTCCCCCGCTCCCGGCGATTAAGTCGCCTTTATCGCCTTTCTTCAAACAGAGGATATGGTTTTCTTCGGCCTTGAGAATTTGCTGGCCTTCTCCATTGGGGCTGATCTTATATATGCCGCCGCTCTCGCCTACGGCAGCGATCAAAGAGCCGTCATCGGCCAGAACTAGGTCCCAGATATATTTCTCGCCCGGGTCGAAAAACTTCTCCTGCTTATCTTTTCCGGAGATTTTATAGATCTTTCCGTTGGGAGACGTGCCCGCATAAAGAGTGCCTCTGTGGTCAATGGCCAAACAGGTAACGTCCATTTCCGTGGCCTGGAAATAAAGCTCTGGCTTCCCATCCTTGCCGATCCTGTAAATCTTCCCTCCATGGCCCGTCCCGAGAAAGGACGTCCCGTCCTCGGCTTGGGCGAACGAGAGGTAGAAATCTTCGGAAGGTCCCTCCACCATTTCCTCATTTGGAGCGAGGAAGAGCGTCCCTTCATAGGAGACCGAGACGCCGTCCAGTTTCCCCTTGAGGTAGTCATCCTTGCTCCTCAGCTCCCATTTGCGCGGGGTCACGGCCTCGAGACTCATGACTGCGAATACTATGCCCAGAAAAATAATCAGGCTGGTCTTTTTCATCCCAGGTTCTCCTATTTCTTGATTCTGACAGGAATGGTGGCCATCCCCCGAAAAACGTAGGCGATGGGCAGCTGGTATTCCCTCAGCGTCGACTTTGTCAGTTCCGTTGGGGCCGAGGCCGCTGCTCTGGGTGAGGCGAACATCGACTTCATCGACGTTGGAAGATTGGGCAGCTCCTCGCCTTTCAAAAACAAGCCCGGTTTGGAAGCCATCATCCTAAAATAAATGCGGTTGTTCTTCCGGATGCTGTTAAGAATGCGGATCAATTGTCCCAAGTTGCGGGGAACGAAATCCTGGCTTCGGTAGAGGTTTGTTTCGAGCTGATGCATGGCGGCGGCATCGGCGATGATCAGATAAAACTCCGAACCGGCCGGAAGAGGGGGCGCCTCGATTTCCACGGCTTCCTGGTAGATCTGTCCTCCGAAGGTCCGGTAATAGATTTTCACCTGGATTCTCTCCCCGGGCGCGACCTCATATTTATCCAGCCAGACGCGTTCCAGATTGGCAAACTTCACTTCCTCGACGGCCCGGACATTCAGGTTAATGCGGTGGATGCCGACGTCTTCGAATTCGTTGTTGCCCAAATAAAAGACGATGGCCGTGAGCAGGCCGGAAAGATTCGTGATGGCCGTATCGAAATTCCCAGAAAAGAGGTCCTCCACGTGAACGCTGGCGCCGTTGTCCAGGTATATATCCCCGTCCAAGGCGCAAGAAAGATTGCCCACGGCCCTCTCTTCGCTCGAAAGGATTGAGGAAACCGACATGTTCACCAGGAGTGGAGTCAGGAGCTTGTCCTCAACCAACTCGAGTTTGAATTCTTTGGGCTTCCCTTCCGAATCCATGAGGTTGACGATAAGGGAGACAAGCCGGGGCATTTTTCCGATTTCTCCCAGAACCCCGGCAGCCCGGTCCTGAACAAACCTTCCCACGATTGCTCCGGTCGCGGCCAGCTTGAATGAGCTTTCAAGACTCGGGACGACCGTCAGGACTTTCGCTTTGGCCATGGCATAATCGGTTGCGCCTAAGTTATAGAGCGGGTGACCAAAAGCAAGAAGGCTGTTCCCATCTACGTAAGTCACCGTCCCCACTCCAGACATACTCAGATCCCCGGCGATCAGTTGAACGGCGACGGGATCCCCTTCCCGGAGGCTCTGCCCGACAGGAGGGATTTCCGCAACCGCCTGTCCTGCTCCTCCGGAGGTCATAGGACAAAAACCCAATTGGGCGAAAATTTGCTTTGCTTTTTCGACGGCCGACGAAGAAAATCCGCTAAAAATGAGAGGAATATCAAGGGGACGCAACATCTGTCCCTGAGAGAGGAGTGACGGTCTTGCGGAAAAGATATCTTTGTGGATAGCCAGGAGATCCTCCAAGGAAAGGCTTGGCTGGACCGGGAAAAAAGAGCTGGTCGAGGGCGGGGCCGGCCTCTTCTGCTCCTTGACGGCCAGCATCTCGCCGATCGGGGTGATGCCGACGATCGGTTCTTTGGCAAAGGCAAAGGAAAGGGCCACGGCGCCGATCAGTTTCCCATCAATGTAGACGGGACTCCCGCTCATGCCCTGAATGAGGCCGGTGTTTTCCAGTCCCTTTCCCGAAAGCCTGGCCAGAATGATATTCTTCTTAGGACCAACATTCTCGAGGATGCCCAGAATCTCGACGCCAAACTCTTCAACGGTGCTCCCGAGGAAGACGCTTTTGCCGATGCCTTTCATGCCCGGCTTGACCTGCTCGAGGGGCATGATCGGAGAAGAGGCTTCTATCTGAAGGAAGCCCAAACAAAGGATAAATACGAGCTTTATGATGTGCTTAATTTTGTTTCTCCCGTGAAAAGGGAAATGGTCTATTTGATAATCCCTAAGAGCTTGCCACATTTTTCAAAACTGGCCAGGACTCGGTCAAGTTCCTCATCGGTGTGGGTCGCCGAATAGCTGGTCCGGATCAACGATTGTCCTTTGGGAACGGCCGGATAGATGACGGGATTGGCGAAGATGCCGTCCTCCCTCAGGAACCTCCAGAGCATGAAGGCAATCTCATCATCCCCGATAACAATCGGGATGATGGGTGTCTCGGTATCGCCGGTATTATAGCCCATCCCTTTAAACCCGGTCTTCATCTTCCGCGTGATCTCCCACAACCTCTGCCTTCTCTCAGGCTCATTTTCGATAATATCAAGAGTAGCCAACACCGTTGCTACGGAGGCGGGTGTGATGCTGGCGCTGAAAATGAGTGAGCGGGCATGATGTTTGATATACGAAATGACTTTTTTATGGCCGGCCACAAAGCCTCCCAGGGAAGCGAACGATTTGCTGAAGGTGCCCATGACCAGGTCGACATCCTCTTCCACGCCGAAATGCTCGGGGGTGCCCCTTCCGTTCTTCCCCATAACGCCGATACCATGGGCTTCATCGACCATCAATCTGGCACCGTATTTCTTGGTCAGTTTGACGATCTCGGGAAGGTTGGCCAAATCTCCTTCCATGCTGAACACTCCGTCCACGACGACGAGCTTTCCGCCAGCGCCTTTCAGGGAAGAGAGAACCTTTTCTAGGTCGCCCATATCATTGTGTTTATATTTATAAACAGTGCCGAAGGAAAGCCGGCAGGCATCGATGATCGAGGCATGGACCATTCTATCGACTATGATGTGGTCGTTCTTTCCGGCGACGGTTGGGATGATGCCTAAGTTGGTCTGAAATCCCGTGCTGAACGTCAGGGCCACATCCTTTTTCATAAACCGGGCCAGCCGCTCTTCGAGCTCGACATGAATATCCAGGGTGCCATTCAAGAAACGAGAGCCGCAGGTGGCCACCCCGTACCGGTCCACAGCCGCCTGAGCCGCTTTTCTCACCCCAGGATGGTCGAGTAGGCCTAAATAGTTGTTCGAGCCCACCATGATCATATCCTTGCCGTCGACTTTGACCTTATTTCCTTTGACCTCTTGGATGGGAGTGAAATAAGGATAGATATCCATGGCAATGGCCTCATCGGCTCTGGTGAAGTTGAAGCATTTTTCAAAAAGGTCCATCGTGTCCTCCTCTGTGCTCAATCAGCCCTTGACCAATAGAGGGCTCTGCTGCCCGCTTGGAGTCTTAGCTCTTTTCCCAAACGGGCTAAAGTTTGACCATGCCAGGCAATTTTCATAGAATCTAAGCAATGAAAGTCTTTATCACCGGAGGGACAGGCTTTATCGGCCGCCACCTCATCGATTTTCTATCGGCCCACGATGCCGAAATCTTTGCCCTGGTTCGAGACCCGACAAAGGCCGTCGAATTTGCAGGAAAAAAAATCTGCATCCTCAAGGGAGACCTTTTTTCTCTTCCTTCCCTTCCGGCTGGGATCGACATCGTCTTTCATCTCGCCGGCAAGACAAGATCTCTCCAAGAGAATGATTATTATACTGTAAACCAGGAAGGCACGGCAAGTCTTTTCCGGGCTCTCCTCTCTTCCGGAGCTCGGCCCAGAGTCGTCCACTTGAGCAGCTTGGCCGCTTCCGGCCCATCGAAAAAAAACAAGGCCGTCCGGGAAGATGATCCCCCGCATCCTGTAACTTCATACGGCCGGAGCAAACTGATGGGAGAGCAGGAAGCGCTCAAGTTCAGAGACAGGCTTCCTCTTGTTATCGTAAGAGCGAGCGCTATTTTCGGGCCCCTGGACCGGGATTTTTTGGAATTCTTCAAACTAATAGGCCGGGGAATCCTCCCCACGGTCGCCGAGCAGAAGTATGTCAGTCTGTGTTATGTCAAAGACCTTGTCGAGGCCCTTTATCTTTGCGCACGGAACGACCTTCCCAGCGGCGAAATTTTCAACATCGCCGACCCCAGTCCCTGGACCTGGGAAAGGCTGGGAGAAACCGCAGGCAAAGCCATGGGGAGAAAATTCAGAAAAGTGAGAATCTCGATGGGTGTTCTCTCGCTCGCGGCTCGTCTCTCGGAATTCAGGAACCAGCTGAAAGGAGAGCCGGGCCTTTTTAGCCGCGAAAAGTACATCGACTTCAAACAGCCGGGCTGGGTGGCCGATGTCGGGAAAGCCGCCGCAATGCTCTCATTCCGCCCCCGTTATACTCTGGAAAAAGGGATCCATGAGACCATAGATTGGTACATCGCGGAGAAGTGGCTGTAAGGCCGGTCAGGGCTTTTTCTTGACGACGGAGGAACGCGTAAAACAACTCACAAAAAACTTGGCCGTGTTCCTGACACACCATCCCTCTTTCTTTGACCGAGCGAAATACTTGATTCTTCCTTCCAGGATGTGGCTACCTTTCTTTGCCTCCGGGCTGACGGTGAACGGGATCTTAATCGGCTCCTCGAGGTCAAGATATTCCTCACCGTCCGCTTCCACGGCGTCGATCCCCAGGTCCGAGGCCGCATAGAAATTCTTGGGAAAGACCAGCCCTTCACTCGGTTTAAGCTCGATGATGAAATCAGGGTGAGGGCTGACGGTGATCCCTTCCTGAAGGCCGAGTTTCAAAAAGATGACCCCTTCCTCCCCGCGCGAAAGCTTCCGCGGAATGACCGAAGCTTCGATCTTGAGGAAATCTTCCTGCGCCCAAAGCAGCGGAGAAAAAGAAACGGCCAAAAATAAAAGAAAGAGA
Organism: uncultured Eubacteriales bacterium; assembly: GCA_964580435.1. Lineage (GTDB taxonomy): Bacteria > Acidobacteriota > Aminicenantia > Aminicenantales > UBA8522 > CAZKEW01. The sequence continues at coordinate 7,717 of CAZOKP010000029.1, forward strand.
GAAGCGCTTCGGTTCTTCAAACGAAATTCTCCGCCACGCAACATTTTATTTTATGATAACCCCGGACTCTGGCCGAGTCAAGAAAGGACGAAGACTCGAGGGGAAAAGAAGGCCTTTATTTTTCGAAAACCATCCGTTATAATTGGACTGGATTGACCATGAGCAGGAAAACTGTGATCACCGGCACGGGCCACTACGTCCCCCCCCGGGTCGTCACCAATTTTGACCTGGAAAAACTCATGAATACTTCGGACGAATGGATCCGCCAAAGATCGGGCATCGTGGAAAGGCGCCACGTCGAAGTGGGCGTCATGACCTCGGACCTGGCCTATGAGGCGGCCCTGCGGGCCATCGAAAACGCCGGCATCGACAAATCGGAGATCGACTTTATTATTGCCGCCACTCTTTCTCCGGACCACTATTTTCCCGGAATGGGGGTCATTGTCCAGGCTAAGCTGGGCCTCGTTCCAATCGGAGCCCTTGATGTCCGTAATCAATGCTCAGGTTTTATCTACGCTCTCTCCGTCGCCGATCAATATATCCGCACCGGCGTTTACAAGAAAATCCTGCTGGTGGCCGCCGAAATCCAGTCCACGAACCTCGATTACTCCGATGAAGGCAGAGATATGGCCGTCCTCTTTGGCGATGGCGCTGCGGCGATTATCCTCGAACCCCATGATGCGGCCGACGGCAGGGGCATCCTCTCCACTCATCTTTTCGCCGACGGGCGTCACGTCTCGGACCTCTGGCTGGAGAAGCCGAGCCCGAAAGACAAGCCCACCGTTACTGAAGAATTGGCCAGGACGAAAAGATTCTTTCCCCAGATGGACGGGAAAAACGTTTTCAAAAACGCCTCGGAAAAAATGCCCGAGGCCGTGAGGATCGCCCTGAAGCACAACGGCCTGACCGTGGAGGACATCGCCCTCCTCATCCCCCATCAAGCCAATGACAGGATCAGTCAGATAGTGGCTCACAACCTCAGGATTCCCCTGGAAAAAGTCATGCGCAATATCGACCGCTACGGAAATACGACAGCCGCTTCCATTCCCATCGCTCTCGATGAGGCCGCAAAAGAAGGCAGAATCAAGCCGGGTGACATCATCGTCATGACCGCTTTCGGATCGGGCTATACCTGGGCATCCGCAGTCCTGCGATGGTGAAAGAATATCTTGGCTTGACCCGTCCATTTATGATAGTATTCTCCCCAATGTTTTTTGGGAATAACGACAAAGAGGCTGCTTGTGGGTTACTCATACAAAGAGCATTAAAAAGGAGGCTTCAATGAGAAAAGCGTTTGTTCCGTTCGTTCTCATCGTCTTCTCCTTCTTCTCGCTGGGACCTCTCTTCTCCCAGCAGAACCAGGAAGAGGCCAAGTTCCAGAAGACGATGGACACGTATTTCGACGAGATGTGGAAATTCTACCCCACGGCTGCAACCCTGGCGGGCTATTACAAATATGCCGACAAGCTGGAGGATTTCAGCAACAAGAATCTCGAAAAACGCCAGGCGAGTCTGGACGGTTTTAACCAGGAACTGGTGACGAAAATTGACAAAACAAAGCTCGGGGCGGAGTCCCAGATCGATTATGAGGTGATCATGGACTCCATCGATCTTGAGCTCATGCGCCACGAAAACCTCCTTCCCTGGGAATACAACCCGGTCTTCTACAACGAGATTTTCCTTCACAGCATCAAGAGTCTCCTGGTCAAAGAGTTCGCTTCCTCGGACGCCAGGTTGAAGAGCGCCACCATGAGGGCCAAGCAATTGCCCGACTTCATCAGGCAAGCCAAGGACAACCTGAAAACTCCGCCGCAAATCTTCACCGAGACAGCCCTAAAGCAATTCCCCGGCATTCTTGATTTCTATAGAAACGAAATCTCCAAGCTTACCGAGACGGCATCTCCTGATGCAAGATCGGCTTTTCAGGCCGAAGTGGCCAAGGTGATTGCCGCCCTTGAAGATTACAAGGGATTCCTCCAGAATCAGCTCCTGCCCAAGTCCACGGGCAATTTCAGGCTCGGTGAGCAGGCCCATCTGCGTTTGCTGCGCCTCACGAGCGAGAACAGCGTTCCGTTCGATGAACTCGTGGCCAGAGCGAAAGCGGATTACAATAACCTGCGAAGGGAGATGTTTCTTGTCTGTATCCCGTTCTATAGGATCATGTATCGGAATATTAATCTGGAGCAGTTAACAACCCAGCGCGGCGAAGAGGAAGTCAAGAATATCGTCATCTCAGGTGTGTTTGATAAAATAAAGGTCGAGCATCCGACCAAAGAAAATTTTGTAGAACAGGCCAAAAAAGATGTTGACTACATCAAAAGTTTTCTTGGTGAAGCTCAGCTCGTCCAGCTTCCCGACGTGCCGCTCGGCATCGAGCCCATGCCCCTGGCCGAGCAAGGGGTTACCTTGACTCTCCTTCTCACGCCCGGACCTTATGAGACGAGTGGAGCTTATGCCGTCCAGGTTTCTCCAATTCCCAATGATTGGTCGGCCGATCAAGCCCGCTCTTTCCTTGAAGAATACAATGATTTTTATGGCCATTTCTGGGCTGTCCGAAATATCTATCCCGGTCCTTTTGTCCCTCTTTATTTCGCTCAGAAATTTCCTTCCCTGGCGAGAAAGATTTTCCCCAACATGCCCCTCCTGAAAGGCTGGCCTGGTTATGTCGAAGACGTGCTCATGTACTCCGGGTTCGGCAACTACGACCTCCGCCTCCGGCTTAACCAGCTCAAATCGCAACTCAAGATCGTCATGGACTTCAATCTCGAGCTGAACATCCATCAGGGCGGTATGACCCAAGAGCAGGCGGTCCAATACATGACCAGAGGTGGTTTCCAGACTCAGGCAGAAGCGGAAAGGAAGTGGAACAGCATCCTGCTGAAGCCGGGCGACGCGGCTTACTCCTATATCGGCATCCAGGAAATCTGGGACATAGAGAAGGACTACAAGAAGCTCAAAGGGGATGCTTTTAGCCAGAAAGAATTCCTGCAGAAGCTTCTGAGCTACGGTGCTCTCCCCATCCGCCAGCTGAGGATAAAAATGTCCCAGTAAGAAAAATCCGGAGAAGAATCCGAAGACCGAGAGAGAGCGCCGCAGCGAGCCGCATTGTTCTAGCGTCGATCGATTTTATAGAAGTAGTAGAATAAAAAACGAAGGGGCTAAAAGCTCTCATCCATGACCAACCCGATCGAGATGGCGGATTCCCATGCTCACCTGGACATGAAGGAGTTCGGCGGGGACCGGGACGATGTCCTCCGGAGAGCCTGGGAGGCCGGGGTCAGGGCTATTCTCTGCCCCGCCGATATGACCACGCCGGGCAGTCTCACCACAGTCCTTGATCTGACGAAGAAATATCCCTGGATCACGGCGGCGGCCGGTATCCATCCTCATCAGGCCAAGGGTTTCGCGGTTTCCTGGCTGGACACGATTCGAGATCTCGGCCGGTCGGGACAGATCCGGGCTGTCGGCGAGATCGGACTCGATTATCATTACGACTTCTCCTCCCCTGAAAAGCAACGAGAGGCCTTCCGCGCTCAGCTCCGCTTGGCCCAAGAACTCGCCCTTCCCGTTATCGTCCACAGCCGGAATTCAGGAAAGGATGTCATCACCGCCGTCGAGGAAGAAGGGTTCACCCGGGGCGGGGTGCTGCACTGTTTCACCGAAGATCAGGAGACCGCCGAGCGGATGATGGGATGCCATTTCATGATCTCCTTTTCCGGAATTCTGACCTACCCGAGCGCCCAGAATCTCCGCCAAATCGCCCCGAGAATCCCCCTGCAAAAACTTTTGGTCGAGACAGATTCCCCCTATCTGGTCCCCGAGCCTCGGAGGGGCCGGGACAGAAGGAATGAGCCGGCCTTTGTCCGGGAAACCATTCACGCGCTCGCTTCTCTCCGGGGCGTCCGCCTCGAAGAGATGGCCCGGGCTACCCTGGAAAATTTCCGACGGCTCTTTTGTGTTTGAAAAAAAGAGTCTTCAATGCTAAGATATGAGCCCATGACGCAGGAACACTCGTTTGACATCGTCTCCAAGATCGATTGGCAGGAAGTCTCCAACTCCGTCCAGATCGCCCTCAAAGAGATTTCCAACAGGTTCGATTTCAAGCACAGCCGGGCCGAGATCATCCAGGAAAAAGACAAACTGATCCTCATCGCCGAGGACGACTATAAATTGAAAAGCCTGACCGAGGTCCTGGAACAAAAGATGGTCAAGAGGCATATCCCCCTTAAAGCCGTGCTCTACCAGAAAATAACGGATGGCCCCAACAGAACGGTCAAGCAGGAAATCCATTTTCAGATCGGCATCCCGGTCGAGAAAGCCCGGGAAATCGTCAAGCTCATCAAGCAAAAGAAGTTCAAGGCCCAGGCGGCCATTCAAGGAGACCAGGTCCGCGTTTTCTGCCCTAAGATCGACACTCTGCAGGAGATCATCACCTTTCTCAAGACGGAGAATCTCGGAATTCACATGGAATTTGCGAACTACCGATGAAACCAGAAATCCCCAGAGCCGCCCTCATCTATCTCGAGCGAAGAAAAGACCTCCAGGACGTTTACCTGAACATTCAGGAGGATTTGGACCGGGTTGAGGAAAGCCTGAAGGTTTTCTCCGGCTCCCCCAGCCGGCTGGTCTCCGAGATCAGCGCCTATCTCTTCCGAAAGAAGGGGAAAAGAATAAGGCCGGCTCTCCTCGTCCTCTGTTCCAAGCTGACCGGCTATCAAGGGAATGAGCACATCCTCATGGCCGCTCTGGTCGAGTTCATCCACACCGCCAGCCTCATCCATGATGACATAATCGACAATGCCAGTTTCCGGAGGGGAATGGACTCCGTTCATACCCGCTGGGGTCCCAATATTTCTGTCCTCCTGGGCGATTTTCTGTATATCCGGGCCATCGCCCTTTCCCTCCAGAGCCGGTATCCCCAGATTATCCGCATTCTCACGGATATCTCGACGAAGATGATTGAGGGAGAACTGACCGAATATCAAATGAGCGGCAACCTGGAGCTCGGGGAAGAAGATTATTTTGATATCATCCATAAAAAGACGGCGGCTCTCTTTGCGGCTTCCTGCCAGATCGGCGGCATTCTCGGCCAAGCCTCACCGGAGGAAGAACGGTCACTCATCGCTTATGGCAGCAACCTGGGGATGACCTTCCAAATCATCGATGACCTTCTTGACTTCAAGGGAGATGAGATCAACCTGGGCAAGCCGATTCTTTCTGACCTGAGTGAAGGCCGCGTCACTCTGCCGCTTATTTACACTCTCAACAACGACGGAAATCACAATCGCAGCCGCCTTCTTGAACTCTTGAAAGAAAAGAAGCTGCCCGAAGACTCTAAGAAAGAGATCCTCCAAATCATCCGCTCCAACGGAGCCTTGGACTACACGTTCAAAAGAGCGGAAGAGTTCTCGCTCCGTTCCCTCGAAGACATTTCTCAATTCCCAGAATCCGTCCACCGGGAAGCCTTGAGCCTGCTCTCCGAATTCGTACTGACGAGAGAGAAATAGAAACGGGCGAAAGGTCGCCGTTTCATGCTCGAGATAGAAGTCAAAGTTCGAGTCAAGGACCTTGAGGCGTTCCGCCAAGCTTTGTTCCAGTCCGGCGCCGAACTCCTGAAGGAGCGTTACCGCGAAGACAACACCCTTTATGATTTTCCCTTGCGGACTCTATTCCAGAATGGAAGCGCCCTGAGAGTGCGGAGGGCCGGCAAGAAAATATTTCTGGCCTTCAAAGGGGCCCCGCAAAAATCGAGGCGATTCAAGGTCAGGGAAGAGTTCGAGACCGAGGTCAAGAACGAAAAGCAGACCTATAAAATTCTGCAGTCTTTGGGTCTGGCTCCCATGTTCAGGTATCAAAAGTTCCGGACGGTTTTCCGCAAAGGCCGGTTGAAAATCTGCCTCGACGAAACGGCGGCGGGCCCTTTTTGCGAATTCGAAGGCGAGAAAAACGAGATCATCAAGTATGCTAAATTCCTGGGGTTTTCCCGGGCTGACTTGATCAAGCTGGATTACGTCCAGCTGCTCGAGAAGAAAGGGAATAAGACCTAACTCCCTTCCTCTTCTTCCTTCTCCTCTCCCTCTAACTCCTCGGTCTGCTCCAGTTCCTCGGGAAGGACGACATGAAGAGGTTCCTCTTCCTCAGCTTCGGGTTCTCCTTCCTCGGGGCCCTCCGATTCTATGGCGTCTTGTTCTTCACCTTCGAGTTCGCCGCCGACATGCTCCCCGAGAAAGACACGGTCTTCCTGTTCTGGAATCTCTTCCTTTTTTGACTTCAGGATTTCATAGTCGACGAGGCCCATCCTGACTTCGCTTTGAGCGATCCGGATGGGATTCTTGGACCTGCTCTTGATGCGTGCTTTCGCCCCTTTCAGGAGCTCCTTGGCTCTTTTCGAGGCGATGATAACAAACCGATACTTGCTATCGACATTGCCGAAATTCTTCAACGAAAATGGTCTCCTCTTTCGTTCCTTGAATGATAATGCAATAGGATAGCAAAAATGTTAGAAAAATTCAATGTTTTTCCGCTTTTTTATTTACCTGAGACATGAGGTATGCTAGAATACGGATCTATATTTTTTGAAGAAAATCATTTCCCATGTCTGCTCCTCAGAAAAGTCAGAAGACAATCTTTGCTGTCGGCGGCGGCAAAGGAGGAACCGGCAAGAGTTTTCTCTCGGCTAACCTGGCCATCGACCTGGGCTCTCGCCTGGGGGATGTCGTTATTATTGACGCCGACCTCGGCGGGCCTAACCTACACACTCTTTTATCCGTCAAAGAAAATGGGAAGGATTTGGGCGAGTTTGTCAAGAATAATATCTCCCGCCTCGAAGACGTTATGACGGCCACGCCTTATCCCGGGCTCAAGATCATCAAAGGGAGCGAGAACTCTCTTTTCCTGGCCAACCTCAACCATTTAAAAAAGTTGAAACTGATCCGCCAGATCAAGGCCCTTCCCGCCGAGAGCGTGATCCTCGACCTGGGCACGGGAAGCGCATACAATACGCTCGATCTCTTTGTCATCGCCAGACCGGGAATTTTGGTCGTCACGCCGGAGCCGACAGCCGTGGAAAATACTTACCATTTCCTGAAATCGTGCGCGGTGAGAATTCTGAAATTGTATGCTCGGTATTACAAAATCGCGGACCTTGCCCAGAAGGTGACAGAGGGACTGGAGAGCAGCCCGAGCACCCTGAGGTCCTTTCTTGACGGTCTGGCGTCTGCAGCAGAGCCCTCCGCCCAAATCCTCCTGGCCGCTTTAAAAAATTTCAGACCACGGCTTGTCGTGAATAAGGCCCGGAGCGAAAAAGATGGGCTCCTGGGAAGCTCCATCGTCGATGTCGTCCGAAAATATTTTCTGATCGAGACCGAGCTTCTCGGGACGATCCCCTACGATGAAAGAGTCCATTGGAGCCTGAAAAAGTTCGCCCCGTTCATCCTTGAATATCCCGAGAGTTCTGTCTCCGAGGCGATCAAGACTATAGGCCAAAAGCTGCTTCCCGGGCGCGCGCCAAGCGCCGACAAAAGTTTGTCTCCCCTGCCGGTTTAGACCATGGCAAAAAAGATCGCTGAATTAGATTATTACGACCTCCTGAATCTCCGTCCTGATGCGTCCCCAAAAGAGGTTGAAAACGCTTATATTCTGGCCGTCGCTACGTATCACGAAGATAGCCTGGCCTCATACGGTGTCATATCATCTGAAGAACGGCGCCTGATCCTGGAGCGGATTGAAGAGGCCTTCCTGACGCTGGCCGATCCGGCAACAAGAAAAGCGTATGATTCTGCACTCGGCCCCCGCCGCCCCGAGTTTCAGCAAAGGGCGTATTTTCGCAAGTCCACAAAAAAATTGGAAATCGAAGACGCCTCTGAAGAAGAAAAATTTCTGGACAGGTTCAGGTCCTTGCTCCTGCCTTTCCGGCGCTGGAGGAAAGGATCGAAACGTGCAGACAAGAAGAACGGAAAAGACCGGCTGTCCATCGAAAGCGGTTCCTATTACTATGGGGAATTCCTCAAAAATATCAGACAAAAAAGGGGAATTGCCTTGGAGCAGATCGCCAGGGACTGCAATATGAGCCTGGACTATCTGAAGGCTCTGGAAGAAGAGGATTACGACGCCCTCCCCAACGGGAAAGCGCTTTCCCGCCTGGTCAACCTTTATGCCAAATGCCTGGGTTTGGACTCTGAGAACACCCTCAAGTAACCCTCCTCCGGCGCAGCTCACAAAAACTTGAGGATCATCTGAATGCTCACGAGGAGCAGGACCGCTCCAAAGATGAGGCGCAAGGTCCTGGCGGAAACCCTTTTAGAAAAATGGGCGCCGGCCTGAGCTCCGAAAACCGTGCCCAGCGCCAAGAGGAGCGCGTGGCCGACATGGACGTGATGAGCCAGAGCGTGCTTGACGACGCCGGAGAGAGAGGTGAAGACCATCGTGAACATCGAAGTCGCCGTGGAAAAATGAATCGGCATGCCCAGGACCAGGGTCATGATGGGGACGCCGAGCACTCCTCCTCCGATGCCCAAGAATCCTGAGGACAGTCCGGCGAAGAAGCTCAAGCCCACGGCCAGGGTTAGTATCCAAGGGGATTTCATAAGCTCAGCGTCTGATTTTTGGGGCGGCGAGACAGGCTCGCCAGGCTCTGAGGACTCGGCACCGGGGACGATTCTTTCAGAGAATCTTTCACGTCTTTGATAGATCATGCGCAGAGAAATAAAGAAAAGAAAGATTCCAAAGATCAACCCCAGGAGACTTGGTGAAACCAGCGACGTCAGATAAGCACCCAGATAGGCGCCGGGCACCGAGGTGATGGCCAGAAGAAGGCCGGTTCTATAAAAAATGCGGCCTTGTCTGGCATAGGAATAGGTCGCAGCGAACGCCGTAAAAACGATGCAAGTCAAGCTTGTACCGACAGCGTGTTGGGGGACAAAGCTAAAAAGAACGGTGAGCAGGGGGACGATGAAAATTCCGCCTCCGACGCCGGTCAGCGAAGCAACGATGCCCACCAGGAAGCCGGCGATCGGAAGAAGCAAGAGGAGCCACATCGGAAATATCAATACTCCAAGGTGATGTCATCGCTCGTGCCGAACGCCCCGTCCTTTCCCGCTGAGATGAGCCGATAATTGGAATCGGATAGCCTCTCATACTTGAGCGGCCGACCCCAGCCGTCCGAGGGATCTCCCGTAAGGAGACGGGTGGCGCTGAGCTCTTTCATATCCCTGGGAGTTCGGCCTTCAGTGGCGATGAAGTATTCGATTGTCTTCTCTAATGTGGCTATGTTTGTCCGGGTGACCTGCGTCTTCACTCTATCGTAAGCATCTATTGTTCCTTCGATGTAACTCTTCTTCCCGGCCTTGGCGAAAAAAATAAAATAAACCACCACGACCGTCAGGACGAGAATCGCCAGGAATCCTCTTATTTTCATATCAGCCTCTAATGAGCCGTCGAATCATTCTAATAATTTCCTGAACTTAAATCAATTGTGAGCCCGTTTTGTCGGCAGCCGTTTTGTCAGCATGATCCATGTTTATGAGGAAAAGGTCCGCGCCCTTCTCCTGCGTTCCGGCCAATGACTGGATGAGGATGCTCGAGCCACTAGGGCTCGGCAGACAGCACATCAAGAAACCGTTCGATCGTCAAGGGCGCGCTGCCCTCGAAATGATTGTTGACGTTGATGTAGGTCATTATTTTTGAACGGATATTCTTACGAGTGATACACGCGGCAGCGCTTAGGGCTTCAGGTTTGGGGGCGACGGTTCGATTCCAGACTTCTTCCGTTTCTGCTTCGATCTCCCCTCTGTCTCCTCCATGAAGACGAACGATCGAGAACGCGGCGGTCAAGGGCTTGAAGCGGTCAAAAACTTGGCCGATGGGCGGCATATAATAACCTTCCAGATAGACGAACCCAAGCCCGTGTTCTTTGAGAAAATCAAAGAAGGAGAGGGAAAGATAATTCGAGTTCCGGGTCTCGACGGCATATTGATGACCTTTCGGAGCCTTGAGGATGAAATTCGCGAACTGCTCGAAGAACACCTCCTTGGAGGGCATTTTCTGTTTGTTGAGGTATTCAAACTGGAACATGATCGGGCCGAGCTTTTTTCCCAACGGCTTGAGCCTTTCGAGAAACTCATCGAGAAGATCGTTATCGAGAAAATGCGTGTTCGGCTTTCCGGCCGAGGCACCGCTTGTTTTTTGGGAATAGAAATGCGTCAGGGTGATCGCATTCGGAGCCTTAACGGTAAAGGAGAAATCGTCCGGCACACTTTCGGCGTATCCATTGACAACCCGAGGTTCCGGCAGCCTAACCGAGTCTGGAAACAGGCTCCAAAACCATTGATCGATCTCAACGGAGTTCAAGAACCGAGCATAATCGGCCAGGTATTCGTCCGGCCGATAGGCTTTGTCCTCGTCGTAAAGAATTCCTTTCCAGGAATCGTACTTCCAAGAGCATGTGCCGAGGCGCAAAAAGTCGCGATAATGGGCGGGGATCTTGACAGAAATCATGGTATTCTTTTAGCAGGTGCCGTTTCTTTTACTATTTTGCTATCCAACTCCAGCTCAGAAAAACCCATTTGTTACCCTGCTTCACCATTGTTGCAGTCCAATATCCAGACGAAGATATCTCTTGACCAGCGGAGTCGCCAAAAGCTTCAGCGTAGTTAAGATGAAGAATAGCGATATTGCCTTCAACTTGAATCTCAAGAGGTTCAGCCACAAACTTGCCCAGCTTGTAATTCATGAAAAAGCCTTCCATCATTTTTTGTAAAGCAACATAATTCATGGGGAATTCTTGTTTATAATCCCAGCCAATGAAATTGGGATGAAAATAGGTCATTATTTCCTCTACGCTTCCCTTTAGGTTGGCCGCAAGATACTGGTTAAAGCTGTTCAAAACATCTTTTTGTTCAGCTGACCATTCCTTAGCAAATACAGGAGCTGTCACAAGCAGGGCCATGAAAATAAAAGCTAGAAACCCGAACCTTTCAATTAGGTTTTTCATAAAATCCCTCCTTTTTCTTAAGCTTAAGCCTGATGCTATTTTTTCTCTGCCTCTTTCGGCTTAAGTTCCACGCCCAGCTGCACCATCAATCCCAAATTGTCTTCAACTATCCAACCTTCTTTAATTTTGCCGTCAACGACCTCGAATATGCAGATTTGGTAATACTTGACTTTGTTTCCGGAGGAAGGAATCCCCTGGAACTCCGCCTTCTGGGTCGCCTGAATGAGATTCCGGGCGACAACCTTGTTCCCTTCAACAATAATGTCTTCAATCTTATGAGTGAGGTCGGGGAAAGCCTGATAAAAAGACCGTATGACTTGAGCGCCAGTTTCAGCGGTTAGGTCCTCTTGTGGCCCTGAATAGTGAACAACGGCACCCGGGGCAAGAAGCTCATTAAAGCGATTGTAGTCTTGTGCGTCCAGGGCTTCGAAAAACTGACGTGCAATGGGTTTGTTTTGGTCCTCTGTTTGGGCCATGGCTTTCATCTTTTCAAGCTCTGCTTTGTCGGCCTTGTTCTGGCAGCTGAAACTAAAACAAAGCACAAGGACCATGAGCATGAAGACGGCGAATAGAAAAATTGATTTTTTCATTTCCCCTCCTATCTTGTCATTTGTGGTTTAAGCTATAGCACAGCGAAAATAGCTAGTCAATGTGATGAGGGCAGGCTCAAAATGGCCCAGTCCAGGTGACTCAGACTTTAAAGCCAAATTCAGGGAAAACGTCGAAAAATCAGGGACAAAAAAAGGAATGACCCGTAGAGGACTCGAACCTCTAACCCGCGGATTAAGAGTCCGCTGCTCTACCTGTTGAGCTAACGGGCCATATATGCCAAATATTATTGAATGCGTTTAATTTGCGTTGATTCAGTCGGCCTCTCCTCTGCCGCGTCATTTTTATCATTGACGGGATTTTGACGTCCTTGTACCCGGAAAAGCCGGGCCTCCACAGCCTCCACTGCCAACCTTTTGTCCTCGTCCGTCGGGTGGACATACCGCCTCACCATGTCCAGCGTCTTCCAGCCGAGAATTTTTTGAGCTGTCACCACGTCTGTCACCTTCACAAGACGAGAGGCCGCAAAGTGCCTAAGATCATGAAACGTGATTCCGTTTGCCCGGCTCGTCGGGATATCGGCCGCTTTGCAGGCGGCCAGCCAGGGCTTGCGCACGTCCCGTCTCCGCCCTCCGTCGGGCAGCGAAAAGATATATTGCCCTATTCTCGGGAGCGTGTCAATCGCCGCAGGCTAGCTCAGGGCCGAGCGGTATTGTCCGCTCTTCCTTGCTCTTGGCGTTCTCCTTCCGCACTCGCAGAGTCCGCAGCGGGAGGCTGAAGTCCCGCCATTCAGCCTTCAGTATCTCACCCTGGCGCATGCCGAGCGTCAGGGCCAGCCGCAGGACAACACCGAACCAGTCGCCGCCCGCAGCCACGAGCTGACGGAGTTGCTCGTCCGTAATATTCATCTCCAGGATGTGCTGCTCGCGGTTATTGTCCTCCTCGAGTCTTTTCACTCTGCGGCCCCGAATCGGGTTCGCCGGGATGATATTGTCGAACTCGGCGGCATAAAGGACTGACTTCAGCAGCGATAGCTCCCGGTTCGCCGTGCCGGGCCGGACACCGTCACCGCTCACCCGCTTGGTGATGTATGTTCGCACGGCGCCTGATGTTATCTCGGCGAGCGGCACGTTCTTGAAGACCTTATTGAGGGCCTCAAGTGAAGTTTCGTCTCGGCGGTGACTCCGTTTCTGTTTCCATTCGGCTGATTCAAGAAGGGCCCGGGCGTACTCTCCAAACGCCGTCCCTGGTAACATCTTTGCGGGCCTGATGAGTTCCTCGAGCTTCCCTTCCCTGGCCGCGAGCCTTAGCTTAGCAAGATACGTCTTCGCTTCTTCTTTCGTGTAGCCGGCGAACCGGCGAATCCGGCGATAATTTAGCGTGATCTCCGTCACGTAATAGCTGGGCTTGCCGTCACGGCCTTTTATGAATTTCAGATTTTTATCGGTCTTTAGGTTTTGTATCTTCTTCGAGTCTTTCACTTTTTCCCCTCCTTAAAGTTCCTCAATGCCATGTCCTGATTCGAATCCTGCCTTTGGTATGAAATATTTATCAAGCATTTGATCTATTTTGTCACTCCATTCTCCCTTCCACTCAAATTCCAGCGTTTTCATCACTTTTGATGCATTTCTGCCTAACGCACTAATCTTAATCTTGTATGCCCCCGGCAGTAAGGATGTTCGACCTGCAGTTGGACGCCGGAACACTTCAAACCAAAATAAGAGCTTGTCCTCTTGTTTATCCTTGGGAGGATATACTTGATTGTCATAATTTGGATGAACTATGAATCCCAAATCGCAATGGCGAAAAACACTTGAAGGTATCCAAAGCTCGTAACGCTCTTGCTTCCAATGACTCCAAAATAGCTTTAAGGGCATAAAATCTTCGTCAATAACATAATTTCCATTTTCAAGTCGTTGAACCTCTTCCAACGTGACGTCGACGTCTTCAGCTGTCTCCAGTCCCAAGTTGTAAACTCGAAGTCGAAAATAATGTCCAGGCGCGTCAAATATAATTGGCAGACCCTTTGATCCCATTTGACTGATATGGAATGTAAGCGACAAACAATCTCGTTTATCAAAAGGATAAAATTTGATCGCGAGTCTAGGGCTCTTAACCCAAGACCATAAAGCCTCTTTTAGTAATGCCAAGATACCAGTGACTATCGCGGTTCCCGAGGCAATGAGTGCAGCAGCTTCAATATTACTTAGATACTGAGCATTTCTTGCGATAAACCATACTACCAGTGAATAAGAAAGTATGGCCATAAATATAAAGATGATCATCTTCCAGTATTTCAAGACTTTTATAATTTTCATCTTAATCCTCTCGTCTCGGGCCGGGACCATTCTCTACAACCTTAAAGATCTTTCCTAATCCGTCGAAGGCCGCGCCGAATCGCCAAGCGGCTCATGTAGTTCGGTACCGCCTCTTCCGCGATCCAGCGCCTGACCTGCCGGCCCGTGCACCCGATGAGGCGTGCTGCCGTTTCCGGCGAGACTTGTTTTTCTTCCAAAAGACTCTTCAGCTCTTTGACCATATCAATCATAATTTAAGTATAGAATAAAGTCAAAGAAAAGTCAATTCTTTTTTTAAGATTTTCTGGGGAGGACAGAACGGAAAAGGCCGGAGAATATTGAGGCCCTACGGTCCCCGTAGGAGTTAAACATGCACGAGAAGGAGTTCACCAGCTCCCCGTGAGGAGCTGCGTGAGCTCGTCCGTCTTCTTTTTTACTTGAGACGCCAGCCTGAGATGCATGATAGGCGAGTGGACTGAAAGGGTCTGTAAAGTCTGTGAGGTCGACACCCTCCTCTGTCCCGAATGCGGTGGCACGATGAAGATCATCGCTTTTCTCACCGACTATTCCGTGGTGGACCGCATCATCGGCCACCTCAAGCTGACCTTTGTCGCGGAGAGACCTCCTCCGACCCACCTGGCCTACCAGGAACTCCTGACGGCCGCTGAGTCGTCGGCCGAGTATCTTTCATGATTTTCTTCTTGCCCGGGAGGAGAGGTCCGGCTGATTTCCGGCGCTTTTTGGCTTGTCCGATGCTTCCCGGCGCCTTTCCGCAGGTTTCAGCTCCCTTTGACTTCCACCAACTCCTTGATTTATCATCCCCAACGATGGGATGAGGCAAAAGTGGCGCTTGGATGCTTACTCAGCAGGCACACCATAAAACGAATTACTTATTATCTAATCAGTCCCGACAGCTATCGGGATCAGTCTCAAATACCAAACACCGAACACCGGAATAACCATGAAAACTGCCTTTAAAAACAATACCACTGATAATGTGGCAGGATTCTGGTCATCAGTTCTCCTTGCCATTGTGACAGTAATAACATTTGCCATCGCGATATGCACTCCGCCGCTCTCGGGTCCCTTCTGTGCCGGCGACTGCTTCACATATCCATATTCTGATATAGCGCAGAGGTTCCCGCGCGATTATTACTGGATGTACCCGGCCATGGCGATGCTTCTTGTTTACGTAATGGTAATGATCGCCATCCATCGTGTCGCGGGTGAAAGCAGGAAGGTCTTCACCCTGGCAGGGTTGTCCTTCGCGCTTATGTCGGCATTGATCCTTATTGTCGATTATTACATCCAGCTCTTTGTGATCCAGGCGAGCTTGCTGGAGGGTGAGACAGAGGGGATAGCCCTTCTGACACAGTTCAATCCGCATGGTATCTTCATTGCCCTGGAGGAGGCGGGATTTATTCTGATGAGTCTTTCTTTTCTGGCATTAGTTCCGGTCTTCAGGCAATATGGCAAGACAGGGAAGCCGGCCATGATAACATTCAGCCTCATTTTCATCCTGACTCTAGCTTCCGTCATCATTATGTCAATGATTTATGGCATCCGCCGCGAGTACCGGCTTGAGGTAATAATAATCTCAATCAACTGGTTAGGACTGATCGCCTCATCTGTTCTGCTAGCAGTCTTCTTCAGAAAGCACAGGCGTATTGAGCAACCCGCTGAATAGCTGCGAATATGGCAGGTATTCAGTGTTCAGTAGGCCGTCCCGGCGCTTCCAGAAAGATTTATTTACCTATCCGGAAATATAAATTATGTTCAGGTCTGCTACCGGCATGGGAAAGAGGCCAGAGACATGGAGTGGATGGACTACCTAGAGTTCATCGCCCGGGTAACCTCGCATATCCCCGACAAGGGACAAGTCACTATCCGCTACTTCGGCCTGTACGCCAATGCCCACCGGGGGAAGGTTAAAAAGGCAAAGCTGGCGGCTTCCCCTCTCCCAATTATCGAGGAGGAGCTCCGGCCCATCCCTGCCAAAGGCTGGGCTGAGATGATCCGCAAGGTTTATGAGGTCAATCCTAAGCTCGGACCCGAGTTGACTCCCGAGTTGACGCCCTGTACGTTATGATCTACCATATTTTATGAGCAGAGCGAGGTAAAGTGGCTATCTTGACGCGTGCGTCGCGATCGCTTCCGAATGGCAAGTTCTTATTATTACTCCGCGAGCTTGCTCATATACACAAGTCAACGATGCGGAACGGCGGGGGGACGAATCCCGCTTTCCCACTTTAGAAAGGAGCATAAACATGAAAGGTACATTGAAAGCGACTATCGTCATTGCCGTCGGCCTGCTTTTTTCGACCGCTTCGGTGTTGGCAGCGCAAGAGCATGAGGCCCTCAAGGGCCTCAAGTCGGCTAAGGCGATCTTTGATATCAGGATGGGAAGTCCCAAGAGCGCGGCGGTCCATCTTAAGCTTATTCACCAGACCTTTAAAGACCTGGCCGCATCCAAGAAACAGCCGGTGTTTGCGGTCGTCTTTATTGGCCCATCTGTGAAGCTGATCTCAAAGAATAGAGAGGGCTTTGCTCCGGAGGACCTTAAATCGCTCGATGAAATCGCCGAAGCGATAACCGGCATGTCGAAAGATGGGATCCAGATCGAAATCTGTCTCATTGCGGCCAGGCTTTTCAATATCGATCCCATGACCGTCTTGCCGGAAATCAAAAGGGTCGAAAACGGCTGGTTCTCGGTTATCGGGTACCAAGCTCGGGGTTACGCATTGGTCCCCGCATACTAGCGGAGTAGTGGCAACACGTCCATAACTGACCGGGGGCCAGGGCGAGAGCCCGCCCTCCACTCGTCTCAATTACCCTTCAGCCCCTGCCAGCCTCCTCCTGGCATCCTCGACTTCGGGAATGCCGGGGTCCGCGTCTTTCCAGATAGCAAAATCCAGGATACTGTCCAAGGACTTTGTAGACCGAGCAACCTATCCTGGTCACAAGTTCCTAGAGTTTCAAAGATATCATTCTCTAACTTATTGAAATTTATGGCGCTGCCCGCCTGCAGAGCGACGGATGGGAAATCCCATAATCTTAGGGTAAACTAGTTCCCATAATACCGCTCCCCTCAGCCCCGCCAGCCTTTTTCAGGCATGCTCAACTCCAGGGAGGCCAGGGTCAGGTCTGACCATTACCCGATCAGACAGCGAGCGTCAAATTATGTTCGTTCGCCGATGCCCTATTTCTGTGCTATCCTCGAAACGTGCTCGGCTACAACCTGCCAACGTCCGGCAAGCTTGACCCAGGTATCCGTAATTCGCTCCTGCCCGCTGGTATCCTTGCCTTTGGACTGTGATTTTTCGGCATTACGGAAAGTGACGACCGCTGCGTCTCCATAGACACGGACCTTAAAGTCATCAGCCACCGCAGACGTGATTACAATCTCGCCAGACTTCAGATTCGCCATTGCCTGGGCTTTAGTCGAGACGATACCATCGCTATCCGTGCTGATATAGTCATCCGCGAGAATCTGGTCAAGAAATGCCCAGTCGTGCTTGACCAGGGCGTCGTTCCAGCCATTCTCAAGTGTTATCAGTTCCTGTGTCGCATGCTCGATCTCTGTCTGGGCCGGGGTTTGTGCCGAGACGGCGACTGCCAAGACCAAGACGGCCAGTCCGGCCACAATAGCAATTCTTTTCATGAAAAACCTCCTTTTTTAGATTTAGATACACGTATCTATATAAAAGGCTTTGAGCCCGCTTGTTCAGCCCAGCCAGCCTCTTCCTGGCATCCTCAACGTCGGGGAGGATACTCCGCGCGCCCGCTATTCCAGCGGGATTCCTCCGGGGATATCGGTTATCCAGCCAAACCAGTTGCGCAAGAAAAATCTGGGACGCTTCAGCGGCCTTTCTTCAAGCTCCGCGACAGATTCCTGGCTCGCCTGGATTCTGGCGACGAGATCTCCATGCCATGCCCGAAAAGTCAGGTTGTCCCGGGCATCGGCGATCTGCTTCAGATTCTCGGCTTCTGCACGGGCCCTGTCGGGCTGGCCCATTCTGAGTGCGACAATCCCCAGGAAATAATGACTCGCTGCCGGCCCATAGATTCCCGCTGCTGGATCGTTGCGTTCCAGGATGACCTCGAACTCCCCTCGGGCATCGCTCAATTTGCCCAGAGTCAAGTAAGCCCATCCCAGCGTGTAATGCCCGAAGGGACTCAGAATATCCAGATGGCTGGCCAGGATGATCTTATTCATTTCCTTTAGATAGTCCTCCGCTTCTCCGGGCTTCTTCTGAGCAAGGGCATTCCACCCCATCTGGAAATAGGCGCCGATCCGATGCTCCGGCTTCATCTTCACGCCGAGTAGAGGAGCGAGTTTTTCTCTCGATTCGGCGAACCGGCCGGCTTTGGCCAGAACTTGAGCCTGGCCTATGACGGCATCGTAATATTCCGGATCGAGCTTCAAGGCCTTCTCGAACTCCTCCATCCCCGGATCTAGCTCTCCCTTGAAATAATACACATAGCCTATCATATGGTGCGCGGCTGCATCATCCGGGGCGATTTCGATATATCTTCGGGCGAATTCGGCTGCCTTATCCAATTCATCCAAATTGAGATAATCCCTGACCAGAAAGAGGTAGCCGGCCTTGAACCCGGGATCGAGCGCAAGCCATTTCTGGTGATAGATGATCGCCTTGTGAGGGTCTATCAGAGGGCCCCCCATCCCGGCGGCGATAAGGAACCAGGCCTCTTTCTCCTCGGGATACTTCCCGGCCAATTTCTCAAGGAGCGCCAAGGCCTCTTCAAAGCTCATCTTGAAAACGCCAAATAGCCATTCGACGAAGAGGCGCTCCTTTTCGGGCAGCCGCCCCCTGAGACCATAAGCGATCTCCGCCGTCGCCGCCGCAGCCCCCATGTCTCCCATGCCGAACCGGAACTGCGCCCAGGCCAGCCGCCAGTAAGCCATGGCGAATCCGGGGTCGATCGCCACGGCTTTCCGAAAGCTCTCCTCCGCGGCGACAAAATCATACCGATAATAGCGGTCCAGTCCCTGCAGATAGAGTCTGTAGGCTTCCTCTGACGAAGTCGTCAGATCTGCCAGCGCCAATCCTCTGTCCCTGGCGGCCGCCGCCGAGAAACCGAGGTCCCGGAGGATCAACCCCGAGAGCTCGTCGGCCATGGCGAAAAGATCAGCCCCCTCCACCCGTTGCGAGCGCATGATTTCCCCGGTTTGGACCTGGAGAATCTGGGACGTGAGGATCGCTCGGTCGCCGAATCGGCTAAATTCCCCAACGACCATCTTCGTGCCCCCCACCCGCCGGGCGAGTTGAGCAGCCACTGTCCGGTCGATCGTTCGCTCGCCGTCGCGCCCTATCTCTCTCAAACCATCGAAGAGCCGCTGTTCGCTGGCAACCCGCAGTCCGCCGGATTCAGAGAGGGCAGTGAGCACCAGATTGCTGACCATCCGGGCCTCTCTTTCCCGGTCATCCGGGTCGGCGAGGTTCTCGAAGGGGATGACCGTGAGCAGGTCGGTGGCCGCTCCCGGGATCGCCATCCGTCCACTCCTGTCCTTCGGCTTGATCATAAGGAGGAGGGCGAGAAGGAGGATAAAGGATGCCACGATACCAATGAAAACCTTAGCTGCACGGCCCCGCAATGGAGCGATAAGCCGAAAGCGCTTCGGCCGTTTTCCCTGACCGCGGTCCTCAGACGTTTCCGGCAGGGCGCGTCCTTCCCTCATATTTTGAAGAAGCAGCTCCAGGTCGGCCCTTATCTCGCTGGCGCTCTGGTACCGCTCTTGGGGGTTCTTGACAAGCGCCCGACCGACAATCCGCTCGAGTTCGGCAGGAATGCCCGGCCTAAGTCTGGCAACCGGAATAGGCTCACCATTCAGAATGCCGTTCACGATGAGAGCATCCTTCTCGCCTGGAAAGGGCAGTGATCCCGTGATCATCTCGTAGACCACGACTCCCAGGGACCAGATGTCCGAGTTCCGGTCAACCGGTTCCCCCCGCGCCTGCTCAGGCGACATGTAGGCCAGGGTCCCCATGACCACGCCCTCGCGTGTCGCCCGCGCGCCGCTTACCTTGGCCAGCCCGAAATCCATGATCTTGACCAGCCCCCTGGAAGTAACCATGATGTTAGCGGGCTTGATATCTCGATGAATGACCCCCTTTTTGTGCGCTTCTTCAAGACCCTGGGCAACCTGGATCGCGACTTCCAGCGACTCAGCCAATTCGAGAGCCCCCTGCCGGAGCTTATCTCTCAGGGTTTGCCCCTCTATATAGGCCATGGAAATAAAGAGCTTCCCGTCGGTTTCGTCGATCTCGTGGATGGTGCAAATATGTGGATGATCGAGGGCGGCTGCGGCCCGGGCTTCGCGGACAAACCGCTCCCTGATCTCGGGATCGACGGCTAGCTCGGCAGGGAGGAACTTAAGGGCCACTGTTCGCTTGAGTTTGGTATCGGAGGCCCTATAGACGATCCCCATCCCACCCCGGCCGAGCTCCTCGATGACCTGGTAACGGCCGGCAAAGGTAGAGCCTGTGATCAGTTCTTCGATAGGCATTTGAAGGGTTTCTGTAACTTCAGGATGGATGTCCTTAGATGAAGGAAGCTGCGTCCCGCAGTCCCCGCAGAATTTTAGCGTCTCGGGGTTATCGGAATGACATTTAGGGCATTCCATGGTGTCATAATCCTATAATTTCGATAGACCCTATAGGTTTACTCTATCCTCAACCAACCGGCTAAGTCAATCATTTAAGTTCTCCCCTGAAGGCCGCCGAGTCCCAGGGAGCTATTTTTCATCTATGTGTGGCCTGTTCGAGTCAAGCCAGGGGCTTATCATTTAGACCGCTAAGCTCAAGATGAGTCTCGGAATCGGCAACGATAATCAGCTGCCCTTCTGCCCCGCCAGCCTCAAATAACCTTCAGTCCTGCCAGCCTCTTCCTGGCATCCTCGACTTCAGAAATGCGAGGGCGACCGGCTCTAATCCGCAAGGTTTATGAAGTCGACCCGCTCCTCGGTCCCCAATGCGGCGGCACGATGAAGATCATCGCTTTCCTCATCGATTTCTCCGTGGTGGATCGTATCATCAACCACCTGAAGCTGATGTTTGTGGCGAAGAGGCCTCCGCCGCCTCGGGTCGCTTATCAAGAGCTTTTAATGGCCGCCGATCTATTGTCGGTGATGTCGCCGACAATCGAATTCAGCTGGGCTATGATGACTTTCATTGTGCCGCCCTCCTCGAGCCTAAGGGTGCAGGATCGCCCCTCAATTATAATAGCCCGGGCTCCAAAGTGACAGCGCACCAAAAAATGGGGACTGCATAAGGGCCAAGCTGAGGTGAGAAAATTGCCTGAAACTCAATCGGACATATTATGACCGATCCTACCCCAATACTTTCAGTCGAACCGACCGCACAAGATAATTCCCCACCATCCCCTGCTTGGGCTTTCCTTTTATGGATTCG
>CAZOKP010000030.1:0-27558 GCA_964580435.1 uncultured Eubacteriales bacterium
ATGGATGAAGAAAAAATAGAGGAACTCGCGGATATTTTGCGCGGCAAGCCTCGTATCGCCGTGCTGACAGGCGCCGGAATCTCCGCCGAATCCGGTATTCCCACGTTCCGCGGCCAGGACGGGCTGTGGAGACAATTTCGGGCTGAGGAACTGGCGACGCCCGAAGCCTTCCGCCGCGACCCCCGCCTTGTCTGGGAATGGTATGATTGGCGGCGGGGAATCATCGCCGCGCGGGAACCCCACGCCGGGCATTTCGTCCTTGCCCGCTGGGAGCAAATCTTTCCTGATTTCGTCCTGATCACGCAGAACGTGGACGGGTTGCACAGAAAGGCCGGCTCAAAAAATATCCTCGAGCTCCATGGGAATATCTGGCAGGTCCGCTGCACCAAGGAAGGCACGATCACAGAGGACTATGTCACTTCGCTCCAGCAAATGCCTCCGGTCTGTCCCTCTTGCGGCGCTCTTCTCAGGCCGAATGTGGTCTGGTTTGGCGAAATGCTTCCCCAAGAGACGATAGAGAAAGCCTTCGCCTCGGCTGCTCTCTGTGAACTGATGTTTGTCATCGGGACTTCGGCCTTCGTGCAGCCGGCGGCCTCTCTCCCGCTCACAGCGGGAGAACGGGGAGCCAGGATCGTCGAGATCAATCCCAATCCCACTCCCTTAAGCCACACCGCCGACTATTGCTTCGAGGCCAAGGCAGGCGAAATACTTCCCCTGCTCGATGCCCGTTTGAATAAAAGCGATGGCGGGTGAAAGGAAAACAACAGCGATGAAGTACGCCTATTTTGACGCGTCGGCCGGATTGAGCGGTGATATGATCCTCGCAGCTCTTCTCGACCTCGGCGCCTCGCGGACACTTTTTCGGAAAAAGATGACCGAGCTTCGGCTCCCGGTGGACATTTCTATCAGGGAAGCAAAAAGAGCCTCGCTCCGGGGCCTCAAGGTCGACATCAAAGTGAGAAAAGGGAAAGAATCCCAACCGCGCCGCTGGCGCGATGTCGAGACGCTCATCCAGAAAAGCCCCTTCCAGGACTCGGTCAAGGCCAATGCCCTAGCCGTTTTCAAAACGCTCTTCGAAGCTGAAGCCAAAGTCCACGGCAGGGCGTTTGCGGGTGTGCACCTCCACGAAGCCGGGGCGGACGACGCTATCACAGATGTCCTGGGAAGCTGCTATCTGGCGGAAATTCTGGATATCGGCCGCGTCTATTGCTCCCCCTTGAACGTGGGCCGGGGCTGGGTCAAGACTTCTCACGGAGTTTTTCCCGTACCTCCTCCGGCCGTGGCGGAAATACTCAAGAAGGCCCCCGTCTATTCTGCCTGGGCAGAGGACGAGCTCGTGACGCCGACCGGAGCAGCCATCATCGCCACATGGACTCGCCAATTCGTTTCCTTCCCGGAAATCCGCTATGAGAAGATCGGCTACGGCGCCGGACGCCGTGATCTTGAGAATTTCCCCAATATATTGAGGGTTTTCTACGGCGAGGAAAATGACCTTCAGCCGGAGAAAACCATTTACGAGATCGAGGCCAATATCGATGACGCCAGCCCTCAGCTCCTGGCCCATTTCATGGAACGGGCCCTGGCGCTCGGAGCTCTCGACGCGTTCCTGACGCCCGTGGTGATGAAAAAAGGCCGGATGGCCACGAAATTGACCCTGTTGACCGATACTGCTAAAATGGATGGACTTATAGAAGCGGTTTTTCAGGAAACAAGCTCGATCGGCGTCAGGTACTTTCCCGTTGAAAGAAGAGTGCTCGGGAGAACATTCACCCAAGTCAAAGTCCTGGGAGAGCAAATCGGTATGAAGATCGCGACCATGAGGGGGAGCGAAGCCAATGCCCAGCCTGAATTCTCCGATTGTGTGAAAGCCGCGGAAAAAAAAGGCCTCCCGGTCAAGGTGATTCACGAGCTGGCTCTCCGGGAGTATTACAAGACAGGGCTGAAAAAGAGATAGGGAGCATGAAGAAAAACATGGACCTGAAGAAAATCGAAAAGGGGGTCAGGCTCATCCTCGAAGGAGTGGATGAAGAACCGAAACGCCCCGGGCTCAAGGACACGCCAGAGAGGGTCGCCCGCATGTTCTCTGAAATCCTGGGGGGGACAGGCGAGGACCCGGCCAAGCACTTCCGGATGATCCAGAATGAAAAACACGACGAGATGGTCATCATCAAAAACATCCCTCTCTATTCCATGTGCGAGCACCATCTTCTCCCGTTCGCGGGTGTGGCCCATGTGGCCTACATTCCCAAGGGAGGAAGGATCGTCGGGCTGAGCAAGATCGCCCGGGTCGTGGATATCCTGTCCCGCCGGCTGCAGGTGCAGGAACGGTTAACCAAACAGATCGCCGACCTCCTCGACGCCCACCTCAAACCCCTTGGCGTGATGGTTGTGCTCGAAGCCGAGCACATGTGCATGTCGATGAGGGGGGCTAAGAAACCCAAGTCACTGACCGTGACATCCGCGGTTAGGGGCTCGTTCCGAACGCACAGCGCCACCCGCACGGAAGCGATGATGCTGATCAGAGGAGGGCTCGGCAGTGGCAAAGAAGCCTAAGAAGACGTTTTACATAACAACACCCATCTATTATGTGAATGATATCCCTCACATCGGGCATGCTTACACGACCATCATCGCTGACGCTCTGGCCAGGTTCAACAGGCTCAGGGGGAAGGATGTTTACTTTCTGACGGGAACGGATGAACACGGGCAGAAGATCGAAAAAGCGGCGGCAGAAAAAGGTCTCACCCCGCTGGAGCTAGCGAACAAGGTCGTCGGCCGCATCAAGGACCTCTGGAAGGCCCTCGATATCTCCAATGATTTTTTCATCCGCACGACAGAGGCCTTCCACGAGAAGGGTGTGCAGAAGGTCTTCCTCAAGCTCAAAGAAAATGGAGATATATACAAGGGCACCTACCAAGGCTGGTACTGCGTTTCCGACGAAAACTTTCTCCCCGAGGATGTGACTCTCGAAGCCGAGGGCTGCAAAATCTGCCCCGACTGCGGCAAGAAATCCGTCCTTGTGTCCGAGGACTGCTATTTCTTCAGGCTGTCCCGCTATCAAGAACCGCTTCTGCGGTTCTATTCCCAAAATCCCGAATTCGTGCGGCCGGCCAGCCGGATGAACGAGGTGGTCAGTTTCGTCCGCCAGGGACTCAAGGATTTGAGCATCACCCGGACAACGGTCAAATGGGGCATCCCCGTTCCCGATGACCCCCAGCATACAATCTATGTCTGGTTCGATGCCCTGCACAACTACCTCACAGGCGCAGGCTACGACTGGGATCTGGAGCGGTTCCAGAAATTCTGGCCCGCCACCATCCATCTTATCGGCAAAGATATCCTCCGGTTCCATGCCATTATTTGGCCGGCTTTCCTCATCGCGGCGGGATTCCCCCTTCCGAAAACTGTCTACGGCCACGGATGGTGGCTCAGGGACGAGGCCAAGATGTCCAAATCCAAGGGGAACGTCCTCGATCCCTATGTGATCCTAAAGACATTCGGCCCCGACCCTCTCCGTTATTTCCTGCTCCGGGAAATTCCCATCGGGCTCGACGGGAACTTCTCCCATGAGGGTTTCCTCCACCGGGTCAACTCCGACCTGGCCAACGACCTGGGCAATCTTGTCCACCGCACCCTGACCATGGTCCAAGGCTATTTCCAGGGGACGATCGAAGCCGGAGAGCCTGAGCAAGAAAAGGATAAGGCCATTCGCGAGGGCTTTGAAGCGCTCAAGGAAAAAGTGGCGGATTTCTATGAGAATTACGCCCTGAGCCGGGCCCTGGAAGAGGTTTGGGTTTACATCAACTCGGTGAACAAGTACCTCGCGGATAATGAACCCTGGAAGCTGGCCGAGGACGCGGGCAAGAAGAAAAGACTGGCCAGGATCCTCTACCAAGCGGCAGCGGCCATCCGCGGCATCAGCTATCTTCTCTATCCCGTCATGCCTGAATCCGGCCGAAAGATCTGGAGCTATCTCGGGGAGAATAAAGCGATCGAAGAGGCGTCCTATGCCGACTTCCGGTTTGAGGACTTCAAGACGGGGCAGCACATCCAGAAGCCGAAGCCTCTTTTTCCCCGGGTCATTCTCCAGGATTTCTTAAAAGAAGAGGCCCTTCCGGCCGCCTCAGAAAAAAAGGAGGAGAACATGGACATTGTGACCTTTGATGAATTCAAAAGGATGGACCTCAGAGTCGGGGAGATCCTCAAGGCGGAGAGGGTCCCGGGAACGGACAAGCTCCTGAAGATCGAGGTAAACATCGGAACCGAGACAAGGACGATGGTGGCAGGCGTTGGAGATACATACTCTGCTGAGGAACTTGTGGGCAAGAAGCTCGTCGTCATCGTCAACCTGAAGCCGGCCGTGATCCGGGGCATAGAATCGCAAGCCATGCTCCTTGCCGCTGAGGTCGGAGGGAAGGCGATCATTCCGTTTTTTGACAGGGACGTTTCGGCCGGGGCCAAGGTTAAGTAAGGTACCGGCTGAACCTTGACCTCGGAATCGCACCGTCACGCACAAGGATAGGTTTCTCAGAGGTCAGGTCGACGACCGTGGAAGACAATAGCCCGGGCGCCAGACCCCCGTCTATGATCAGATCCACCTTATGGTTAAACACGCCGACGACTTTTTCCACGGAAGCAATTTCTCCCTCGCCGGAGATATTGGCGCTGGTGGCCACGAGAGGAAACCCGGCCTGCCTGATAAGCGCCCTGAGCCAGGGAACTGCGGGCAGGCGAATCCCTATGGTCTTCCCAGGCCCGACGAGCTCGGCCGGAAGAACATCTGCGGCCCTGAGAACCAGAGTCAGCGGGCCAGGCCAGAATTCAGCGGCGAGGGAGTGGAAAAGCGGCGGTATTTTTGCGGCGATCTTTCGAACCATAGCGACATCCGCGATCAAGACGGGCAACGGCTTGAAGGCCTGTCTTGTTTTGAGCTCGAAGATCCTTTTGACAGCCGGGCGCGCGTAACAATCGGCGCCAAGACCATAGTAAGTGTCCGTGGGATAGACAATAACCCCGCCCCCGGAGAGAACGCCGGCGATCGTCCGGATCTTATATGCCTCGACTTCCTTCGGGGTTATGGTTATTATTCGTGTTTTCAAAACCCCTCCGTCAGGGCTCAAATCCTCGGCCAAATGCTAGCGGGAGACGGCCAAAAAGTCAATTCCGCCTGACCTGACGTCTCGGCTAGTTCATAACCGGACCGCTGAGGTCCAGGGCTAAAAAAGCGACACCTGACCTTTTTTGGACACAGGGGGCCCTCGGGGCTTCCCAGAAGAACACTCTCCAGATATTTGGCATGGAACTTGCTTCAAAAATGTGCGGAGGAGAAAAGAAATGAAAAAAAGCGTCGGATTAATAGCCATCCTGGTGTTTTTGCTTCCCTGTCTGGGATTCTCAGGCGGCGTTTCCTTTCGTCTCGGGTATTTTGTCCCGGACGCGAAGAGCGATCTCTGGCAGCTCGAATTCGAGAACATGACCTTCACCAAGTCAAATTTCCAGTCCGCGGTCCTGGGGTTCTCTTACGAACACTTCTTCACGAGAGAGCTCAGCCTGGTCATTGGGATCGACACCTACAGTCAAACAGAGCTGGGAAACTACCGAGATTATGTGGGATACGGTTTTGAAGAAGGCGAGTTCGCCTTCCCGGCCGATTATGAAGGCGAGTTCGCCATCAGCCATGAGTTCGGGGTTTCGATCACGCCGGTCGAGGTTTCTTTGAAATTGACGCCATTCGGCCGAAGGTCCGGCATCATCCCCTATGTCGGAGGTGGAGTCTCCATGTACTTCTGGAGCGTCAGACTGCAAGGCAACATCGTCGATTTTGAAGATGTCTGGACATATGACACGGGCGATGGCCTGATCGATGTCTATGCCATCAAACCCACAAATGTGAGGGAAGAAAACCGGATTACTTTTGGATTCCAGGGTTTCGCCGGCGTCCTGATCCCGTTTGCCAGCCGCATTGCCCTTGAGGCCGAATTCAAATATTATTATGGCAAAGGAAGCCTCGAAGTTTTTGAGGGTTTCCAAGACTTTGACCTCAGCGGATTCCAGGTTTCCCTGGGGATCAACTACTGGTTTTAGGACGGAAAGGAATACTTTTGCTCAATCCGGGCTGTATTTGCGGATCATTTCTCGATATCTTTGAGCCTCGTTTTTGCTCCCCCTCTTGGCAAATCCCTGGGCCAAGACGCGGCACTTCTTGAGGAGCTCTGCCCTGACGAGTTTTTCCTGCCAGGGAGCTAATCCCCGGCCGAGCGTTCCTTCCAAAGCCTGGACCCGAAATCGGTCCATCCCCCAATAGCTATGGGAAATCTGGTCAGCGTGCCCGCCTCGCTTGATGATCAAAGGGGCAGGGATCAAATAGACCGGATATTGTTGGGCTAGCCGGATTCCCAGGTCAAAGTCCTCGCAGACAGGAAGCGTTTCATCGAAGGCGCCGATGACGTCGAAAACTTCCCTGCGAAAAAGACAGGACGATAGGCTCAAGAGGCAGAGGGGTAGGACCTTGTCGAATATCCAGCCGGAATATTTTTGATGTTTCTTGCCCGGATTGAGGCGGACACCCCCTCGGACCCAGACCTCTTCGGTATAGCAGACCTTGGCTTCAGGGAACGCTTTAAAGAAGCTCACCTGAGTCCCGATTTTCTCCCTCTTCCAAAGATCGTCCGAATCCAAGAAGGCGATCAAGTCCCCGCGCGAGAGCTTCAAACCCAAGTTGCGGGCCGCGCTCACGCCCTGGTGGGGCTGATAATGATAAGCCGCACGCCCAGCAAAAGACGCAACAACTTTCCTGGTATCATCGCTGGAGCCGTCGTCGATGACCAGGAGCTCGAAAGAATGTTCCGGCCCGGCGCGCTGAAAAAAATCCTGCTCCAGCACCGAGGCGACGGCTTCTCTCAAAAAAGAAGAGCGGTTGTAGGTCGGGATGATGACCGTGATCATCACTGAAGCAGCCGGAAATGGAGGCGGTTCGTCACGGGCGCTGTCCTCGCTATTCTCTGGCAATCTTGATCGTTCCATCCTGGGAGAAGGCCAGCTTAAAGGTCCCCCAGATCGAGGAGGCCGAAGCTTCTCCAGTGAAATGACATTCGGCAGTATTCTGGTCGAAGACCGCATAGAGCTCCTTCCCGACTTCAAAAAAATCCAGGATAGTCGGGATGAAGAAAACTTTTTCACCCTGAGCCTCGATCTTGTTTTCACCCGGCAAAACGCCCTCACAGACGTTTTTCCCGCCCAGGGAGAGCCGGTACTTCAGGTTGTTGAATGCGACCTCAAAAGCATTCGGATTTCTGCAGCTGAAAGCGAAGACGAAATCGACCCCTCCGACAGTGAGGTTTTTCAAGACTAATGGATGAATGCGTATGGTTAGGTCCTTGAAGATAGGGAATTCGCCGGGAAAGGCGAAAGGCGTTTTCTCCTGCCTTTTCCTTTCATCGGAGAACGTCAGCAGGCCGGTGATATAGGAGGTCACCGTTTGACTTCCTTCGATCCCTTTGATTGCCTCAAAGAGAAACGCATAGGTCATTCTGACAGGAAGGGAAATGAGGGTATCTCCGTTTTTTTCGACCGCGATAGGCTGCTCCAAGGGCGTTCTCAAAGAGAAATAATCCGTGTCCTGCATGACAACCCGATAATCATATTGCATCAGATAGAACGCTGCAGAAGAAGAGTTGGAGACTCTCAAATAGAATACCAGGGTGAGCCCGGAAGAGTCCATATCCCGGATCTCCTTTTTGTCGAGAGAGATGGAGATGTTTTTTTTTGCCGACCCGCCCAGGCCGCAGGCCAGGACCATGATTAGAAAACCCAAAAAAACCGTCCCGTGCTTGTTTTTCTTGCTCATTATTCGTTGAAATTCCTACGATACATGAACGCAGCCGAAAGGACAAGCCAAAAAAGATTGAACAGGTGGTCTGCTGTCTTTAAAATGGGGAAAAAATGACCCGGCTATCAGGCCCATGTTTTTCGATGAGAAAAAAGCGGAGAGTGTGATAAAATAAGCAGGCGGGTGACCGTTGCCGTGGAAAAATTGAAAGTCAGGTTTCGGGATAAAGACCTATTGGTCCGTTTGTTCGGTGAGAACGTCTATGCTGTGGGTGGCTTTGTCCGGGATTTGGTTATGGGGACGCCTTCAGAAGACGTCGACATCCTCATTATCCGCATTCCCTTGGAAGAGATCATCCGCACGATAAGGACGCACGGGAAGGTCGATCTTGTCGGGAAAAGCTTCGGGATCATCAAGTTCACCAGAGACAAAAAGACCTATGATATCGCTCTCCCGCGAAAAGATGTTCCCAAGGAAAAGCCGGCGCGGCGCCACAAGGACTTCCTCATCTCCGCGGATCCGGATCTTCCCCTGGAGAGAGATCTCGAAAGGCGCGATTTCCGCTGCAACAGCATGGCTCTGCGGCTAAGTGACGGCGCTCTTATCGATCCTTTCGACGGATTCAAGGACACAAAGGCCAAGCTCATCCGGTTGACCAACTCTCAAGCGTTTCCAGAAGACCCCCTCCGCGTGCTCCGGGTGGCCCGCTTTTCCTCCGTCCTGCAGTTCTCCGTTGATCCTGCCATCTACGACATCGCCAAGGCGATTGACCTGAGCGGTCTAAGCGTAGAGAGGATCAATGAAGAGATGTTCAAAATCCTGCTTCTCTCCCCCTTTCCTTCGGTCGGTCTGGAGGAGCTTTTCAAAGTCGGAGCCCTAAAACAGCTCTTCCCCGAGCTCTACCGGCTCACGCTCTCCATCCAAGACTCCTTTTTCCATCCGGAGAAAGACGACTATGGCCACCACAGCGTCTGGCACCATACGAAGCTGACGGTGGACCAGGCCAAGGCTCTGTCCGAGCTGACCGACGTGGACCAGGAGCGGAAGCTTTGCCTTCTCCTGGCCGCGCTCTATCATGATGTGGGCAAGCCGGCCACTGCTCAGTGGGAGCACAAACGGGGAAGAATGGTCATCACCAATAACGGCCATGACCTGGCCAGCGAAAGAATCACCAGAAAAGTCCTAGCCCGATTCCGGATTTTCTCCTGGAACGGGTACAATCTCAAAAAAATGGTACCTCTTCTCATCAAATCCCACCACCGGCTCTCAGAATTGTGGCAGAACCGGCAGACCGTGACTAAGAAAGCCTTCAATCGGCTGGCCGCCGATACAAACGGAGAGATTGAGCTCCTAGTTTATCTGGATGCCGCCGACCGAGCCGGCCGGAAAGAGAAGCGGGTCAAATCCTTGGACAGACAAGGAACATGGCTTTTGCGGAAGTTTGACCAGCTGAACGTCAGCAGGGAGACGATCGCTCCGCTGATTATGGGCCGGGATCTTTTGAAGCTCGGAGTGACACCGGGGCCGGCCATGGGAAAGATTCTTAAGAGACTCTACGATCTGCAGCTGGATAATGCCTTCGAGACGAAGGCACAGGGATTGAAGGCGGCCCAGAAAATCATCAGGAGGAAGAAGGCATGAAAATTCTGGTCTGTGGAGGAGCAGGCTATATCGGCTCTCATTCCGTTAAAGCCCTCCTTGACGAAGGGTATGAGGTCATCGTTTTCGATAATTTCTCCTCCGGCAGGAAAGAGCTTCTTGTCGGCGGAGACGTCATCCGGGCCGACCTCGAGGATAAAAAGGACGTCCAGAAAGTCTTCCGTTCAAGAGAAATCGGCGCCGTTCTCCATTTTGCCTCTCTCATCCAGGTGGGAGAATCCTGCGTTCAACCGCAAAAATATTACACCCATAACCTCAGCACCAGCCTGAACCTCCTCGAGGCCATGCTGGAGTCCGGGGTCAATAAAATCATTTTTTCCTCGAGCGCCGCTGTCTACGGAATCCCCCAACAGACACCTATTCCGGAATCGCATCCGCTCGTCCCGGCCAATCCCTATGGGCAGACAAAGCTCTTCGTGGAAAGAATCCTCCAGGATTATGATAGAGCCTATGGCCTGAAATTTATATCTCTCCGCTATTTCAACGCAGCCGGCGCAGATCCCGAAGGGCAGCTGGGGGAGATGCACGACCCTGAAACTCACCTTATCCCCAATATTCTTCTTTATCTTCTCAACAAAAAGAAGACGTTTGAACTCTATGGAACGGATTTCCCCACTCCTGACGGCACAACGGTCAGAGATTATATCCATGTCACTGACCTTGCTAACGCCCATGTGCTGGCACTCAAGAGGCTTCTCGCCGGGTCGGAGAGCGATTTTATCAACTTGGGCACCAACACGGGCTGTTCCGTGCTGGAAGTCATAAGAAAAGTCGAAGATGGCACCGGGATTAAAGTGGTCTATAAGGCCCGGCCGCGCCGATGGGGCGATGTGCCGGTGCTCCTGGCCTCAAAGGACAAGGCCGAACAGCTCCTGGGCTGGAAGCCCCGCTTTTCCTCTCTGGAAACGATCGTCAAAACTGCCTGGAACTGGCACAAGAAACAGTAATCCCGGTCCGGCGGATTGACGCATCGCTTTTAAAATGGTATAAGATGCCTTCCAGAAGAATGAAAAAACACGGAAAGAACGTTGTCCTGCTCTCTTTGCTGCTGGTGCTTTTTGCCTGGGCCTGTTCTTCTTCCAAGACTCCCCAAAAGGTCCCGACCGAACCCCCCCCTGCATCTGGTCAGGGAAAGCAGCCGCTTGCTCCACCGGCGCAAGAACAGGCTCCTTCAAGGGAGGAGGCGCCTCCTGTCGTCCAGGAGAATGAGGAAATCAAAGAAGAGTCCGCTCCGGAAAACCAGAATCAAGATAAGGAAGCTGATACCGCCAAAGAAGACCAGGGAACGCTTTTGGAGGAGGCTCTCGATACTTATCAGGCCGCTCTGGCGGCTTGGGAAAAAGGGGATGCCGATGCGGCTCTCCAGGGTCTCGACGAGGCTTACAGCCTTATACTCAAGGCTCAGCTGTCTCCGGACTCCCCTCTCCTTCAGGAAAAGAATGACCTCAGACTGCTGATCGCGCAGAGGATTCAGCAGATCTATGCTTCCCGTCTGACCACAGTAGGAGACAATCGCAAGACCATCCCGCTCGAAGAAAACAAGGACGTCAACGAGGAGCTTCTCTCTTACCAAACGAATGAAAGGAGACAGTTTGAGGAGGCCTATCAAAGATCCGGGCTGTATAGAGACATGATCCTTGAACAGCTGAGGAAAGAGGGGCTTCCTGACGAGCTCTCCTGGCTTCCGCTGATTGAAAGCTGGTACAAGATCAAGGCCCTTTCCAAAGCCAGGGCCCTCGGGCTGTGGCAGTTCATTTCCTCGACGGGTTACCGCTTCGGGCTCAAACGTGACCGCTGGGTTGACGAACGAATGGACCCAGTCAAATCCACCCAGGCCGCCGTCAGGTATCTGGCCGAGCTGCACGCCTTTTTTGGAGACTGGACAACCGCGCTGGCCGCCTATAACTGCGGGGAAATCCGGGTCCAAAATGTCATCCGAACCCAGCGGGTCGACTATTTGGATAATTTCTGGGACCTCTATCGCCAGCTTCCGCGTGAAACGGCCCGCTTTGTGCCCAGGTTTATCGCCGCTGCTCTCATCATCAGAAACCCGGAGAATTATGGGTTCAGCCTTCCCCAGCCCTATCCGCCACTCAAGTTCGAGACGCTGACCGTGAATCATCCGTTCAAACTCAGTGCGCTGGCCGCAGCTCTCGGAATCGATGCCTCAGAGCTCGCCTCCCTCAACCCCGAGCTGCGTCACGATTCGACTCCCGCTTATGAATACAGTCTGCGCGTCCCCGAAGGCTGTGCGGAAAAGGCCAGCCTGGCCGTTAATAACCTTCCTCGCTGGATTCCCCCCGAAGCTCAATACACATGGCATTATGTCCGGAGCGGCGAAACTCTTTCCACCATCGCCGATCGCTATCACACGACCGCGTCCGCCATCGCCCGGCTGAACGGACTGCGCAGGCTGAACTATATCAGGCCGGGCCAGAGGTTAAAAATTCCAGGACGCGGCGCGGATGCGGCTCCCCCGGCTCCCAAGAGCTCCCCAAAACCCGCCGAGAAAACCGCCTATACCGTCATAGAAGGCGATACCTTATACAGCATCGCCAAGAAGTTCGGGATGAACCTTGATGACTTTTTGCTCTTGAACGGGCTGGCCGCAGAGGCCAAGATCCACCCCGGACAAGTGGTCTGGGTCGCACCTAAGAGCTAGCCCCCCGAAAACCCTAATTTCTTATTTTTTGGGCTTCTTGGTTTCTTTTTCCTTCTTTTTCTTGGCCTTCTTCTTGTATTCCGACCCGACAAGCTCCAGCATCGCCATTTGGGCTCCGTCTCCCGAGCGCAAGCCCAGCTTGATGATCCTGGAATAGCCGCCCGGCCTCTGTCCGAAACGCGGGCCCAAGTCATCGAAGAGCTTGGTGGCAACGGCTTCTTTACGGACGAAAGCGACGACCTGCCGGCGGGCGGAAAGCGTCCCTTTTTTGGCCAGAGTAATCATTTTTTCGGCCAGGGGTCTGGTCTCTTTGGCCTTGGCCAGAGTGGTCTTCATCCGTTCTTTTTCCAGAAAGGAGGTGACCAAGTTGCGCAACAACGCTATCCGGTGAGCGGTCGGCCGCCTTAATTTCCTTCCTTTGACCTGGTGCCTCATTCACTGAACTCCTTTCGTTTTTTTTCCTCCTGAAGCTCGTTCTGGATTCTTTCGATAAGCTTGGGATGGAGGTCCAGGTTCAACCCTAGGTTGAGGTTGGTCAGGGTTTCCTTGATTTCGGCCAAAGATTTGCGGCCGAAATTCTTGGTCTTAAGCAGTTCTTCTTCTGTCTTCCGGACCAGCTCATAAATTCTCTCGATCCCGGCCGATTTGAGGCAGTTGCTGGATCGGACCGAGAGCTCAAGATGTTCGATCGGCTTTAAAAGCACATCCAACTGAGATAAATAGGGGATTTCCTTCTTGGCGATGATGGGTTCTTTTTCCAAAGGCTCATCCACGATGTTCAGGAAAATGGTGACGTGGTCCCGGAGGATTTTGGCCGATTGCGAAAGAGCCTCTTGCGGAGCGATGGCGCCGGTCGTCCATATTTCCAGGGTGAGGTTTTCGTAGTCAATCCGCTTCCCCACGCGGGCCTGCTCGACCCGGTAGTTGACCTTCTTGATCGGAGAATGAGAAGAATCGAGAGGAATATAATCCACGCTCAAGTCTTCGTCAAAATTTCGCTCGGCCGAGATATAGCCTCGTCCGTTTTTGACCACCATCTCGATATCCAGCTTGCCGTCCCGGTCGAGGGAAGCGATGCGGATGTCCTTGTCGAGAATCTCGACATCCCCATCATGAGTGATGTCCGAGGCTTTTGCCTCGGCCGGCCCCTCGATCTTCAGGGTCATTTTCTTAGGTTGGTCTCCCTTGAGCTTCAGGGGGATGCTCTTCAAGTTCAAAAGGATATCGGTCACGTCTTCGACTACGCCGGGGATCGTGGAAAACTCATGCAGGACGCCCTGGATGCGAACCGAAGTGATGGCGGCTCCGGTGATGGAAGACAGCAGGATCCGGCGCAGGGCGTTCCCGACGGTCACGGCATAACCCCGCTCAAACGGCTGCGCTGAGAAGCGGCCGTACTTGTCGGTCAAACTTTCATAATCGCACTCAAGATACTTGGGTCTTTGAAAACCTAACTCTATCATAAGCCCTCCTTTTGAGGATATCTCTCATTAAACCGTTTTATTTGGAGTAGAGCTCAACGATATAATGTTCTTCGATGGGAAGAGTGATGTCCTGACGGGTCGGCAGCGAAGCGATTTTTGCGCTCATGTTGTCCCAGTCCACGGCGATCCACCCGGGCACGGTTTTATTCCTGTTTTGGCTGACCAGCTGTTTGATGTCCGCGTATTTCGCGGATCGCGGCCGGAAGGTGAGCTGGTCTCCTTCACTGACAAGAAAAGAAGGAATCGTCACTTTTCTGTCGTTGACCAAATAATGTCCGTGTGTAATTAGCTGGCGGGCCTGGCTGCGGGAGCGGGCGAACCCCAGGACATAAACCACATTGTCCAGCCTTCTCTCCAGCATGCTCAGGAGATTCTCACCGGTGATGCCTTTTTGGCGTTCCGCCCTCTTGAAAAAGAGCTTGAACTGGCGCTCGGTCATCCCATAGAACCTTTTAAGCTTCTGCTTCTCCCGGAGCTGAATCCCGTAACCGAGAATTCTTTTTCTCGCCCGGCCGTGCTGCCCGGGGGCGTAGGCCCGCCGTTCCACCGGACACTTCTCTGAGAGGCACTTGTCTCCTTTTAGGAAAAGCTTTGTCCGTTCCACGCGACACTGTCGGCAAAGGGGTTGATCATATCTCGACATCTCTTTCTCCTTAAATCGCTAGCTCCCTAAACTCTTCGTCTCCGAGGAACGCGGCAACCATTATGCGGGATAGGAGTCACATCACGAATGGATTTGATTTCCAGCCCGGAGGTCTGAAGAGCCCGGATAGCCGATTCCCGGCCGGCGCCCGGCCCAGAGATTCGGACATCCACATACTTGACGCCGGCATCCCTGGCCTTGGTCGAGGCCTCTTTCGCCGCCAGCTGGGCGGCAAAGGGCGTTCCCTTGCGGGCGCCTTTAAACCCGGCCGTTCCTGAGCTGGCCCAGCAAATGGTGTTGCCATCGTGATCCGCTATCGTAATAATCGTATTATTGAAAGTCGACTGAATATGGGCTACGCCAAACCCGACTTCCTTCCTGACCTTTTTTTTCTTGGTTTTTGTCTGCGCCATCTCTTATTCCTCTCTTTTAGCTCGACGCTGGAGCCTTGATCTTCTTGATGGTATGGCCTCGCGGCCCTTTCCTGGTCCGGGCATTGGTCTTGGTCCGCTGGCCGCGCACGGGCAACTTCCTTTTGTGCCGGAGTCCGCGATAGCAGCCTATATCGATAAGCCTCTTGATATTCATGCTGACCTCTTTTCTGAGGTCGCCCTCGATCTTCTCGCGCTTTTCGATGATCTGACGGATCTTGTTAACCTCGTCCTCGGTGAGGTTCTTGACCTTTTTCTCTTTATCGATCTTGGCCTCCTCAAGGATCTTGTTCGACTTGGAGCGGCCGATTCCATAAATATACGTCAGACCGATCTCGATGTTCTTCTCCGGGGGAAGTGTGATTCCTGCGATTCTTGCCATTGTTGTCCTCGTTTAGCCTTGTTTCTGTTTATGCCTCGGGTTGATGCAGATGACCCGAACGATTCCTTTGCGCCTGATAATCTTGCAGTTGCGGCAGATTTTTTTTACGGATGCTCTTACTTTCATGGCCTTTCCCTTATTTAAACCGGTAAGTGATTCTTCCCTTAGTCAGGTCGTAAGGCGAAAGCTCGACCAGCACCCTGTCGCCGGGAAGAATCCGGATAAAATGTTTCCTCATCTTGCCCGAGATGTGAGCCAGGATCCTGTGCTTATTGGCCAGCTCCACCCTAAACATAGCATTGGGAAGGGTTTCGATGACCGTCCCTTCCGCTTCATAAACATCTTGCTTAGGCATATCGATTCACCTCTGAAGTGAAAAGCTGAGGCTTCTCTTCTTCTCCCAGGCTCAATATTTCCACTCCTCGAGAAGTCAGGGCAACGGTATGCTCAAAATGAGCCGACAGGCTTCTGTCCCTGGTCACGGCGGTCCAGCCGTCCTCGAGGATCTCTTCCTGCCAATCTCCCAGGGCGATCATCGGTTCGACGGCCAAGGTCAACCCTTCCCTGATCTTGGGGCCGCGTCCGGGTAAGCCAAAATTGGGCACCTGGGGCTCCTCGTGGAGAGAGTGGCCGATGCCGTGTCCCACAAAGGAGCGGATGACTGAGAATCCCTGACCTTCCACGTCCGTCTGGATAGCGGACGAGATGTCAGAGATGCGGTTGCCTTTCTTCATCTTCTCGATGCCTTTATAGAAAGCTTTTTCGGCGGCACCGATGAGTTCTTTCGCCTTGGGACTGACCTCTCCTACAGGCACGGTCACGGCCGCATCCCCATAGAAACCGTCAAAAAGAACTCCAAAATCGAGGCCGATGATATCTCCGTCCTTGAGAAGGCGCGAAGAGGGAATACCATGGATTATCACTTCGTTGACAGATGTGCACAAAGAAGCGGGATACCCCCGGTATCCTTTGAAGGCGGGCACAGCGCCCAGTTCTCGGGTTCTGGCTTCCGCATATTCATCAAGCGTCATGGTCGAGACTCCGGGTTTGATCATGGCTTTCAATTCGGCCAAGACCTTGGCCACAATCTGGCTCGCCCGTTTCATGGCCGCAATCTCTGCTTCGGTCTTGTAGATGATCATCCGAGCGCCTTATTCGCCTCCGCTTTCGCTAAATCAGTATCCAGCACGTAACTCAGGCGACCAAAAACGTCCTCCACCATTCCGGAACCATCAATCCGGCGATAGACGTTCTTGGCCTGATAGAATCCCCTGATCTTCTCGGTCTGCTCCCTGTAGACCCTCAGGCGTTCTTTGATAACGTCGAGGTTGTCGTCTTTCCTCTGGAACAGCGATCCGCCACAGGCATCGCACCGCCCTTCTTTCTTGGGAGCCTGGAGTGAAAGGTTATAAATCGTTCCGCAACGAGAGCAGACCCGTCGGCTCTCGAGCCGCCTGACCAGGGTTGGGATGTCGATCTCGATCTCGACGGCGATTTCCTGCCGTCCGCAGTCCATCTTCTCAAGGCTTTCGGCCTGGGCGATATTCCGTGGAAATCCGTCTAAAAGATACCCGCGCCGGCAATCAGGACTCTTGATTCTCTGTCCAACGAGCTCCTCGACGATATCATCGCTGACAAGGCTTCCCTGGTTCATCATCGCTTCTGCTTTCCGGCCTATGGGTGTCTGGTCCCGGACGGCCTGCCGGAGAAGGTCTCCCGTAGAGATCTTGGGAAATCCGTATTTCTTCTCGACCAGGTCTCCCTGCGTGCCTTTGCCGCTCCCCGGCGGGCCGAAGAGTATGATCCTCATCCTCTTCTCCCTCGAATGCGGCTCCGGCGCATGAACCCGTCATAGTGACGCATCACGAGCTGGGCTTCGATCTGCTGCATAGTGTCCATGGCCACGCCGACAACAATCAGGATGGATGTGCCGCCGAAATAAAAATCGACATTTAAGCCCTGGGTGAACCATTTGGGCAAATTGGCCTCCAGGAAGTTTCCGATAAAAGGCAGGGCCTGGACTTTAATTCCCGTGATCAAGAACTCCGGCAGGATGGCGATGACCGCCAAATAAACGGCTCCGATGAGGGTGATTCGGGAAAGGGTCGTATCGATAAAATCAGACGTATTCTTTCCCGGCCTGATTCCCGGGACGAATCCGCCATATTTTCGTAAATTATCGGCGACGTCGACTGGGTTGAAGACAATGGAAACATAGAAGTAGGTAAAGAAGATAATGGCCGAGACATAAAGAAAGTTGTAAAGCGGCATGCCGATATTGAACTGCCTGGAAATCGTCTGAAAGATCGGGATCTTGATTAGCTGGGCGATCGTCTGGGGAATGGTGATGATCGAGGCGGCAAAAATGATCGGGATAACACCGCCGGTATTGACCCTCAGCGGAAGATGAGTGCTCTGTCCCCCGTAGACTTTTCTCCCGACGACCCGCTTGGCGTAGGACACAGGGATCCGGCGCTGGCCTCTTTCCACAAAGACAATAATCGCGACAACCGCCAGCATGAGAACGATGAGGAAGATGAGTCTCAAGGGGTCCATGTTTCCCGTTCTCAGACCGGTGACGACGCTCTGGATGCCCCGGGGGAAACTGACGACAATCCCGGCGAAGATGATGAGGGAGATCCCGTTGCCGATGCCGCGTTCAGAGATCTGCTCCCCCAACCACATGATAAAGACCGTGCCCGTCGTCAGCGTCAAGACAGTCAGTAGCTGAAACCCGATACCCGGATTCGGCACGATGGGAGCACCTCCCGGACTCCGCAGTGCTTGGAGGAAAATGCCGATCCCCGAACCCTGGATAATGCAGATCACCAGGGTTCCGTAACGGGTATACTGGGTAATCTTCTTCCGGCCGAGTTCGCCTTCTTTGGACAGCCTTTCGAGGTAGGGCCAGACGACCTGGAGCAGCTGAAGGATGATGGACGCACTGATATAGGGCATGATGCCCAGAGCGAAAATGGTCATTCGCGACATGCTTCTTCCGGAGAACAGGTCAATGAACCCGAAAATCGTCCCTTTTTGGGTTTGCCAGAATTCCGCCAAAGCCGTGGCGCTGATTCCGGGGTTGGGAATCTGGGCGCCGATCCGATAGACGGCCAGAAGAAGCAGGGTAAAAATGACCCGCTTCCTGAGCTCGGGAATGCTGAAAATGTTCCTGATGCTATCTAACATTATTCACTTCCGATGACGAGCGCTTCGCCTCCCGCTTTCTCAATCTTCTGCCGCGCCGATTGAGAAAACTTGTGGGCGTGTATTTTCTTGGAGGAAGAGAGCTCGCCCCGGCCCAGGATTTTGACCTCTGCGGATTCTTTTTTTAGGAGCCCTGCCTTCACGAATTCTTTCGGGCCGACTTCTTCCTTGGCCATTTTGGCGATGCGGTCAAGATTGATTTCCTCGTATTCTTTCCTGAAGATATTGGTGAACCCTCGCTTGGGGAGCCGGCGGTGAAGAGGCATCTGGCCGCCTTCAAAACCCTTCATGCGGGAGTATCCCGCGATGGATTTCTGGCCTTTGTGACCCCGGCCCGCTGTCTTCCCCATCCCGGACCCAGGACCGCGGCCTCTCCGTTTATCCTGTTTCCTCGAGCCTGCCGCTGGACGTAAATTGCTCAGGTTCATTTTTTTTCTACAGCCTCCACCTTCAGCAGATGTTTGATTTTATCGACCATTCCCCGAATCTCCGGGACATCCGGTCGAATGACCTCGGAATTGATCTTCCTCAGGCCCAGTCCCTTGGCCACTTCACGCTGCGTCCGGGGATACCCGATCAAACTGCGGACCAGCTTGATCCGCAGCTCGCGTTCGCCGGCCTCTTTCTTGACTGGTTTGATCTTCTTTATTGCCATATCCCTTCCTTTGCCTTGCCTCTCTTTTGGGAGATATCCTCGGGGCTCTTGAGCTGCCGCAAAGCCTTGAGAGTGGCATTGGCCACGCTGAAAGGATTGTGGCTGCGGATGGACTTTGTCAGGATATCCTTGATCCCGGCCAGCTCGACAATGACTCTGACGGCGCCGCCGGCAATCACTCCCGTTCCCTTCGAGGCCGGCCGGAGCACGACCGTGCCAGCACCGTCCTCGCCACAAACAAGATGGGGAATCGTCGTCCCCGCTAAAGGCACGCTGATGAGATGTTTCTTGGCACTCTCGACAGCCTTGGCGATCGCCATGGGAACTTCCCTAGCTTTTCCTTTGCCGACGCCGACCATCCCATTCCCATTGCCCACAGCGGCAAGAGCGGAAAAACTGAGGTTTTTCCCTCCCTTGACCACCTTGGTGACCCTGCGGATGGAAATCACCTGGTCCTTGAGCTCAAGCTCGGGCGTCGCTTCCGCTGCTTTGTTTTTCGATCGTTCCATGTCCACGCTCTCTCCTCCTTTTTCGGCCTCACTCTCTGAGGTCAGAAAACAAGACCTCCCTTCCTCAGAGCATCGGCCACTGTCTTCACCCGGCCGTGGTAAGGATAGGTGCCTCTATCAAAGACGATCTTCTCGATTTTTTTCTCTTTCAAACGCAGAGCCAAGAGTTTTCCCAAATTCTCACTGGCCTCGTTGTTCTTAAAATTCTTGTTCTTTTCTTTGAAGGCCTTCTCCAAGGTGCAGGCGGTGGCGAGCACGGTCCCGCTCTCATCGTTGACGGCCTGGACATAGATGTACCGGTTGCTCTTAAAAACAAAGACCCTCGGCCTTTCGGGTGTTCCGAAGACTTTCGCTCTTATCCTTTTGCGGACCCTCGCTTTGATTTTTTTCTTCACCTTGGACTTGTCTTTATGCACCGGCCACCCCCGCCTTCCGTTCCTTCTTGATCAGGCGTTCACCGACATAACGGACGCCTTTGAGTTTATAGGGGTCGGGCAGGCGAAATCTCTTGATCTCTTCGGCAACCTGGCCGACCTGCTGTTTATTGATGCCCTTGACCGTAATGAGGGTCGGCTTTTCGACCACAACCTGGATGCCCGGAGGGATTTTATACAGAACCGGCTTAGAATAACCCAGGCTGAGCTCCAGCTGATCTTTTTCGAGCTTGGCCCGGTAGCCGACGCCGACGATTTCCAGCTGCTTGGAAAATCCGGTCGTCACGCCCGTGAGAGCGTTCTGAGCCAGGCTCCTGGCCAGGCCATGAAGGGTTCGCAGCTCTTTGGAGTCTTCCGTCCTGGTGAAAATAAGTTTTGCATCCTCCAATTTCGCCTGGATTCCCGGAAACAAAGGTGATTCCAGCTTCCCCTTGGAGGATTCGAATTCGATCTTATCCTCAAGGATCGTCACCTTCACGGCCGCAGGCACGTCAATCGCTTTCCGTCCAACTCGTGACATCTTCAGGCTCTCCCTTGTCTCGACATTACCAGATGGTGCACAAGATCTCTCCGCCGATGGCCAGGTCTGCACACGATTTCCCGGTCATGATTCCCCTGGAGGTCGAAATAATGGCGATGCCCAGCCCATCAAGCACTTTAGGGATGGTGTCTTTCGTGCAGTAGAGGCGGCATCCCGGCCGGCTTACGCGGCGGAGTCCGGAGATGACACTCTGGTTGTCCTCTGTATAACGCAGGGAAATGTTCAAGATTCCCTGTTTATTATCATCAATGACTTTAAAATTCCGGATATAGCCTTCTTCCTTGAGAATTTTGGCGATCTCCACCTTCAGCTTCGAGGAGGGAAGTGTGACCTCTTTTTTCTTGACGGCGATGGCGTTCCTAATCCTTGTGAGCGCATCAGCAATGGGGTCCGATACTTGGCTCATAATCTTATCCTTTCTTCGATTTACCAAGACGCTTTGGTCAGCCCGGGAATTTCACCTTTTAAGGCGAGTTCGCGGAAGCAGAGCCGGCACATGTCGAACTTGCGGTAATTCCCTTTTGGTCGTCCGCAGATCCGGCATCGCCTGTGCTTGCGAATCGCGTATTTGGGCTCGCGCAACGTCTTGGCTACCATAGATGTTCTTGCCACGTTATCCTTCCTTTATCTCCGTCCTCAGGCCTCTCGAAAAGG
Organism: uncultured Eubacteriales bacterium; assembly: GCA_964580435.1. Classification (GTDB taxonomy): domain Bacteria; phylum Acidobacteriota; class Aminicenantia; order Aminicenantales; family UBA8522; genus CAZKEW01. The sequence continues at coordinate 21,090 of CAZOKP010000030.1, forward strand.
CATTCCCAATTTTTTCAAAAGGGCGAAAGCCTCTTCGTCATTTCGGGCCGACGTCACGATGGTGATATTCATGCCCCTCGACCGTTCTACCTTAGTGTAATCGATCTCGGGAAAGACCAGCTGATCTCTCAGACCCAAAGTGTAATTGCCGCGGCCGTCAAAGGCTTTGGGAGAAACGCCCTTGAAATCTCTGACGCGTGGGAGCACGATGTTGACCAGGCGGTCGAAGAACTCATACATCCGGCGGCTCCGCAGAGTCACATAGCAGGCGATGGGCTGTCCTTTGCGCAGCTTAAAAGCCGAGATGGACTTCCGGGCCCTGCCGATGACCGGCCATTGTCCGGCGATCTGGCTGAGTTCAGTCCTGGCCGTGTCCAGCAGCTTGATATTCTGGATGGCATCGCCCGCTCCCATGTTTAGGACGATTTTTTCGAGTCTTGGGACGGCCATCCGGTTGGTTATTCCAAGCTCCTTCTGGAGCTCGGGAACGATCTCGTTCTTATACTTTTCATAAAGACGGCTCATCGCTTCTTCCTTACTATTGCTTCTCTAAGCTCAATCCGCACTTTAAGCAAGCCCGGACTCTGCTCCCATCCTCCAGGACTTTCTTTTTTATCCGAACGCCCTGGCCGCACTCGGAACAGAACAGCATCACGTTGGCGACGGAAAGAGGGGCTTCTTTTTCCATGATCCCTCCCTGGATATTCCGGCTCCGGTCGGGGCGGATGAATTCTTTGGTGAAATTGATTTTTTCAACAATGACCTTGTTCTTCTCCGGAAGAACCATCAAGACCTTGCCGGTCTTCCCTTTGTCCTTGCCCTTCCGGACTATGACGATATCTCCCTTTTTCAGGGCGATCTTGTTCATCAAAGAACCTCCGGAGCCAAGGAGACGATCTTCATATACTTCTTCTCTCTCAATTCCCTCCCCACGGGCCCGAAAACGCGCGTGCCGATCGGCTCTCCGGTGCGGTCGATGATCACCGCCGCATTGTCATCAAAGCGGATGTAAGAGCCATCCTTGCGGCGGACCTCTTTTCTCGTCCGGACGACAACCGCTCTAACGACCTTCCCCTTGGGAATCTTGCTCTCCGGCTCGGCCTCTTTCACGGTGGCAGAAATGATGTCTCCTACGGAAGCCAGCCGGCCGACGCCTCCTCCCTGAGGAGTGATACACATGATCATCCGGGCCCCCGAATTATCGGCCACTTTGAGCATCGTTCGCATCTGGATCATTCTTTCATCTCTCCCATCTCGGTTTCGACCTCGGCCGAGGAAAGGCCGACGATCTCCAAGACCCGCCACCGTTTTCTTCGGCTGATCGGCCTCGTCTCGATGATCCGGACGACGTCGCCCACCTTGCACTTTTCGTACTCGTCATGGGCTAGAAACTTCTTCTGCCGCTTGATGATCTTCTTGTACAGGGGATGCCGGAGCTGTCGCTCGATCTTCACAGTGACGGTCTTCTTTGTGTTTTTCGCGACGACAACGCCGATTTTCGTAGTCTTCCTTTTTTCTGGCTTGGCTTCCATTCTCTATTCCTTCCTTCGACTCTTTTCTTTAAGCACGGTCTTGATCCTGGCGATGTCCCTTCTGATATTCCTCAGCTTCATCGCATTCTCCAGCTGTCCCAAAGTCTGCTGAAAGCGAAGTTTAAAGAGCTGATCCGCGAGCTCCCTTTCCTTAGTCTGGAGTTCGTCCTCTGACAGTTCTCTGAGTTCTCGCGCTTTCATCTCAGTTCTCGATTCTCTCTCGAAATCAGGCGTGTTTTGATCGGCAGCTTGTGAGCCGCCAACCGCATCGCTTCCTTGGCCACGCTTTCCGGGACCCCTTCCAGCTCATAGATGATGCGCCCCGGCCGGATCACGTCCACCCAAAACTCCGGGTCGCCTTTTCCCTTGCCCATCCGGACTTCGGTCGGCTTTTTGGTAACGGGTTTCCAGGGGAAGGCCCTGACCCAGAGTTTGCCTCTTCTTTTCATAAAACGGGTGATGGTGATTCGTCCGGCCTCGAGCTGCCTGGCTGTCAACCAGCATGGCTCGAGGGCTTGAAGACCGTATTCACCGAAAGAGAGCTCCGCGCCGCGGCTGGCTGTGCCCCTCATCCTTCCTCTCTGGACCTTCCGGTACTTGACTTTCTTGGGCATTAACATGGTCAGATCTCCTCGACCTCCGTCGTCTGAGAAGTCATTTTGGATTTATCCACATCACCCCTGTATATCCAGACCTTGATACCGATCTGACCATAGGTGGTGAAGGCCTGGGTTAAGGCGTAGTCAATGTCGGCTTTGAGCGTTTGGAGGGGAAGGCGCCCCTTGAGATACCATTCCGAGCGGGCAATTTCCACTCCGCCCAGTCGGCCCGAGCACATGACCTTGATGCCCTTGGCGCCCATTCTCAGAGCGGATTCGACCGCTTTCCTCATGGCCCGCCGGTAAGCGATTCTCTTTTCGAGTTGCACGGCAATGCCTTCTCCGACAAGCAAGGCGTTGAGCTCGGGCTTGTCCACCTCGCGGATATCCACGTAAACCTCTTTCTGAGCGATCCCTTCCAGAAAATTCTTGAGGCTTTCGATTTCTTTCCCTCCCCGACCGATGACGATCCCCGGCCGGGCGGTATAAATGATGACGCGGACCTTGGGGCCGACGCGCTCAACGACAATTTCGGAGATTCCCGCATGGAAGTACTTGTCCTTGATCACCTTTCTCATCTTCAGGTCTTCGTGAATCAAACGGCTGTAGTCGGTGCCTTTGGAAAACCACCGCGAAGACCATGTTTTGTTAAACCCTAATCTAAAACCCAGAGGATGCGTTTTCTGCCCCACTGTCCTATCTCCCTTTCTTTTCTTCTAAATAAATATGGATATGGCTGGTCCTCTTGATGATGCGATGAGCCCTGCCCATGGGAGCAGGTCTGATCCTTTTCATCTGAGGACCCTCATTGATATAGATCTTGGCTATATAAAGGTTGTCGACATCGATATTGGGCACTTTCTGCTGCGCATTGGCGATGGCGGAACGGAGGACTTTTTCGATGATCAGACTGAGTTTCTTCCTGGCCGAAAAATGCAGGATGGTCAGTGCTTCTCCCACGTACCGGTCGCGGATCAGGTCGGCCACCAGCCGGCCCTTCTGGGAAGACATCCTGACATACCTGGCGACAGCCTTGGAAACGAAGCTATTCTCTTTCATCTTACTTGCCTATCTTGACCGCCTTGGCGGCTTTGGACGTGTGACCTTTAAAGGTTCTTGTCGGAGAAAATTCGCCGAGCTTGTGGCCGACCATGTTCTCGGTGATGAAGACCGGGATGAATTTTCTCCCGTTGTGCACAGCAATCGTAATACCGACCATCTCAGGTATAATCGTGGAGCGACGCGACCAGGTCTTGATCACCTTTCTTTCCTTGTGAGAATGAGCCTCAGCAATACTCTCCTTCAGGTTAGGATCTATATAGGGACCTTTCTTTAAAGACCTGCCCATGCTTACTTACTCCTTCTTCGGACAATAAAAACCTGAGTTCTTTTGCTTCTTCTCGTTTTGTAACCCTTGGTCGGAATCCCCTCGGGGCTCACGGGATGGCGGCCTCCCTTGGACTTCCCTTCCCCTCCGCCGTGCGGGTGGTCGATGGGGTTCATGGCCGTACCCCGGACATGCGGCCTCCAGCCAAGCCAGCGGTTCCTTCCGGCCTTGCCGATCGAAATATTCTGGCTGTCCAAGTTCCCGACCTGGCCGATCGTCGCCCGGCAATCCAAATGGATCTTCCTGATTTCCGAGGAAGGAAGCCGGACCTGGGCATAATCTCCTTCCTTGGCCAGGATCTGGGCACCGGAGCCTGCCGACTTGGCGATTTGCCCTCCCTTGTTCTTTTTGAGTTCGATGTTGTGGATGATCGTCCCGAGAGGGATAAACCGTAAGGGCATGGCATTTCCCGGAAGGATATCCACCTGGGCATCCGAGGAAACGATAGCCTGTCCGACTTTCAGGTTCAGGGGAGCCAGGATGTAGCGGTGCTCGCCATCTCTGTATTTTATCAGGGAGATAAAGGCCGAGCGGTTGGGGTCATACTCGACGGTCTCCACAACGCCGGGGATTTCGATCTTATCCCTTTTGAAGTCGATCAGGCGGTACATCCTCTTGTGGCCGCCGCCTCTATGGCGTATGGCGAGACGGCCGCGTGAATCTCTTCCCGCTGAAACAGGAAGGAAATCGAGCAAAGGCTTATAGGGAACGCGGCTCGTCAGTTCCTCAAAAGTCAATCCTGTCCGGTGGCGTAAGCCCGGTGTTCGCGGTCGGTATGTTTTCATGCCCATTTTAGACTGCCTCAAAATATTCAATCATTTTTTCGCCTTCTTTGAGCTTCACGTAGGCCTTCTTCCAATCTTTAGTCTGGCCTTGATTGCGGCCGACTTTCCGCCATTTTCCGGTCTTGTGCAGAGTCCGGACGCTCTCCACCTTGACCTTGAAAAGATGCTCAACAGCTTTCTTGATCTCCGTCTTGGTGGCTTTCGTTGCTACTTCAAAGCAGACTTCTTTATTTTTCTCTTTAAGCTGGGTGCTTTTCTCCGTGATGATCGGCCGCAAAATGATCTGATAGGAGCTTTTCATCTTTAGATCCTCTCCAGCAATGATTCGAGGGCTCGCTGGGTCAAGACGAGCCATTTATGCTTCAGGACATCTACGACTGAAAGCAATCTCGAGTCGACAGCCTTAACGTTCGGAATATTCCGCAGGGCCAGAAAAAGGTTCTTATTATCATGCCGATCGACAATGAGAGCGGAGTCCAGGTTGAGACTTTGGAGAAGCTTGGCCGCTTCCTTGGTTTTCGGTTCTTTCAGATTAGCTTCAGCCAGGACGACAAGGCGCTTTTCGGAAAATCTCAAAGCCAGAGCCGACTTCAAAGCATTTTTCCTCGCCTGCTTCGGAATCTCATAAGAATAGTCCCGGGGCTTGGGACCATGAACGGTGCCGCCTTTCCGCCACAACGGGCTGCGGATGCTTCCCGCTCTGGCTCTTCCTGTTCCTTTCTGCCGCCAAGGCTTTCGGTTCGAACCAGACACTTCTCCTCTTGTCTTCGTCGAAGCCGTCCCCCGTCTCTGGGCCGCCCGATGCTGGACGACCGACTCATAGAGGAGGTGCTCTTTCACAGGATAAGAGAAAACCCTTGCCGGAAGTTCGACCTCACCGGCCGTCTGTCCGCTTCCATTGAGCACTTGAACTTTCGCCATTTTTTTCTCTCTTATGCCTTTTTTAGGCTATCTTGATCTTAAAGTTATCCTTCTTGATGAGAACGTAGCCGCCTCGTGGACCCGGGATTGCCCCCTTGATCATGAGGAGGTTGTTCTCCTTATCCGCCTGGATGACCGTCAGATTCCTGACGGTGATTCTGTCCATGCCCATATGTCCGCCCATTCTCATTCCCTTCATCACCCGGGAGGGATAAGAAGAAGCGCCGATTGAGCCGGGCGCCCTGTGGAACATCGACCCATGGCTGGCCCCTCCGCCCCGGAAGCCCCAGCGCTTGACCACACCCTGAAAGCCTTTGCCCTTGCTCGTCCCGACGACATGGACCTTCTCTCCGGCTTCAAAGATATCGACGAGGACCTGATCGCCTTCTTTGACCTCAGCCTGGCCGGCGAAACGAAACTCCTGGAGAACCTTGGTCGGGGGCAGGCCCGATTTTTGGAAGTGGCCGACAAGCGCCTTGGCGGGCTTTTTGGCCGGTTTCTCTTCCACAAACCCGAGCTGCACCGCGGAATACCCGTCTTTCTCCACGGTTTTTTTCTGCACCACAGTGCAGGGCCCGGCCTTGATCACAGTAACGGGGATCACATTCCCCTCGGCATCGTAGCTCTGGGTCATGCCGACTTTCTTGCCAATCAGCCCTTCAATCATGGTCATTCTCCTCCGGTCCCGAAGGCCTGAATCTCCACGTCTATCCCGGCCGGCAGATCCAGTTTTTGAAGCTCCTCGATCGTCTCGTTGTTGTACTCGCTGATATCGATCAGCCTTTTGTGGATTCTCATCTCGAAATGCTCTCGAGACTTCTTGTCCACGTGCGGAGAACGGAGGACACAATACCGATGAATCGTCGTGGGAAGCGGAATGGGACCTGAGATCTGTGCTCCGGTCCGCTTGGCTTTGGTCACGATGTCTTTGACCGACTGGTCCAAAAGCCGGTGATCAAACGATTGCAGCCTGATTCTGATTTTTTCCATCTTTCGTTCCTCGGTTCTCCGTCTCTCTCCAACTCAATATCATTGCGAGACGCTTTGCGCCGTGGCAATCTGACCCAAGTGGGTCATTCCGAGCGAAGAGAGGAATCTTACCCTATAACTCTCAGACTGCCACGCTTTGCTCGCAGCGACTCTGTCGGATTGCTTCATCACGCTGTTCCTCGCAACGACCATGTGTCTCTCCTACTCCATGATTTCGGTGACGGTGCCGGCACCGACCGTCCGGCCGCCCTCGCG